>CANIID010000023.1 GCA_947467315.1 Betaproteobacteria bacterium | reverse complement strand
TCCCTTGTATGCTTCGCCATCGTTCGCTCCTTTCGTCAAAGAGCACACTTTGGGCAAATTCAGAGACAAACGCTAGACGGGGATTCGCGGACGCTTACACAAATTCTACCCCGCGCCTAACCTGAAAGGCTTACGAATCAATGACTTCCGCTAATGGCTTCCATTAGAAATGAGGGCTAATGGGAAATCTCGGTTGAATATCAAAATGAATACCATTGACACCTAAACCGGGTTTCCTCCGAAAGAATAGGCGGCCTGCCGGTCGAGAACTGGGCAGTCAGCAACGCGGGCATGGGCGGCTGTCCATCCGCCTCGCGTCGCGGTGCGCGATTGCGACGGCGGCTTGACCCTTACACCGTCCTGCCATAGCATGGCTGTATCTCATTTGTAGTACAAAGGCGAACCATGGCTGTTTCACTGAGAATCCCCGAAAAAACCAAACGGCGTGTCGAAAAACTCGCTCGCGATCACGATACGACAGCGCATGCATTCATGGTTACCGCCATTGAGGAGCGTCTTGCTGCGGAGGAAACCAGGGCGGCGTTTTACGCAGAAGCAGAACAGCGGCTTGCGGATATGGAAAAGACCGGGAAAGGCATCCCTGCCGAAGAGGTATTCGATTACATTCGCGCGCGCACACAGGGCAAGAAGGTTACGCGGCCCAAGGCGCGCAAACTGAAATGATTGAGTTCTCGGACGCGGCTCAAGCGGATCTCGAAAAAATATTTTCCTTCAATCAAGAAAGTGATCCGGATACCGCTCTGGATCATATGGACAAAATCCGTTCAGCGATTCGAATCCTTGATACGCACCCCGAAATCGGCAGGCGGAGATACAGCCATTCCCGTTTGCGCGAACTGGTGATCTCGCACGGGCAGTCAGGATATATTGCGTTGTACGCGTACTACCCTGCTACCAGTCGAATCCGGATTACTGCCATTCGTCATCAGCGAGAGGCCGGTTACGGGAGCCATTGACGTAGCGCCCGATCCGATTACACAACCCCGCCACTACGCAACCCTGCAATCTCCGCATCCGTTTTCTTCAATACCGAACGCAGAATCTCATCCGTATGCTGCCCCACCGCGGGCGGCGGGATTTCGTGCTTGATCGGCGTTTCGGAAAAGCGCATGGGGCTGGCTACCAGCGGCACTTTGCCGGCTACCGCGTGCGGCAATTCGATTTTGAGGCCGCGCGCGATCACTTGCGGCTCTTTGAATACTTCCGCGATGGTGTTGATGGGGCCGTTGGCGACACCGGCGTCGTCGAGCAGCTTGACCCATTCCGCCGTGGTGCGCTTCTCAAAAATTTCATTCAACACGCGCGTGACTTCGACACGGTTGGTCACGCGGTCACCGTTGGTGACGAAGATTGGGTTCTTCAATAATTCGGTGCAGCCTGCGGCTTCGCAGAATTTGTTGAACAGGTTGTCGTTGCCGCAGGCAAGGATCACCGCGCCGTCCTGCGTCTTGAACGTCTGATACGGCACGATGTTCGGATGCGCGTTGCCGATGCGCTTGGGCGATTCGCCGGTGGCGAAATAATTCATCGCCTGATTGGCGAGGAAGGCCACGGTGGTATCGAGCAGCGCAACATCGATCCACTGGCCTTTGCCGCTGACCGCGCGATGCGCGAGTGCGGCGCAGATGGCGATGGTGGCGTACATGCCGGTGGTCATGTCGATGATGGGGATGCCCACGCGCTGCGGGCCGGCGCCGGGCAGGCCGTCGGCTTCGCCGGTGATGCTCATCAAGCCGCCCATGCCTTGCGCCATGAAGTCGTAGCCGGGACGGTCTTTAGCGGGGCCGGTCTGACCGAAACCGGTGACGGAGCAATAAATCAAACCGGGATTCAGTTTTTTCAAATCCTCGTAACCCAAACCGTAACGCGCGAGATCACCCACCTTGTAATTCTCGACCAGCACGTCGCAGCGCGTCGCCAACTCGCGCACCAGTTGCTGGCCTTCGGGCTTGCTGAGATTCACGGTGATGGATTTTTTGCCACGATTGGCGGCGCAGAAATACGCGGACTCCTTGGTCTCATTGCCCTGCTCGTCTTTCAGAAACGGCGGCGCGTAGGCGCGTGAATCATCGCCCTTGCCGGGGCGTTCCACCTTGATGGTTTCTGCGCCCAGATCAGCGAGGTTTTGCGCCGTCCACGGGCCTGCGAGCACGCGGGAGAGGTCGAGTACTTTGATGTGTGATAAAGGGCCTGACATGCTGGGTTCCTGAAGATGCTGTTTCTTGAAATGGTTCGGTGCATCTCAACGGAACCCCTTCCCCTTCAAGGGGGGGGTCCAGTGAGTAGCAAACTTAACTAATCGACTTGTATATTGGCGCTCTTCGCGACCTTGGCCCACTTGGCGATTTCCACGCTGACGAAGGCCGCCATGTCTTTCGAATTGGCCGGTCCCGGCACCGCGCCTTGCGCGGCCCACAGGGATTTCAGTTCGCTGCTGGCGAGCGCCTTGGCGGTTTCCGCAACCATGCGGTCATTCACCGCTTGCGGCGAACCCGCCACCGCCCATAGCGCATACCACGTTGAGACTTCGTATCCTTTCAACCCGGCCTCGGCTGCCGTCGGCACATAGGGAAACGCCGCCGAACGCGTGCTCGACGCCACCGCCAGCGGCATGATCAAGCCGGACCTGATGTATTGCGCCGACGAGCCCATGCCGTCGAACATCACATCGACTTGCTGCCCGCTCAGCAGATCCTGCAACGCGGGGCCCGCGCCTTTGTACGGCACATGCGTCACGTTCACGCCCGCCGCGATTTTAAACAACTCGCCCGCGAGATGATGCGAGGTGCCGCTGCCCGCCGACGCGTAATTCAGTTTGCCGGGATTTTTTTTCGCCAGCGCGATGAACGACGCGAGATCGGTTTCCTTGATACGCTTGGGCGTGATCACGATCACCTGCGGCACCACCGCCACCACCGCGAGCGGCGTGAAATCTTTTTCCAGGCTGTAGTCGAGTTTTTTGTAGACGCTGGGCGCGATCGCGTGATGCACCGCGCCCATGAAATAGGTGTAGCCATCCTTGGGCGCGCGCGACGCGATGCCCGCGCCGAGATTGCCACCCGCGCCGCCGCGATTGTCATTCACGATTTGTTTGCCGAGTTGCTTGGACAGAATCGCCGACAACGGACGCGCGAACGCATCGGTGCCGCCGCCTGCCGGGAACGGCACCACCAGGGTGATCGCTTTCGTGGGCCATTCCTGCGCCCATGTGTGCGAAACATGGGCGGCCAAACCTGCCGTGGCGGCAAGCGCCATCGCTGAAATAACTCTCATGAAATCTCCTCCGGGTTTTATTTTTGACACTGAGCGATGTGCATTCGCTTCTGGCGGCGCAAGTATACTACATGTCAAATTATTGTGTAAAAACAGATACTTATAATTTACCGACCGGTAAACTTGGGTTTTTGTTTTTGCAGGAACGCCGCGTAGCCGATACGAAAATCTTCCGTCTCGAAGTAATCAAAGCTGTCGTCGATTTCTTTCGCGGTGAGCGGTTCGGCGCGCGGGATGAGGCGGCGAATAAATTGTTTATGCCAGCGTGCCACTAGCGGCGCGCCCGCCGTAATGCGTTCAACCGTGGCGCGTGTTTCGTCAGCGAGTTTTTCATCCGGCACGACGCGCGTGAGCAGGCCTTTGGCAAACGCTTCGCGTGCATCCCACACGCGGCCTTCAATCAGAATTTCCAGCGCCGCCGCGCGGCCCACCACCGGCAGCACGGCTGCGAGTTCGTCGTACGCAATCGAAAACCCGAGCCGGTTGATCGGCACACCGAAGCGGCCCGATTCGCCGCTGATGCGCAAATCACACTGACACGCCAGCTCTAACCCGCCGCCGACACAAGGCCCGTGAATCATCGCCACCACCGGATGGCGGCACTCGGCCACCGCTTGCAGCGCGCCGTACACATGCTCTCGGTGATACGTAACGCCCTGCTCGCGTGTGTTGCGTACGGTGGCGAATTCAGCGATGTCGGCGCCGGCGGCAAAGGCTTTGTCGCCCGCGCCGCGCAGCACGATGCAGCGCAACGTGTCGTCCGTTGACAGCTCGCGCATCACGCGTGCGAGGTCTTGCCACATGGCCACCGTCAGCGCATTGAGTTTGTCGGCGTTGTCGATGGACACCGTGGCGACGACACCGTCACGGCTTAGTGAAATTTTCCCGCTCATGCGAGCCAAATCCGCAAATAGGTGACGGCGATGAAGTAGCCAACACCCGCGCCCATGCCCGCCAGCAGATTACGCTTGAACAGCCGGTACCCCGCCAGCGCGAGCAAACAACCCATCACGCGATCCACCATTGGCGAAGCCGCCAGCACGCCGGTCGGCAGCAGCACGATGCGCACCATCAGCCCCGCGACCATGGCATACGCCACGCACTCGATCCAGCGAAACAATTCGCTGTCGAGCGTGAGCCTACCGGAGAGCAGCACGGCCATCGCACGCCAGAAATACGTGGCGAGCCCGCAGAGCAGCGTGAGCGCAAGCAATTCCATCAACGTACCTTCCCTCGCCGCGCACGCAGAATGAAATACGCCACGGTGCCGCCCGCCATGCCGCCGCCCAGCAGGCTCCAGTGCGGCGCCAGCAAATGCGCCAGCGGCACGGCAATGGCTCCGCACGTTACCGCCACACCGATGGTGGCCGAACGAATGTCGCCGAACATCAGCAAGGTAAAGTAAATCGGCGTCACGTACACCAGTCCCGCGTTGACCTCGGCCGGCACCGCGCCAGCCAGCAGATAGCCCAGGCCGCACAGCAAAACGCCCTGTGTCGTACACACGGTGCCAAAGCCCACCAGCCACGGCGCGCGCTCGGCCTCGGGCATGTTCGGGAAATTGCGCATCGACAACACCCAGCTCGTGCTCGCCACGAACTGCGCGACAAACAGTTTTTTCAGGGTTTCGTGACGATGCATGCGCATCAGCGGCATCATCGACATGCCCGTGGGCAAAAAACGTGCGGCGCTGACCCACACCGCCAGCACAATCGCGATCACTGCCGCTTTTGCCGCAACCATCTCCGCCAGAATGATTTGGCCGGGCAGCGCCCACATCAACGCGGTAGCGATGGCCGCGATCCAAAACGGCATACCGGAATCGCTCGCCAGCGCGCCGAAGCCGATGAACCCTGCCGTCATCACAGCGGCCGACGGGCCGAAGGCTTCGCGTGCGCCGTTGCGGAAGCCGGTGTACGTGGGGGAGGGCGTCAAGGCGTCAGCGAGAAGCCCCCTCGCCCGCTTGCAGGAGAGGGAGCGAAATGGTTATTGGTGTGAAAACAGTTTCTTGCCCGCTACCGGCAATTTCGCCATCAGAATATCACCCGACA
This sequence comes from Betaproteobacteria bacterium, assembly GCA_947467315.1. GTDB lineage: Bacteria > Pseudomonadota > Gammaproteobacteria > Burkholderiales > SG8-41 > UBA5216. The sequence continues at coordinate 23,156 of CANIID010000023.1, read as the reverse complement.
GCGACTCCGTGATGTACAACGTTTTCAGATCCGGCCCGCCCGCCGCGATATTCGCCAGATGATGATGCTTGTGATCGGGCGAGTGGATCAGATGCGTAGGCAGCATGTTGGCGTCGAAGCGCCAGATGCCCACACCCAATTGGCACACCAGCAAACCGTTTTCGGAATCCATCTCCACGCCATCAGGGCCGCCGACGCCGCCAGACAGTTGGATCGCCACGCCGGTCTTGGAAATATTGCCGTCGGCCATAATCGGCAGGCGCCAGATTTGCTGCGAGCGCGTGACGCCCACATAGCAATGTTTGTCGGTGGTGGAGAGCGTGATGCCGTTGGGGCTGGGCAGGTTATCGCACAGCCGGTCGAGCCGTCCGGCAGCCGACAAGCGAAACACACGGCCAGTCGGATCGGCGATGCCGGTTTGCCCCTGGTCAGTAAAATACAAATCGCCGTTGGCGGCAAAGTGCAAGTCGTTCAAGCCCTTGAAGCCTTCGCTGAACGCGGTGCGCAAAATGGTTTCGAGCTTGCCGGTTTTGGGGTCGAGCTTGAGCAGGCCCTCTTTGTAATCGCAAATCCAGATGCTGCCGTCTTTGTGGATTTTCAAACCATTCGGCCAACCGTCGTATTGCGTGACGAGTTCCCATTCTTTTTTCGGCGTGATGCGAAAAATTCTGCCGAACGGAATATCGACAAACCACAAATTGCCTTCGCGATCAAACGACGGGCCTTCGAGAAAGCATTCGACTTCGGCGTTCTGGCGGTTCGGATCAGACCACGCGGTGCGCTGCTTTTTGCGAAACTTCGCCGGCATCGACATGAACACTTCGGTTTCGATCAATTCGAGTTGCTTAAAGGGATTAAACATGTTTTGGTTTCCGGAAAAATGAACAACAACTTTGGTGTGCGAATAAATTGGCCACCGTGGTGGCGCGGCGCATTATAGCTACGGCGCACGCGCCGGTCTTACGCCACGCATTTATGCCACGAACTCCCGCGTGGAGGCAATCGGCGTTCCGTCCTTGCGCGTGATGGCGCGCGTCACGCTGCGGGTGTAGCCGGCTGTCAGTATCGCGTTCATGTGCCGGCCCTGCCCGCCCGCCACCAGCACCAGAATATCCTGCGGTCGGCCGGTGATCGGCACCAGGCTGTCGTCGTTTTTGGTATCCACAAAATTTGGCAGCGGCGTCACTTCCCAGTGGCCGCGGTTGCGCATCTCGCGCACCGGTTTGCGCGCCTTTTCAAACAGGTACATCTGCACGTCGGCTTTGGACCACCCGTGCTCAACAAACCAGCGCGCGGTTTCCGACGTCATCACCAGCATGTGTTCGCTCTGATTGCCGCTGGTATACAGCGTGTTGCTGCCCAGCGACGACATGGTAGATGCGGCCGAACCGAGAAACAGATGCGGCGTCTTGCTGACCATGTCGTTGATATTGTGCGGTGCTTCCGCGCACATCACCGTGACCGCGCTGGTTTCAGGGGCCAGTCCGCGATCCACATGAAACGGCGCCCACGGGCTGCCTTCTTCATCTTCGCCGATGCAGTAGCTGTATTTGCCCGGATGTCCGTGCGTCGCCATGTCGGTCACGCCCGCCTTGTTGCCGCCGATATTGATCATGATCAGACGCAGCGCGCGGCCCAGCGTGGCATTGGCGCGAAAGCCGTGGCCAAACACATTCTGCCGGCAATTGACCTCCAGCTCCTTGCGCAGCGGGCCGTGCACGATCAGCAGGTGCGCGCCCGGATGCGTGGTGGTCTGCCGTCCATAGAGGTTGTATTGCGGCTCCACGATGGCCTCGACGGCGGCAATCAGCACCGGCAAATATTCCGGGCGGCAGCCGGTCATGATCGCGTTGATGGCGATCTTTTCGACGGTCGCGGCGCCGTTGCGCGGCGGAATTTCGGCGATGACCTCGTGGCGGCCGCGATCGGTGTAGCGCAGCATGGCCTGCAGCGCCTCTTCGGTCGGCGGATAAACCGGCAGCCCGTCGGTCCAGCCTTTTTCATAGCAATAGTCGAAATACGACTGAAGATTGCGGTAAGAATCTTCGACTTCGAAGGTTCGCGCAAGGGTCGGGCCGGTGCTGCTCATGGTTACTCCCGTGTTTTCGGTGTTACTACCGTTTGCCCGTCAGTGCATCGCGCACGGCGGCATGAACGGCACGCACCTTCTCGCGCAATTCATCCACCGGACGCGCCGCCACCGGATGCCCGATCACCACCAGCGGCAATTGCTGCATTTTCTGCATGCGGCACAGCCCTTCGGCGTAGCTGGAAAACGTGTGGGTAACGAAAGTGGCCGTCGCCACGCCCTTGCGTTCCAGAGCCATACTGTCGCGGACACTCCACGACGAGCAGGACCCTCAGTCACCGAGCGCGGTGATCACCGCGTCGCAGCTTTCCACCTGTTTCAGCAATTCGGGCGCGATGCCGCTCACGGATTTTTTGCGGAAATAGCGAAACTCGGCCGTCGGAAAATCCTGCTGCAACAAGCTTTGGACCTCTTCGAGCAGTTCGCGCGACATATCCTTGGTATTGTCGAGCAGGCCGATGACTTTGCCGTCATAGCTTGACGCTCGTTTTGCGAGCGCATCCTGATCGCTGCTCTCTTCGGCATGCGGCTCATACACGCGTATGGTGGGGCTGGCGGAAACGGAAGCAGACATGAATGACCTCCTCGGTACTCAGTATGTTCTGTGGACGGATGGCAACGGCAAAGGCGTGATACCGATGGCGCGGTATTACGATGCATAAGTTACGATATTATACAACGCGGGGTTTTCGTGAAGCGGCAGACGTGCCTTACGGAGAGGGTCGTGCATGATGCTTGCTAAGGGTGCAAGATGCGCGCGGGTGTTGCTGATATCGGCACTGGCGGGCAATACCATTGCCATTGCCGCCGCGACGGACACCTTTCCCACGAAATCGATTCGTTTTATCGTGCCGTGGCCGCCGGGCGGGGGCGCGGACTACCTGTCGCGCGTGGTGGCGCAAAAATTGACCGAGCGTTACGGCCAGAACGTGGTAGTCGACAATCGCGGCGGCGCGGGCGGCGTCATCGGCACTGAACTCGCCGCCAAGGCGCCCGCGGACGGCTATACCTGGATGCTGGAAACCGCGCCCACCACCATCGTGCCGGCGCTGCACCCGAAGCTGGGGTTTGATGTGCTGCGGGATTTCACCCCGGTGAGCCTGATCGCGTCCGCGCCTTATGTGCTGGCCAGTCACCCGTCGCTGCCGGTGAAATCCGTCGCTGAACTGGTGGCCCACGCCAAACTGCATCCGGGCCAGTTGAGTTACTCGTCCAGCGGCAACGGCAGCGTGCCGCATCTTGCCGGCGCCATTATCCGGCTGCGCGCGGGCGTGCAAATCACCCATGTGCCCTACCGTGGTACCGCGCCGGCGATAGCCGATACGCTGTCGGGACGCGTGCCGTTGACGATCTCCAATATCGTGCCGATGCTGACGCAAATCAAAGCCGGCAAATTGCGCGGGCTTGCTGTCACCAGCGCCGAGCGCGTGAAGCTGTTGCCGGAACTACCGACGGTCGCCGAGTCCGGCTTCGCCGGCTTTGAGGCTGGCGTGTGGTACGGCGTTGCGGTGCCTGCGGGCACCCCGGCGGCCATCGTCAACGCCATGAACCGGGAGATCAATCAAGTGGTGCGCGCCCCCGACGTCGAACCCCGGTTCAGTCAGGAAGGCGCCACCGCGCTGGCAGTAACGCCGAAGGAATTCGCCGCCTACGTCGAGCGCGAACTCAAAAAGTGGGCCGAGGCGGTGCGCGTATCCGGCGCTAAAGCCGACTGACGCGCCGCTCAGTCCAGCCGAATGTTCGCCTGCCTGACCACTTTGCTCCAGCGGTCGAGGTCCGATTTGATCGCTGCCGCAAACTCCAGCGGCGTGGTGGCGATGACGTCTACGCCCACATTTTCCAGGCGCTCGCGTACATCCGGCGCGTTGGCCGCCTTGACGATTTCCGCATGCAAACGGGTGACGATGGCTGGCGGCATATTCGCCGGCGCCAGCACGCCGTACCAGGAGCCGGCGATGACTTCAGGAAAGCCGGATTCCGCCATCGTCGGCACGCCCGGCGCAACACGGGAGCGTTTCGCGCCCGCATAGGCAATCGCGCGCAGGCGCTTGCTGCGCACATGCGTCAACGACGATTGCAACGAATCAAACATCAGTTGCGTGTGCCCCGCCATCAAATCCGTCGTCGCCGCCGCACTGCCCTTGTACGGCACGTGGATCATTTTCAGTCCCGCCGCGATGCTGAACAACTCGCCCGCCAGGTGCGCGGAACTCGCGGGGCCGAACGACGCATAACTGAGCTGTCCGGGACGGGCTTTTGCCAGTGCCGCGAGTTCCCGCGCGTTGTTCGCCTGCAACGACGGATGCGTGAGCAGCAGAAACGCCGTTTCCACCACGTTACTGACCGGCGTGAAGTCGCGCACCGGATCGTAAGGCAGCTTTGGAAACACTGCCGCGTTAATCGACAGCGCGCCCGTGGTGCCAGTGAGCAGCGTGTAGCCATCGGGCGCGGCCTTCGCGACGATTTCCGAGCCAATCTGCCCATTGGCGCCCGCGCGATTGTCGATCACAAAGGTTTGCCCGGTGTTCTCCGTCATGCGCGCCATCACCGGGCGGAAAATCGCATCCAGTCCGCCGCCCGCGGCGTAGGGATTCACCACGCGCACGGACTTGGCGGGATAGTTTTGCGCACCGGCGGGCGGCGCGATAAACGGCGCGAGCGCAAACACGGTTAGATAAAAAGTGATTCGCATCGTCACGGATAAATCCCTCCGAAAAAATCCTCGGGGCAAAGCTTAACGGCAGGCGTATGCTTGCGCAAACGCGGCCGTGGTTGACGCGCGCGGCCAGGCCCATTACAAAGCGAATGCACCGCAACGCAATCAGATAGAACACTGGGAGAGCCTGACCATGATGACCACGATCCGCCTGACCGCCATCACCTGCGCCGCCGCGTTCGCAACAGCGACAGCGATAAGTGTGAACGCGCAGGATTACCCCACCAAAGCCATCACCATCACCGTGCCCAACCCGCCCGGCGGCATGAACCAGATCCACGCCCAGCCACTGTCCGCGATTCTCGAAAAACTCACCAGCCATCCCGCGCCCGTGGTCAACCGGCCTGGCGCGGTTGCTGCCGCCGGCACCGCCTTTGTCGCCAACCAGCCGCCGGACGGCCATCACATCCTCGTGACCACGCCGAATCTCTATCTGGCGATTGAAAAAGACAAACTCTATGGCGTGAAGTCGCCGTTCTCGATGGAGCAAATCGAATTGCTCGCGCTGCTGTCGGCCGACCCGCTGATCATGACCGTGCATCCACAACTGCCGGTCAAGAACACCAAGGAGTTTATCGCGCTGGCGAAATCACGCCCCGGCGAACTGGTCTATTCGAGTTCCGGCCCATATGGCATTTTGCATACGCCGCTGGAAATGTTCGCGCAGGCCGCGGGCGTTAAATTTCGCCACCTGCCGACCACTGGCGGCGGCCCCGCCATCACGCAGGCGCTGGGCGGCCACGCGCAAATCACCTGTGGCGGGCCAGCGGCGCTGCAAACCTACGTGCAATCCGGCAAACTCAAAGCCATCGGCAGTTGGGGCGTCAAACCCTATCCCACGATGCCGGATGTACCGACCTTCAAATCGCAGGGCCTCGATATTGAAGCCTATTTGTGGGTGGGCCTCTTCACCACCAAGGGCGTGCCGCCCGCCACACTCACCAAAATGCGCGACCTCATCCGCCGCGCCGCCAACGACACGAGTTTCAAACAAGCGCTGGAAAAAGCGAACGTCGTGCCCGATTATCGCGAGGGCGCGGAGTTCGTGAAGTTTTTTGAGTCGGACTACAAGCGGATGGCGGTGGTGGTTAAAAATATCGGCAAGATTTAAAGCTGCCCCATTCACCGCGCCAGCCACACCTCGGCTAAATCCTGACCAAGGTAGTGGCTCGGCGTGATCTGCCAGCCGCGCACGTTACGATCCATCACCACCGTGCGCTGCCACCACAGCACCGGCACGGTATACGCCAAGCGCAACGCGCGGCGCTCGAATTCGCGGATCAGATCATAGCGCTTGCGGCGATCCGCTTCGCCGGATTGCTGGTCATACAGATTGTCGAGCGGGCGGTCGGTATGGTGGCTGTAGTTGGTCGCGGTACGGTCATGCGACAGGTAGCGCGCGAATTGCAGATTGGGCTCGTCGGCGTAATCACAGGCAAAATCCAGCGCGGCATCGAACGCGGACGACACGTGATGCAGCGCATTGAGGAATTCTCGCGGCGCATGGCGCTCATGGCGCACGGTCACGCCGATTTGCCGCCACTGCTCCACCAGATAATCGCCGACCGGGCCATAGAGCGTTTCAGACGCGCGGTTGATGAGCGTGAACGACAGGTCGGTGACGCCCACGTCCTGCAACAGTTTGCGCGCCTGCGCGCGCGACGCTTCGATGTCTTTGCCGAAGCCCGGTTGCGCGGCGAGCTCCTGTTCCGACAGCGACATCACGGTACCGGGCCGCGACAAACCGCCGACCTGCTGCACCATCGACACTTTTGATAAGGTTTGCGCGCCACCCCGGCGGTCTATCGCCAGCGACAGCGCGCGCCGCACGCGACTGGTATTGAATGGTTTCTTGGCGGTGTTGAAGGTGACCGTCAGGGCACACAACCACGGCGACGTCTGCACGTCCGCGCGCGCACCCAATGTCCGGGCCACCATCTCACGATCGCCAGGCGCGAGGCCGCGAAACTCGGCGTGAATTTCCCCCGCCGCCAGCGCGTTGACCATGCGCTCGCGCGGCAGAAACTGCGCAGCGTAGCCGTCGAGATACGGCTTGCCTTTGTCGTGGTAGTTCGCGTAGCGCTTGCCACTCCATTGCGCGCCGGGGGTGTGCGCATCGAACACGAACGCGCCGGTGCCCAGCACATGGCGCTCCGGAAATTTCGGGTCGTCCTTGAGCTTGGCGGCACGGTAGATGCAATCAAACGGGCTGGCGAAATAAAGCAGCATGGCGTTGTTCGGTCGCGCGAGCTTGAACACCACGGTGTTCGCGTCGGATGTTTCAATCGCCGCGATGTCAGCATAGCGTTCCGCGCGCACCGAAGTCACGCCCGGCGGCGGACGGCGGATGCGGTCGTAGCTGGCGCGCACGTCTTCCGATGTGAGCGCCGCGCCGTCATGAAAGCGCACATCCGGCTTGAGTTTGAAGGTATAGGTCAGGCGGTCTTCGGACACCGACCACGATGCCGCGAGATCGCCCTTGACCGCCGGATACTTCGCGGCGTCCGTGGCAACCATCGCCAGCAGCGTCGAGTAATGCGGGCGCACCGCTTGGATGAAGCTGAACGACGATTGCGCGTGGCAGTCGTAGTTGGTGGGCTCGCCCACCACCGCGAACTTCAGCACGCCGCCGGTTAGCGGCGCCTGTGTCGCCTGAGGGGTTTGTGCAACCGCCCATGACGAAGACAAAAATATAAATAAAAACAAATAGTTACGCATAATCCTCCGCATCGTGCCACGCCACGTCGCCGCGGGTTCAGATTTTTATACAGGCCGCGAAATGACCCGGTTGAACCTCGCGCAACGGTGGCCGCTGCATCTTACACGCCGCATCGGCGCGCGGGCAGCGCGTGTGAAACACACAACCTGTCGGCGGGGTAAGCGGACTCGGCACTTCGCCGCTTAGCACGCGATGTGCACGCTGGGCTTCGATCAGCGGGTCGGGCACCGGCACGGCTTCGAGCAACGCCTGCGTGTACGGATGCAACGGCGCGGCATACAACGCATCACGATCAGCGATCTCCATCACGCGGCCCAGATACATCACGATCACGCGGTCGGAGATATGCCGCACCACCGCCAGATCGTGTGCGATGAACAAATAGGTTAATCCCAGTTTCTTCTGCAAATCTTCGAGCAGATTAATAATCTGCGCCTGGATCGACACATCCAGCGCCGATACCGGCTCGTCGCACACTATGAATTCCGGCTCCATCGCCAGCGCGCGCGCGATGCCCACGCGCTGGCGTTGACCTCCGGAAAGTTCATGCGGGTAGCGGCTGGCCATGTAATCGAACAAGCCTACCTGTTGCAGCAACTCACTGACTTTGGCGCGCGCCGCAATTTTGTCGGGCTGAAGTTTGTACACCAGCAGCGGCTCGGCGATGCTCTCACCGATAGTGATGCGCGGATTGAGCGAGCTGAATGGATCCTGAAATATCACCTGCATTTTCCGGCGATAACTTTTCAGTGCGTCGCCCTGCGCATGCGTGACATCCACGCCGCTAAAGTGGATGGCGCCGGCGGTGGATTGCTCCAGCCGCAGCAGCGTGCGCCCCACCGTGGTTTTGCCGCAGCCCGATTCACCGACCAGACCGACGGTTTCACCCTTGAACACCTCGAACGACAGATCATCCACCGCGCGCACTTCGGCTTTTTTGCCGCCGAAGGCTTCCAACCCTGTGGAAACATCGAAATACGTTTTGAGTTCGCGTACGGCGAGCAGCGGCGTGGTGCGATCCACGGCTTTCACCACCGCGCTGCTTGCGGCGGCGGCTTGTAAGCCCAGCGCCAACGGGCCCACGCGTTCCAGCTCGCGAGAACGCAAGCATGCGGTGTGACGGTCTGCCGTCACTTCAACCATATCGGGCAACGCTTGTTCGCACGCCGGCTGGCGCGCAAGACAACGCGGCGCAAAGCGGCAACCGGGCGGCGGCGCGAGCAAATCCGGCGGCGCGCCATCGATGGTTTCGAGTTTTAAGCCGCGCGGCTGATCGAGGCGCGGCACCGAGCGCAACAGGCCCGCGGTGTACGGATGCAACGGCTTGGCAAACACCGCGTCCGCCGCGCCCTGCTCTGCCATGCGCGCCGCGTACATCACGTTCACCCGATCCGCGTAGCGCGCCACGATGCCGAGGTTGTGCGTGATCACCACCAGCGCAATATTCAGCTCACGCGACAGGCGCTTCATCAGCTCAAGAATCTGCGCCTGTATCGTCACATCCAGCGCAGTAGTCGGCTCGTCGGCGATGATGAGTTTGGGGTTGCACGCCAGCGCAATGGCAATCACCACCCGCTGGCGCATGCCGCCGGAAAACTGATGCGGATATTGATTGAGCCGCGATTCGGCATCGGGCAGACCTACCAGCTTTAACAACTCAATGGCGCGAGCGCGGGCTGCATCATGCGTCATGCGCAAATGCTGCAACAGCGGCTCGGTGATTTGATACCCCACGGTCAACACCGGGTTGAGCGAGGTCATCGGGTCCTGAAAAATCATCGCGATGTCGCGCCCGCGGATCGCGCGCATGGCGTCTTCGCTGAGGGTCAGCAAATCGCGGCCATCGAACACAATGCGCCCCTGTGTCACGCGCCCGGATTGCGCCAAGAGCCGCATGATCGCCAGCGACGACACCGACTTGCCGCAACCCGATTCACCCACCAGCGCCACCACTTCACCCGCGCGCACCTGATAGGAAATGCCCTCCACCGCGCGCACCACGCCGCGCGAAGTATTGAATTGCACGTGGAGATTTTCGACGTCGAGCAGCCATGGCGTAGCAACGGCGCCGGATGGGCGCGCCGTCTGCGGGGTGATGATGGACTGCATCAGATCGGTATCGAGGCTTTTTGTAAGGGACGCAGGGCCGGAGCGCGCGCGGGTATTGTAAGCCTGCTTCCACCACGGGCGGTTTAGTCCCGTCGCCACCCGCAGACCGGCACAGCCATCGCCCGTATCGTTATAAGTATATGAAAATAATCAATATTTCATGACACTCCTGATCCAGGTCGCAGTGGGTAAAGAGCCCGTTGCATTTTGTCTTCATAGGGACTATATTTACAATTAGTCTCTATAGGGACACACCCATGCCCCTACAAACCATAGAAGCCCAGGAGGCCGCCGCGCCGTATGTAGTCGCCAAAAACACTTCGTCCGCCGCGAACCTGTCGGCAGCCGCGTTGCGCACCTTGTTTCGCATCGCCGACGCATGGAAGCTCGGCAGCAAAGAGCTGATGCAACTGTTGGGCAACCCGCCGCGGTCGACGTTTTACAAATGGAAGCAGGGTGAGAAAGTCGCGCTACCTCACGACGTGCTGGAGCGGATTTCCTACCTCTTCGGCATCTACTCGGCGCTGCAGGTGCTGCTGCCGCAAGCCGAAGCCGCCGACGCATGGCTTAAAAAACCCAATACCGCGCCGCTGTTCGGCGGACGCAGCGCGCTGGATCGCATGCGGTCGGGGCAGGTCGCTGATTTGTACGTGGTGCGACAGTATCTCGACGCGCAGCGCGGCGGGTGAGGTAAAAGTGAGCTTGATTCCTGACCTATCGCGCGTGTCGTGGCAGCCGTGCTACCGGCTGGTACCCAGCCGCTTTCCGCCGATAGGTCTGTTTGACCGCGTGGCCGACCCCGCCGATCTGGACGCGGTGTTCGCGGTAGAAAACCTCACCAACCCGCGTTTGCGACAAGAGGCCGGCGACATTTCGCTGCTGCCGCCGGAAGAACGCGTCACCGGCCCCGGCGCCACACCGATCATGGCGGCGTTCACACATCTGGATGCCGAAGGCAGCCGCTTCAGCGACGGCAGCTACGGCGTTTACTACGCCGCGCAGTCGCTCGCCACCGCTATCGAAGAAACCCGGCATTCGCGCGCACGCTTTTTATCGCGCACCAACGAAGCGCCGATTGAAGTCGATATGCGCACCTATCTCACAGACGTGGATGGCGACCTGCATGACATTCGGGGCCGCTCTGATTTAGCGGATGTTTATGACCCGGATAACTACGCTGCGGGCAAAGCCATGGGCCGGCAGCTCAAAGCGATTCAGTCCTCGGGCATCACATATGACAGCGTGCGGCACCAAGGCGGCGCCTGCATCGGCGTGTTTCGTCCGCGCATTTTGTCCAACTGCCTCCAGGGACCGCACTTTTGCTACGTGTGGGATGGCGCGCGGATCAACACTATCTATGAGAAAAAAATATACGACGTGTCGTGATGCGCGCGCTACAGCGCGTCCGCCAGCACCCGCGCCACATGCACCGCCTCGCGCTGCGCGCCATCTTGGATCTGATGCCGGCAACTGGTGCCGTCGGCGATGATCAGCGTGTCTTTGCCGGCTTCGCGCACCTTGGGCAGCAACGCGGCCTCGGCCATTTGCATTGACACCTCGTAATGCTCGGCGTCGTAGCCGAAGCTCCCGGCCATGCCGCAGCAACTGGATTCGATCAGCTCGGTTTGCAGATCGGGAATCAGTTTCAGCACACGCAGCACGGCGGGCATGGCGGCGAAGGCTTTTTGATGACAGTGGCCGTGCAACAGCGCTTTTTTCTGCGGCAGTGATTTCAGATTGAGTTTGAAGCGACCTGCATCCAGTTCGCGTGCGATGAACTCCTCGAAGAGATAGGCATTCAACGCGAGTTCGGCTGATTGCGGCGTTGGCATCATCGAGAGAAATTCGTCGCGCATGCCGAGCAGGCATGAGGGCTCCAGGCCGACGATGGGGATGCCGCGTTCGATGTAGGGCAGGAGCGTGTCGATGGTGCGTTGGGCTTCGGCGCGGGCTTTGTCCACCATGCCGGTCGCGAGGTAGGTGCGGCCGCAGCAGAGCGGGCGTTTTGTGTCTTTGGCTTGCGGGAGGTGTACGTTGTAGCCGGCGGCCTCTAAAACTTTGAGCGCGGCGTGGGCGTTTTCGGGGTCGAAGTAGTTGGTGAAGGTGTCGAGGAACAACACCACTTCTCGCGATTCTTCACCTTGCCCCCTCTCCCCCCAAGTGTTCCCTTGCCTCTCCCCCGAGGGGGAGAGGGTTGAAAGTGCGTTGCCGCGCCAATTGGGCAAACTCCGCTGCGAAGCAAACCCCACAAACCCCCTACCAATCGCCTGCGCCAAATTCGCCAGCGGACCCAGCTTAGAAACCCACGGCGCGTACCGCGGCAAATTCGCAATCAATTTGTCCTTCAACGTAAACCCGTGTCGCTGCTTGTAATGATGAAGAAACTCCACCTTCATCTTCGCCATATCCACGCCCGTCGGACATTCGCGCTTGCAGCCTTTGCACGACACGCACAGGTCCATCGCCTTATGCATTTCGTCCGAGGTAAAGGCATCCGGGCCGAGTTGCCCTGACAACGCGAGCCTTAAAGTGTTGGCACGCCCGCGCGTGAGATGCTGCTCGTCGCGCGTGACGCGAAACGACGGGCACATCGTCCCCGCATCGAATTTGCGGCAGTGGCCGTTGTTGTTGCACATCTCCACGGCCTTATCCATGCCGCCCCACTCGTTCCAATCCAAAACCGTTTTGATCGATATGGTTTTGTAACCCGGCTTGAAGCGAAACAGCGAACGGTCGTCCTGCTTCGACGGACGCACGATTTTGCCGGGGTTGAGCAACCCTTTCGGATCAAAAATATCTTTAATATTTTCAAAGGCTTGTGTAAGCTTTGGGCCAAAGAAAGGCGCGATCCATTCGCTGCGCACCAAACCGTCGCCGTGCTCGCCGGAGTACGAGCCTTTGTATTGCTTAACCATCGCGGCAGCTTCTTCGGCGATGGCGCGCATTTTGTGTGCGCCGTCTTCGCGCATGTTCAAAATCGGCCGCACGTGCAGCGTGCCGACCGACGCATGCGCGTACCAGGTACCGGTGGTGCCGTGCTTCTCGAACACTTTCGTCAAACGATCGGTATATTCGGCCAGGTGCTCCAGCGGCACGGCGCAGTCTTCGATGAACGACACCGGCTTGCCGTCGCCCTTCATCGACATCATGATGTTCAGCCCCGCTTTGCGCACTTCCCACACGTCGCGCTGCAAATTGGGGTCGGTGATTTCGATCACGCTGTCCGGGTGGCCCAGGTCGCCCATCAGCTCGACCAGTTGCTTGAGCCGCGCGACTTGTTCGTCTTTGTCGTCGCCAGCGAATTCCACCAGCAAAATCGCATCCGGGTCGCCTTTGATGAATTTCTCGACGATGGGGCGGAATGCCGCGTTGCTGCGCGCGAGCCCGATCATGGTGCGATCCACCAACTCCACCGCGGTGGGTTTGAGCTTCACAATCTGCTGCGGCGCTTCCATCGACTTGTAAAACGTTTTGAAGTGGCACACGCCCAGGGTTTTGTGTTTGGGCAACGCGGATAAATTCAGATGCACGCGCTTGGAATAGGCCAGCGTGCCTTCCGAACCGACCAAGAGATGCGCCATGTTGAACTCCATGCCCGACACCATGTCGAGGTTGTAGCCACCCACGCGGCGCAGCAGCTTCGGATATCTCGCCTCGATTTCATCGGCATTGGCCACGGCGATATCGCGGATTTTTTGCACCAGTTCGCGATAACTTTGCGGGCCATCGATCTGCGACAAATCCGACGGCGCCGCGCCAAAGTGATATTCGTTGCCGTCGGCCAGCACAGCATAGACGCCGCGCACGTTATGCACCATGTTGCCGTAAAAAATCGAGCGCGAACCGCAGGAATTGTTGCCCGTCATGCCGCCTATCGTGGCTTGCGCGCTGGTGGACACATCCACCGGAAACCACAGGCCGTGCGGTTTTAAAAATGCATTGAGTTGGTCTAGCACTACGCCGGGCTGCACGACAGCAGTGCGCGCCTCGGCATTGAAATCAACCACGTGCCGCAGATATTTGCTGACATCGATAATCAGCGCCTCGCCGACCGTCTGCCCGCACTGCGACGTGCCGCCGCCACGCGGCAGCACGGCCACACCGGCGTCAAGGGCGATTTGCATCGCGGTTACCGCGTCTTCTTCCGTCTGCGGTATCACCACGCCGATGGGTTCGATCTGGTAGATCGACGCGTCAGTCGAGTAGCGCCCGCGCGTGGCGGCGTCGAACAGCACCTCCCCTTGGAGTTCTTTTTTGAGGCGGGTAGCTAGGGCGGTGTCGCCGGGACGGATGGACATGGTAGGCATCAATTAGTTTGCTGCCCTTATAATACCCCACCCCTTCAGGAGCCTCACCATGACCTACCAAGCCGGCCGCCACTTCCTCCAAATTCCCGGCCCCAGCAATGTGCCGGATCGCATACTGCGCGCGATTGACCGCCCCACCATCGACCATCGCGGGCCGGAGTTTCAGCACCTGGGTTACGACGTGCTCGCGGGCATGCAGCGCATGTTCAAAACCAAAGGCGCGGTGGTGATTTACCCGGCCTCGGGCACCGGCGCGTGGGAAGCCGCGCTGGTCAACACGCTGTCAGCCGGCGACAAGGTGCTGATGTATGAAACCGGCCAGTTCGCGACGCTGTGGCAAAAGCTCGCGCAACGCCTGGGGTTGCAACCGGTATTCATCGGCGGCGACTGGCGGCGCGGCGTGGATGCCGCTGCGGTCGAAGCCAAGCTCAATGAAGATAAGGCGCACACCATCAAGGCGGTGTGTGTGGTGCATAACGAAACCTCCACTGGCGTCACCAGCAAAATCGCCGAAGTGCGCAAAGCCATCGACCGCGCCAAACACCCGGCGCTGCTGCTGGTGGATACGATTTCGGGACTCGGCTCGATGGATTACCGCCACGACGAATGGGGCGTGGATGTCACCGTCGCCGGTTCGCAAAAAGGCTTGATGCTGCCGCCGGGATTGTCGTTCAACGCCGTGAGCGAAAAAGCGCTTGCCGCATCGAAGACGGCGAAATTGCCCAGATCATACTGGTCATGGGACGAAATGATCGGCCCCAACAAAACCGGATTTTTCCCCTATACGCCCGCGACGAATTTGCTCTATGGATTACGCGAAGCGGTGGCCATGCTCGAAGAAGAAGGCCTCGACAACGTGTTCAAACGCCACGACCGCCACGCCGAAGCCACACGCCGCGCGGTGCAGACCTGGGGTCTCGAAATTCTGTGCCAGAACGAAACCGAACATTCCAGCATCCTCACCGCCGTGCTGATGCCCGCAGGCCACAGCGAAGTTGCCTTCCGAAAAGTCGTGCTCGATAACTTCAACATGTCACTCGGCAGCGGGCTGGGCAAAGTTGCCGACAAGGTGTTTCGCATTGGGCACTTGGGCGACTTCAACGATTTGACGTTGATGGGTACGCTGGCCGGGGTGGAGATGGGGCTGGCGCTGGCGAAAGTGCCGCATCAGAAGGGCGGGGTCGCGGCGGCGATGGAAAGCCTTAAAGAAAGTTGTTTAAAAACAAATACGTAGGTCGGGACGCGCAGCGGTTCCGACACACTTTCGATGTTGCCACCACCGCTTGTCGGAACCGCTGCGCGTTCCGACCTACTCGTTTGAATCGCTACCGCGAAGCCGCGATCACCGCATATTCGCCCCAGCCGTAGTCCCCAGCGGCACCGCATCGGGCACATGTTCCTTCTCGAAATTGAATTCGAGTTTGGTGCCGACCGGGTCGTATAAAAACACCTGATAGCCGGCGTCCTTGATGTTTTGCTCCTCGAATTCGATATCAAGCGACTTCAGGCGCTTGCGAAAATCCACCGCGCCGGTGGCTTTCCAGGCGATGTGATCTAGGCTGCCGCTGTGATGGTCCTTGATCTGCGCGCCTTTTTTGAAGCGCGCGCCGACGTGCAAAATGGGATCGTCGCCGTAATACAGCCACATGCCGGGCGCATTGAAGTTCGGACGCGGACCACTCTTGAGATCGAGCACGTCGCCGTAGAATTTTTCGATGGCGGGCAAGTCCTCCTCCGCGCAACGGATATTGAAATGTAAAAAACCCTGGAAGAATTTCATGGCTACTCCTGAATAAAAAGTCTGGGGTTGATTCGTGTTGGCGACATCTTACCTGTCCTCACGAAATCGTGTCCAACACGAGCGCCGCGTGTATCGCCTATTGCCGCGAAATATTACTGCCGCTCGATCCCCGCCTCGCGCGCCGCCGCGGCCCACGAACTCAACTGGTCTTTGACGAAGGCGGGCACTTCCTGCCGCGGCATATTGCCCACTTCAAAACCGATCTTGCCGAACTGATCCTGTGTTTCCGGGCGCTTTAATACTGCGGTCACCTCGCGGTCGAGCCGTTCGATCACGGCCAGCGGCGTTTTCGACGGCGCAAACAAGGCGAACCAGCCGTAAATCGAGAAATTGGGAAACCCCTGTTCCACCATCGTCGGCACATCGGGCGCGGGCCGCGTGCGCGTACGGGTAATCGCCGCGATGGCACGCAAGCGGCCTTCTTTCACATGCGGCAACACCAGATTGGTGCCGCCGATCAGGATGTTGGCGCGTCCGGTAATCATATCGGGCACGGCTGCCGCATCGCCCTTGTAGGGCACGCTCAGCATATCCACTTTCGCCGTCGATTTGACTTGCGCCAGTGCAAACACCGTCGACGGATTCGCGGCGGCGACCACCAGCTTGCCCGGATTGGCGCGCGCATAACTGACGAGTTCCGCCAGCGTTTTCGCCGGCGTGCCCGCATTCACCACCAGCAACTGGCTGTTCCACCCCACAAAAGTAATCGGCGTGAAATCGGCAATCGGGTCAAACGGCAGGTTTTTGCGCATCGCGGGGGCGCCGGCCATGTTGCCCGAGCTGCCGAGCAGCAAGGTGTGCCCATCGGGCGTGGCCTTCGCCGCCAGCTCCCCCCCGATCGCGCCATCCGCGCCAGGACGGTTATCGATCAGCACGGTTTGCCCCAGCGATTGCGACAGCGACTGCGCCATGATGCGCCCTGCGGCATCGGTCGGGCCACCGGCAGGGAAGCCGATGACGAAACGCACCGGGCGTGTGGGATAGGCCGCCGCAGGTTGCGCCTGTGCGACGGCATTCACGACCCCTATCCCCAACAACGTGAGTAGGAGCATCGCTTTTTTCATCGTTATCGTCATCGTAGTCCTTCGCAAGGTATCAGGGTTTTCGGGCCATTGCGCACCGGTGCTTTGCGCTATCATGCCACGAACGAATCCAAGAGAGGAACCGCATGAAACTCATCGACCGCATCGGCATCGACATCAGCCGCCGCCTGAAACTCGAAACCGCCATCGAATGGGCGGCGAAAAACGGCTTGAAACACATCGACATCCAACTCGACACCGGCGACAACGCGCTGCCGAAGTTCGACGCGAAGCGCTGCAACGCGGTGCGCAAGCTGCTCGACAAGCACGGCCTCGAACTCGGCCTGCACACCAACTCGGCGGTGAACGTGGCGGAGTATTCGCCGCATGTCGCCGACGCGGTGACGGAATATCTCAAACGCTACGTTGATCTGGTGCCGAAGCTCGGTGCAAGCTGGACGGAGATGCACGCCGGCTACCATTTCACCAAAGACAAAAAAATGCGCATGGAGGCCGGCAAGGCGCGCCTGCAAGCTGTGGTGAAACACGCCGAGAAAAAGAAAGTGCTGGTGCTGCTGGAAAATCTGAACAAAGAACCCGACGACGCCGAGGTGCATTACCTCGCACACACGGTCGAGGAATGGCAATACTACTGGGATATAAAGTCGCCGAATTTCAAACTGTGCTTCACTGCCAACCATGCGCACCTGGTGCCCGAAGGCATCGAGGGTTTCGTCAAAGCGCTCAACTTCAAACGCGTACATGAAGTGCGTCTCGCGGATTGTTTTCGCAACGGTTTTGAGGTGCATCTGCCGCCGGGCAAGGGCAACGTCAACTTCGGCAAGATGTTCAAACTGATCGAAGGCGCGGGCTTCAAGGGCGGCTACACCAATGCCTTCGGCACGCTCGATGACATGTTGGCGGCGCGGCAGACGTTTGTGGCGCATGCGCGTAAAGCGGGCGTAAAAGTTTGATGATACGTACGCTTGCAGTCATCGTGCTCGCAACGGGCGCAATACCCACGCACGCCCAAACCTGGCCAGCCAAACCCATCCGCTTCATCGTCGCACAGCCGCCCGGCGGACAAAACGATGTGCAGGCGCGCATCATCGGTTTAAAGCTCACGGAACTGTGGGGCCAGCCGGTGGTGTTCGACAACCGCCCTGGTGCTGGCGGCGCGATTGGTTTTGAAATCGCGGCGCAGGCGCCGAATGACGGCTACACCTTAGCGATGGGGTCGATCAGCACGCTGGCGGTGATACCGGCGATGCCGCGCAAGCCCCGCTACGATCCGCTAACGGATTTTGCGCCAGTATCGATGGTGTCTACATCGCCCTATGTGGTGACGCTGCACCCTTCCGTGCCTGCGCGCACACTGAAAGAACTGGTGGCACTCGCCAAGGCCAAGCCCGGTTCATTGTCGTATGCCTCCAGCGGCACGGCGACCGGCATTCATCTCACCACCGAGTTGTTCAAGATGGTGGCGGGCATCGATATGGTTCACGTGCCCTATAAAGGCGGCGCGCCGGCGACCACCGATCTTATCGGCGGGCAGATCGGTGTGATGTTCAACAACGTGATCACCGCCGTGCCGCATGTCAAAAGCGGGAAGCTCCGCGCGCTGGCGGTCACCACCGCCAAACGCTCGGGGGCGTTGCCCGATATTCCCACTGCTGCTGAATCCGGTTACGCCGCTGCGGAATCAAGCTCATGGCAAGGCATCGTCACGCGCGCCGGCGCGGGTGCCGCCGTGGTGAGCCGCATGCATGCCGACCTGACGAAGGTACTCGCCATGCCTGAAGTGCGCACACCCATCGTGAATCAGGGCAATGACATCGTGGCCGGCACGCCGGCAGAATTCAGCGCCTATATCCGCGCCGAGATCGACAAGTGGACCAAGGTTATCAAGGTAGCCGGGGTGCGTAACGAATAAGGTTTGTCGGCGGTGAACGCCGGGGCGCGTTATAGTAGGCGGAAGCAGTCCATAATAAGGTTTCGAGGAGCGCGCCATGAAAAACCGCCTTTACTATCCGGCACTGGCACTGTTCGCCGCCAGTCTCTTATCGGTCGGCAGTGCTGGCGCGCAAACCAAACCCAAAGTACCAGCAGCGCCCGCAAAAGCGAAAGAAACACCACCGCCGATGGAGGCCGCCAAGCCCGGCGCCTACCCCGACAAGCCGGTCCGCTTCATGATTCCCTTTGCACCCGGCGGCACCACAGATTTGATCGCGCGCATGGTGGGGCAAAAAATGTCGGAGTCGCTGGGCCAGCCGCTGGTAATTGATAATCGCGGCGGTGGCGGCGGCACCATCGCCACCGACATCGTGGCCAAAGCCGCGGGCGACGGCTACACGCTGATGATGAACCATCAAGGCATGACGTTTAACGCCACGCTTTATGCCAAGCTGCCGTACGACACACTGAATGATTTCGCCACCATCGCGATGGTGGGTGTGACGCCGAACGTGATGGTGGTGAACCCCAATGTCGCCGCCAAGTCGGTAAAAGAATTGGTCGCGCTGGCGAAAGTCAAACCCAAAGGAGTGAACTACGGCACCGGCGGTGTGGGCAGTTCGGCGCATCTCGCGGTGGAGTTGTTTCAGCGCCTTGCGGGCGTGACGTTTCAGCACGTGCCCTATAAAGGCGCGGGCCCTGCGCTCACCGACACCATCGCCGGGCAAATACAAATGATGATCGCCACCATGCCCGCAGCGGCCGGCCATATCCGTAGCAACCGCCTGCGCGCGCTGGGTGT
This sequence comes from Betaproteobacteria bacterium, assembly GCA_947467315.1. Taxonomy (GTDB): domain Bacteria; phylum Pseudomonadota; class Gammaproteobacteria; order Burkholderiales; family SG8-41; genus UBA5216. The sequence continues at coordinate 3,638 of CANIID010000023.1, read as the reverse complement.
GTCGGGCGCAAAAAAATCGCCGGCGTTTCCGGAGTTGCCGACGATCGCCGAGGCGGGTGTTGCGGGTTATGACTACACCACGTGGTACGGCATACTCGGGCCGAAAGCGCTGCCGAAAGAGATGGTGCAGTACCTTGCGGCGGTGACCAACAAAACGCTGTCGCAAAAAGATCCGCGCGAAAAACTGTCGCAGCAGGGCATGGAGGTCGAATTGATGGCGCCCGATAAATTCGCTGACGTGCTGAAGAGCGATGTCGCGCGGTGGGGCAAGATCATTCGCGACGCGGGCATCAAGGCGGAATAACACAGCACGCCTCACAAGGTAAAATATATCATGAAAACAAATAGTTACGCCCTAACCGTACTGCTCGCCCTCGGTGTTTCGGCAGGCGCGCTCGCGCAGCAATACCCCACCAAGCCGGTGCGCATGCTCGTCGGCTTCGCGCCCGGCGGCGGCACCGACATCGTGGCGCGCATAATCTGCGCGAAGCTGACCGAGATGTATGGACAAGGCTTCATCGTCGATAACCGCGCCGGCGCCACCGGCACCATCGCCGCGGACCTCATGTCCAAGGCTGCGCCCGACGGCTACACCATCATGATGGGCCACGTGAATTCGCATGGCATCGCGCCCAATTTGTTCAAGAAATTACCGTACGACGCGCAGCGCGATTTCGCCATGGTGGCGTACGTGGGCTACGTGCCCAACGTGCTGGTAATACATCCCTCGATCCCGGCAAAAACCATCGCCGAACTGGTGACGATTGCCAAGGCCAAACCCGGCTCGCTGAACTACGCGTCTTCAGGCGTGGGCAGCACGCAGCATCTGGCGGGCGAATTGTTCCAGCTCACCACCGGCGCGAAAATCACGCACGTGCCGTACAAAGGCAGCGGCCCCGCCGTGGTGGATTTGATTGCCGGCCATGTCAGCATGAATTTCGACACCATGCCGCCGGTGCTGCCGCACATCCGCAACGGCAAAATGAGAGCGTTGGCGCTGACCACGCCGCAGCGCTCGCCGCAACTGCCGCAGGTGCCCACCATGATCGAAGCCGGGCTGAAGGGTTTCGAGATGACCAACTGGTACGGCGTGATGGCCCCGTCGGCCGCGCCGCGCGACATCATTGCGCGGCTGAACGCCGACATCAATAAGATCATGGCCATGCCCGATGCGAAAGCCAAGCTGGAAGAATCCGGCGCGCAGTTGAGTCCCCAGTCCACCGAACAATTCGCCAAATTTCTCGGCGGCGAAGTCATCAAGTACGCCAAGCTGATCAAGGCCGCCGGCGTGTCGATCGATTGAACGCGGAACCGGTCATCGTCACGCGCGACGGCGACATTGCCACCGTCGCGCTGAACAATCCCAAACGAATCAACGCACTCAACAAACCCACGTGGGAGCGCCTCGGCGCGGTGATGCGCGAGCTGTCGGCGGACGACACGCTGCGCTGCGTGGTATTGCGCGGCGCGGGTGACAAAGCGTTTGCCGCCGGCGCGGACATCGCCGAATTCTTCAGTGAACGCGCGGATTCTCGGCAAGCCAAAATCTACGGCGATTTAATTCACGCCAGCATGCAAGCGGTGGCGTTGTGCAAACACCCGACGCTGGCGATGATTCAAGGCGCGTGCGTGGGCGGCGGGCTTGAGATAGCCGCGTGTTGCGATATGCGCATCTGCGGCGCCTCCAGCCGCTTCGGTGTGCCGATCAACAAGCTCGGGCTGACCATGGGTTACGGCGAACTGAGCGGCCTGCTCGCGCTGGTGGGGCGCGCAGTGGCGCTGGAAATTTTGCTCGAAGGCCGCGTGTTTGATGCCACCGAAGCGCTGCAAAAGCGGCTGGTGAATCGCGTGGTGGCCGACGATCAAGTTGAAACCGAAGCGTATGCCGCGGCCGCGCGTATCGCGGCAGGTGCGCCACGGGTCGCGCGCTGGCACAAACAATTCATCGAACGCCTGACACCGCGCGCGGATATTACGTCCGCCGAATGGGACGAAGGCTTTGCGTGTTTTGACACGGCGGATTACCGCGAAGGCGTGGCGGCGTTTCTGGCCAAACGGGCGCCGCGATTCGACGCAAAATGAAATTCCCAAAACTTCGTAAGTATTTGTTTTTATTGTGGTGCTCGCCCGCGTTTGCACAAACGCCAGACTACGCCCGCGAAAAACGCTGGGCGGACGAAATCACCCCGGCCATTCTAGTCGGCGATGCGGCCTACCTCACGCAAAAATCCGGCCATAAATTTCTTGCCATTCACGCGCCCAACCCCAGTGCTTCCAAGGCACGCGCCGGCGTGATCGTGGTGCATGGCATGGGCGTGCATCCCGACTGGAATCTCATCAACGTGCTGCGCAGCCAGTTGGCCGAGCAGGGCTACGCCACACTGTCGGTGCAAATGCCGGTGCTGGCGGCGGACGCCAAAGGCGAACAGTATCCCGCTTTATTTCCGGACGCCGCCGGGCGCCTGCAAGCAGCGGTTACTTTTTTGCGCGACCAAGGCCATCGCAAAATCGCCATCGTGTCGCACAGCATGGGCGCGCGCATGGTGAATCACTTCATTGCAACCGGTGGCGCGAGCGCAATCGACGCCTGGGTATCCGTAGGCATCGTCGGCCCCAGCGTCTATTTACAACCAGAACGTTTCAAATCCCCCGTGCTCGATATCTACGGCGATAAAGATTTTCCGGTGGTGTTGCAGCATGCCGCCGCGCGCGCCGCGGCCATCAAGCGCGTGCGCGGCTCGGGGCAAATGTCCATCGCCGGCGCGGATCATTACTTCAACGGTTCGGAAACTGAGCTCGTGCGCCACGTGAAACGGTTTTTGGATAACGTGACGCGGTGACGATCATGATCGCGAAAAAGGCGCGAATAAGATTGTACAGCACGCAACCCGGCAAGCGCTCGCCCCCTGCGCATAGGTAATTTCCCTAATTGCGGGCGCCAACCGAATGAGTAAAAATCAGAAAGTCTACCCATACCGTATAGACGGTTTCGGGTATTTATAAAATTCGGCTTGTCCCGCCGTGCGCCTGCGACGGCACGGCGACACAGGGGAAGAAATATCACTAGCAGATTGCCTTGCGGCGGAGCGCTCCTATGCGCTTGATGCCCCGCCCGGCCCATGCCCCCCATGCCCGCCTGCAGGACATGCCACGCCGGCGGTTTTACATCCTGGCGGCATTGCTGCTCGCGCTGATCGCGGCGACGTGGTTGGTCACGCACAAGATAGTCGAGCAGGAGCGCGTGACGGAGATCGCCGAGGCGGGCCGGGAAACCGCCAATCTCGCGAAAGCGCTTGAAGAACATGTTGCGCGCACGGTGCTGGCGGCCGACGCCGTTTTGCAAAATATGAAGAGGCGGCTGGAAGCCAATCACCCGCTGGACCAGGCGACCCTTGAAGAAACGCTGCGCTCGCAAAACCTGATCCTGACCGTCGTCGGTGTTGCCGATGCCGAGGGCCTAGTCACGCTGAACGCGCCGGTCGCCACGCCCTTCGGTATCGCCGACCGGCCGCATTTCCGCGCTCATATCGAGCGCGACAGCGGCGCCCTGTTTATCGGCCCGCCCCAGATTGGGCGGGTGTCGGGCCGGTGGAGCGTCAACGTGTCGCGCCGCGTTAACCATGCCGATGGCTCGTTTG
>CANIID010000022.1 GCA_947467315.1 Betaproteobacteria bacterium | reverse complement strand
GCATGCCCGGCATAAAGCAAATCAAAAAATTGGCGATCACCACCAGCCCCGCGAGAAAATAAAACGCCGTATAAATGCTGTAGTGATCGGCGATGTAACCAAACATGAACGGCGCAAACGCCGCGCCCACGCCCTGCAGTGAGAAGTTGATGCCGATGCCGGTGGCGGCGAGATGCGGCGGCGTTTGTTCGAGGGTCCAGGCTTGAAACACGGCGCGCGTGGCGTAGAGGAAAAACCCGAGCAGCGCCACGATCAGGATAAACACCGGCGTTTTGCCCGCGAACGCGATGCCGAGGATCACGAACGCGGTGCCCGCCATGCTGGTCATGACGACTTTCTTGCGCCCGATGATGTCGGAAACGTGCCCGCCAATAGGGCCGGCGATGAAGCCCATCACTTGCAGCAGGGTCATCGCCATGCCCACCGCCCACGGTGAGTAGCCGAGTTCGTAAGCCAGATACACCGGCAAAAACGTCAGCAACCCGGATTGCGTGGCCACGCGAAACATGCCGCTGAAGCCAATCAACATCAGGCCGCGGTTGTGCAGCAGGCTGGCGACGTCGCGCAGATAGGCGCGTGTGCCGCCACGCTTTTTCGCGGCGCCTTCCGCCTTGCCGCGATTGGATTCCACCGCGAAGGCGCCGAGAAACACCAGGATCAGCACCGCCATCACCGCGCCGGGCAGCACATTGATCACCAGCGCGCTGCGCCAGCTCATGTAGGTGAGCAGCACGCCGATGCACAGCGGCGCGAGCGCCTCACCCATGTTGCCGCCCATGCCATGCACCGACAGCACCAGCCCCTTGCGATCCGGGTAACGGTTGGCAAGCGTCGGGATGGCGGTGGGGTGCCATAGGTTGTTGCCGATGCCCACCAGCGAAATGCAGATCAGCAGGGTGGCGTAGTTCGAGGGCAAAAACGCAATCAGCAGATACGGAAACCCCACCCAGAACAGCGAGGTCGCCATCAGGTAGCCCTTGCGGCCCACCGCGTCGACCAACATGCCGCCGGGCAGATTGGTCAGCGCGCCCACCAGATGCTGCAGCGAGATGATGAAGCCGATCTGTGTGTAGGTGAGCCCGAGTTCCTTGCCGATGATCGGCAGCAGCACGTAGAACGTCGCCGGGTACCAGTGCGTGATGAGGTGCCCGCCGGTGATGAGCCACACGTCTTTGAAGCCCAGCAACTGGGTGAATGATTTTGTTGCCGTGCTCACGATAGGATTCCCGATTTCAAGAGTGAAAATTATAGCATCGACAGGGCGCATCCATGACTGCGGCTATAATGCGAGCCTTCCCTTCGCCACAAAACCGCCACTCCATTTCAGCAATGACGCATCCCACCCGCAGTGACCTCGAACGTTTTTGCAGCCCGAAATCCGTCGCCATCATCGGCGCTTCTCAAGACCTCGTCACCATCAGCGGCCAGCCGTTGTCGCATCTCATCAATCATGGCTACACCGGCAATTTGTACCCGGTGAATCCGCGTTATCAGGAGATCCTCGGGCACAAGTGCTACCCGTCGCTCGCGGATTTGCCCGAGGTGCCGGAGCTCGCGCTGATCCTGATTAACGCCTCGCGCGTGGCGGACATGCTGGAACAGTGCGGCAAGAAAGGCGTGCCGTATGTGGTGATTTTCAGTTCCGGGTTTTCAGAAACCGGCGGCGAGGGCGTGGCGCTGCAACAGCGGCTGACTGATATTGCGCGGCAATACAATATTGGCGTCGTCGGCCCCAACTGTCAGGGCATGATGAACGTGGCTGACAAGGCGTGGGTGGGATTTGGCTCGGTATTTTTCGCTAAAGACTATCCGGCGGGACGCGTATCCATGGTGTCGCAGTCGGGCGGCTTCGGATTTTCGGTATTGAGTCTGTGCTCGGAAGGCGGGCTTGCGTTCCGGCAGATGGTGACCACCGGCAACGAACTCGGCGTGTCGTCGCTCGATTTTATTGATTACTTCGTGCGTGATCCGAATACCGACATTATCGCGTGCTACCTCGAAGGCGCACGCGACGTGGCGCGCATACCGGAGATCGGCCTTAAAGCGATGGCGGCAGGCAAGCCGATACTGATGTGGAAAGTGGGCAACACCGACGAAGGGCAAAAAGCGGCCGCCTCGCACACCGCCAACCTCGGCGGTGCGATGGCGCTGTACAAGGCGGCGTTCAAACAAAGCGGCATTATTCAGGTGGACGACATCCAGGATGTCGTCGATTACGGGCGCATGTTCCGCTGCGGCAAGCTGCCGAAGGGTAATCGCATTGCAATGATTACGGTGTCGGGCGGTGCGGGCATATTGATGACCGACGAGTGCGTGTCGCGCGGCATGCGGCTTGCGGAACTCGCGCCGGAAACGGTGGACAAGCTGCGCGAATTCGTGCCCTCGTTCGGATCGTTGGCGAATCCGGTGGATGTCACGGCGGCGATTTTTAATGATCTCGCGCTGATCCGGCGCACGCTGCAAGCCATTGTTGATGATCCGGGCGTGGATTGCATTGCGCTGTTGAATGCGTCGTTGCAGGGCGAGATCGCCACCAAGATCGCCGCCGAGATCATCACCATCGCGCAAACGACGGACAAGCCGATTGCCTGCGCATGGAGCGCGCGCGACGTGATGGCGAAGGACGCCTACGCCGCGCTGGATGAGGCGCGCATCCCGCATTACAAATCGCCGGTGCGCTGCGGCGGCGCGTTCGCGGTTATGAGCCGCTATGCGCAAGACAAGCGCCGCATTGAAGCACAGCGCGGCGAGCGGCCGCTGGTGTTGAAAAAAACACAATCAAAACAATTGCTTATGGGAAGAGCGGCCGATGTGGCCGAATACGAAGCGAAGAAAGTGCTGGCCGAATACGGCATCCGCGTGACGCAGGAGGAACTTGCCACCACGCGCGATGCAGCGCTGGCGATAGCAAAAAAAATCGGCTACCCGGTGGCGATCAAAGTGCAGTCGGCGGATATTTCGCACAAGACCGAGGCCAAGGCCGTGAAACTGGGCTTGGTGTCCGACGCTGAGTTGGCGGCGGCGTATGACGAAGTGCTGGCCAACGCCAAAGCCTACAATGCCAAAGCCAAAATCGACGGCGTGCTGGTGCAGGAAATGCTGCGCGGCGGCACCGAAGCGATATTGGGCGTTACGAACGATCCGTTGTTCGGGCCGGCGGTGATGTTCGGCCTGGGCGGGATTTTTGCCGAGATCATGAAAGATGTTTCGTTCAGATTGGCGCCGGTCACGCTGTCAATGGCGCACGAGATGATTGCCGAAATCAAGGGCTATCCATTGCTCACCGGTGCGCGTGGTCGTCCGCATGCCGACATCGACGCGCTGGCCGACGCGATCGTGAAGTTGTCCGCGCTGGCGGTGGATTTGAAAGATCATGTTGCCGAACTCGACATCAACCCGCTGTTTGTGATGGGGCGTGGTAAGGGTGTGGTGGTGGCGGATGCTTTGATTAAACCGAAGTTACAAAACTAAAAGCTTTGACGCAGATGAGTGCAGATTTACGCAGATAAGGTCAACCCCAATCACGTCATTCCCGCGAAGGCGGGAATCCATAATGCGCTCGCAACGGAGACGGTGTTATGGGTTCCCGCCTTCGCGGGAACGACGGTGGAGGGGTTAATCTGCGTAAATCCGCGAAATCTGCGGCAAATGTTTTTGAATTTCAGGAGGTGTAACCGATGAACAATCACGTAACCCCCGAAGTGCGCTCACTCTGCGATGAGGTTGCCCGTTTTCTGCGCAAGGAAGTCGATCCGCGTTCGCGCCAGATCGAGGAAGAAGATGCCATCCCCGATGAGCTGATGAAGCTTGCGCGCGAGATGGGTTTGTTCGGGCTGACGATACCCGAAGAGTACGGCGGCAGCGGGCTCACGCTTGCAGGCAAGTGCGCCATCGAAGAAGAAATGGGCAAGACCAACTACGGTTTCGCCACCGTGATCGGCAACCACACCGGTATCAGCACGGCGGGTATCGTCGCGCTGGGGAGTGAGGCGCAAAAGAAAAAATATCTGCCGAAGATGGCGAGCGGCGAATGGGTGGGCACGTTTTCGCTGACCGAGCCGCAGGCGGGTTCGTCGCCTGCCGACATGCGCACGATGGCGGTAAAAAAAGGCGACCGCTATATCCTCAACGGCGAAAAAATTTACATTACCAACGCCAACATCGCCAACGTGTTCACCGTAATGGCGATTACCGACAAGTCGAAAGGCATCAAGGGCATTTCGGCGTTCATCGTCGAGCGTAACTTCAAGGGTTTCAGTGTCGGCAAGAACGAATTGAAAATGGGCATGCACGGCTGCTCCACCGCGCCGCTGGCGTTCACCGATTGCGAAGTGCCCGCCGAAAACCTGCTCGGCGGTGAAGGGTTGGGTTACATACAGGCGATGAAAACGCTGACGGCAGGGCGCGTCACCGTATCCGCGCGCTGCTGCGGCATGATGGATCACCTGATTAACCGCTGCGTCGATTACATGAAAGTGCGCACGCAGGGCGGCAAAAAACTCGCCGAGCATCAGGGCCTGCAATGGATGCTGGCGGACATGAGCGTGCAGCGCGATGCGGCGCGCGGGCTGACCTATCGCGCGATAGATGCGTTGATGCGCGGCGAGCGCGGCACCATGGAAGCGTCGGTCGCCAAGCTGTATTCCACCGAGGCGCTGGGCAAGGTGGTCGATTGCGCGGTGCAAATCCACGGCGGCATGGGTTATATGCGCGAAGCGGGTATCGAAACTACCTATCGCGATGCGCGTATTGTGCGTATCTATGAAGGCTCGTCGGAGATACAGCGCAACATCATCGGCGGGTTGCTGCTGAAGGATTGATTAATTAAGTATATGTTTTTAAAGGACTTTTGTGTCAAACGTCAAAGCGTTACTCAGCCTCGAAGGGCAAGTCAGTGTCGTCACCGGCGGCGCTACCGGCATTGGTTTTCAAATGGCGAGCGGCTTGGCCGAAGCGGGATCGAACATCGTATTGTGTTCGCGCAAGGTTGAAGTGTGCGAGGCCTCGTGCGCCGAACTCGAAAAGCTCGGTGTGAAAACGCTGGCGGTAGCCTGCGATGTGACCAAGCCCGACCAGGTCGAAGCGATGAAAGACGCGATCCTGAAAAAATTCGGTCGCGTCGATATGCTGATGAACAACGCGGGCCGCGCATGGGTGGCGCCGCCCGAAGACATGCCGCTCGATCGGTGGCAGCAGGTGATGGATTTGAATATCAACGCGGCGCTGATTTGTTCGCAGGTGATCGGTCGCGAATTCATCAAACAAAAACGCGGCAAGATTATCAACATCGCCTCTATCGCGGGCATCGTGGGGCGCAACCCGGCGGCCTACAGCAGCATCGCCTACAGCACCAGCAAGGGCGCGCTGGTGCATTTCACCCGTGATCTCGCGGTGAAATGGGCGCTGCATAATATTCAGGTCAATTGCATCGCCCCCGGCTTTTTTGTCACACCGCTGAATGAGAAACTGTTTGAGAAAAATCGCGAGTACCTCGAAGCCGAAGTACCCTCGCATCGCACCGGCGGGCCGGACGACCTGAAAGGCGCTGCAGTGCTGCTGGCGTCACGCGCATCGGATCACATCACCGGCGTGATACTGCCGGTGGATGGCGGCACGGTGGCTTGGTGAGCAACAGCAAGCGCGTCCGTAGCGTGCGCTGCGCGCACGACATACCAACTTACCGTTCGCGCGGACATATGCGTTGATCATGCGCACAGCGCACGCTACGAGCTTGATGAAAAAAGGTTTTAAACAATGTCCAACAACCCCCGCAAATACCCAGACCTGCACGATCACCTCGCCGCGCTGAAAAAAGCCGGCCTGTTGCTCACGGTAGATCGGCAAATCGACAAAGACGCCGAGATGCACCCGCTGGTACGCTGGCAGTACGTCGGCGGTATCGAGCAGGATGAGCGCAAAGCCTTTTTGTTCACCAACGTCGTCGATGGCAAGGGGCGCAAGTATAAATTCCCCGTGGTGGTGGGCGCGCTGGCGGCGAATCCTGCGGTGTACTTGATGGGCATGCAGTCGTCGGCGGAAGATGTCGAGAAGCGCTGGGGGGATGCCACGGCGAATCCGATACCGCCGCGCGTGGTCACGAACGCTGCCTGTCAGGAAGTGATAATTGAAGGCGATGCACTAAAGGGCGAAGGCAACGGCCTCGACAGCATTCCCATCCCCATTTCCACACCGGGTTTTGATAGCGCGCCGACGTTGACCGCCACCAACGTAATTACCAAAGACCCCGACAGCGGCATCCAGAATCACGGCACCTATCGCGCGGCGCTGAAGTCGAACGACCGGCTGGTGATACGCATGGCCACACGCACCGGCGGCGCGGGCGGGTACCGGCATTACGTCAAGCACCAGCAGCGCGGCGACAAGGAAATGCCCTGCGCGATCGTGCTGGGCTGCCCACCGAGTGTGGCGTATGTGGCGCCGATGAAGTTGCCGATTGATGTAGATGAAATCGGTGTGGCGGGCGGGTTGGTGGGCGCGCCAATCAACGTGGTCAAGGCGCGCACGGTGGATTTGATGGTACCGGCCGAAGCCGAGATCGTGATCGAAGGTTACTGCGACACCGAGTATCTGGAGCCCGAAGGCCCGTTCGGCGAGTCGCACGGCCACGTGGCGCTCGAAGAATTCAACATCCCCATGCGCGTGACCGCGATTACGCATCGCAAAGATGCGGTGGTGGCGTCGTATCTGTCACAGGTGACGCCCAGCGAATCCAGCGCGATCAAGCTGGTGTCGTACGAGCCGATGTTTTTGAACCACCTGCGTAAAACGCTGGGCATCCGCGGCGTGAAGCGCGTCAAGTTGCACGAGCGTTTGACGGCGCTGCGGCGCATTATCATTATCGTGGTGGAGAAGAACACGCCGCGCACCGAAATCTGGCGCGCCCTTCAGGGCGCGAGCGCGTTTCGCGCCGACTGCGGCAAAATCTGCATCGCGGTGGACGAGGACATCGATCCGGAAAACTCCGATGCGCTGTTCTGGGCGATGGCGTTTCGCATGAATCCGGTGGACGACTTGCAGGTGATCAACTACCGCAGCCCCGGCCACGGCCCGGAACGCGAGCACGCAACGGAACAACAGGACGCCACGCTGCTGATGGACGCCACCAAAAAAGAAGAACTGCCGCCGCTGGCGCTGCCGAAAAAAGAATACATGGAGCGCGCCGGTAAAATCTGGGATGAACTGGGCCTGCCCAAGCGCCGCGCGCAATCGCCGTGGTTCGGGCCGGGCGACGGCGATTGGTTGCCGCAATGGGATGCCGCGGCCAAACGCGCGGTGGCGGGCGATTATCAGGAGAACGGCAAAATCAGTGCTACGCAAAAGCGCAAGGGTATTAAACCGGAGTCGGGGTTTCGGCCGGATGAGAAGTGAGAGACAAACTTATACCGTCGTTCCCGCGCAGGCGGGAACCCATAACACCGTGCCACATGAGACGGCTTATGGATTCCCGCCTGCGCGGGAACGACGGGGAGAGATGTGTTTAAACGCGAGTGGAGTGGCATGCCATGAATAGCGTAACGGATTCTCCGGAAATGAACGCCGAAGACCTCATCGAGTGGTATTACGCCCAAGGCTACTCCGACGGCCTGCCGCTCGTGCCACCCACGCCTGCGAAAATAGACGCGATGGTCAAAGCACTCGGCGGTGATCCGTCATTCAAAGAATGCCGCGTGCCGCCGCGCTGGGGCAGCCTCACGCGCGAGGCGCTGGCGATTAACATGGTGATGGCGGGTTGCCTGCCGGAGTACGCGGCCATCGTGCGCGCGGCGATGCTCGCGCTTTGTGATCCGGCGTTTAATTTGAACGGCGTGCAGGCCACCACGCACATGGCGAGTCCGCTGTTGATCGTCAACGGCCCGGCGCGCATTGCGGCGGGCATGAACGCTGGCATGAATGCGTTCGGTTCGGGCAACCGGGCGAATGCCACCATCGGTCGCGCCATCCGGTTGATATTGCTCAACGTCGGTGGCGGCTGGCCGGGCGAGCTCGACAAAAGTACGCTGGGGTCGCCGGCGAAATACACCTACTGCATCGCCGAGAACGAAGAGGTCAGTCCCTTTGTGCCGTATCACGTCGAGCACGGCTACAAGGCCGAAGACTCCACCGTGTTTGTGCTGGCCGCCGAGCCGCCGCACAGCGTGACCAATCACGTGGCGAACGATCCGCAGGGCATTCTCGACAGCATCTGCTCCGCGATGAGCACCATCTGCAGCAACAATGCGGTGATGGGCGGCCACTGCGCGGTGGTGATCGGCCCGGAGCACGCGCGCACGATTGCGAAGCACGGCTGGAAGCGCCACGACATCCGCTATTACCTGTGGAAAAATTCGGGCAACCTGTGGAAAGACCTGTATTTCAACGACCGCTACGGCAAAATTTATAACCGCAGTTTTCCCGCGTGGTACAAGCGCGAGCCGGAGGCGATAACGCCAATCGTGCCCAGCCCGGATAATATCCACGTGTTTGTCGCGGGCGGCGAGGCCGGGCGATTTTCCGCGTTCATACCGGGCTGGGGCAAGGTGTCCTCACCCGTACTGCGCGCGATTGATCCCGGCGCGGAGCCCGCGGGCGGGCCGGTGTGTCTGGATGGAACTTGCCAACTTTAATTCCGTGGGTTTCACCCATCTTACGGATGCTTCGGAGAATGACTATGACTCAACACTACTATGATCCACGCGGCATCGTCGAAGCGACCGCGCTCGATGCCGCAACCCGCGCGACGTCGTTAGCTGGCAAGCGTCTCGCCATACTCGACAACACCAAGTGGAACGCAGGTAAACTCCTGCGCAAGCTGCAAGACGGTTTGTTGGCGGATGCGGGCCTGGCGAAAATAAACTATTACCGCAAGCACAGCTTCTCGATGAACGCTGCCACGGAACTGCTGGATGAAATCGCCGCCAACAACGATCTGGTCATCACTGCTATCGGCGACTGAGGCTCCTGCACGTCGTGCTGTATGCACGACACGGTAGAACTGGAAACGCGGGGCCTGCCCACGGCGATGATTATCACCAGCGAGTTTCAACTCGAAGCGACAGTGCAGCGTGACGCGCTGGGCATGACCGCGCTGGATGCCGTGGTGATCGAACACCCGTTGAGTTCGCTGACGGATGATGAAATTGCGCAGCGCGCGGCGCAGGCACTGCCGCAGATTAAAGCGGTGTGGCTCACGGGCAAGGCGTCGACGTAGTATGAATCGCATACTCCCGACCCTGGCATTGGGGTTCATCGCGTTCTCTGTTGGCGCGCAAGGTTACCCCGCCAAACCCATCCGCATCATCGTGCCCTTCGCGCCGGGCGGGGCCAATGATCTCGTGACACGGCTGGTGGCGCAAAAGCTGACCGCCGGTATTGGCCAAAACGTGGTGGTTGAAAATCGTGGCGGCGCGGGCGGCACCATCGGCCTCGACATCTGCGCGAAATCGCCGCCCGACGGTTACACGCTGGTGATGGCGCCGACCAGCGCGGTGGCGTTCGCGCCCAGCCTGAATGCGAAATTGGCCTATGACCCGGTGAAGGATTTCGCGCCGGTGACCAGTGTGTCCAGCGGGCCGAACGTGCTGGTGGTGCATCCGGCGGTGCCAGCGACAACGATAAAAGAGTTCATCGCGCTGGCTCGCGCAAAAACCGGCAAGCTGAGTTATGCCTCGTCGGGCGCCACCAGCATGTCGGGCATGGCGGCGGAAATGTTCAAGAGCTTGGCCGGCGTTGATATGGTGGGTGTGCCCTACAAAGGCACCGGCCCGGCGATCACGGAACTGATCGGCGGGCAAGTCGAACTGATGATTGCCGATCTGGCGATTTCGCTGCCGCACGTTACGGCCAAACGCCTGCGCGCCATCGCGGTGACCGGGGCGAAGCGCTCGGCGCACGCGCCGCAGGTGCCGACCGTGGCGGAATCCGGCGTGCCGGGCTATACGCTGGTCAACTGGCGCGGCGTGCTGGCCCCTGCCGCGACACCGCGCGATATCGTCAACAAATTGAACGTCGAGATCATCAAGACGCTGCGCTCGCAAGAGATCCGCGATTCGCTGGCGCGCGAAGGGTACGAGCCGATTGGCGACACGCCTGAACAATTTGCGGCGCTGATCAAATCAGAGGTTGCCCGTTACGGTAAATTGATTAAGGCGGCGGGAATTTCAGGTCAGCCGTAGCTGTTAACTGAGTTGTTACTGAAGGATGAGCATGCAAGTTGAAAAACACCACGAAATCATTGCCCCCTTTGCGTGGAAGGGCGCTGATCTCGAGAGAGCAACCGACTGGATACGCCATTTCAGCGCCGCTGAACTGACTGAAATCGATGCGGCGCTAAGGGGCGTGCAGCGAAAAGGCCTGGATTGGCTGGCGGTGACACGCGAGGATTTTTCGCTGCCCACGTTTGCGCCTGAACTGGCAAAAGTCGCACAGGAACTCGAGACCGGGCGCGGCATCGTGTTGTTGCGCGGCTTGCCGACAACGTATACGCCGGATGAATTGCGCCTCGTCTACTGGGGCATGGGCGCACATCTGGGCACGGCGGTGTGTCAGGGAGGGCGCGGTGAATTGCTCGGTATCGTCGAAGACGAGGGCAAGGCGCTGGAAAAAACCAAAATACGCGGCTCAAAAACATCGCGGAATTTGCCGTTTCACGGTGACCGTTGCGATGTGGTCGGCCTGCTGTGCGTGCGCAAAGCCAAGACCGGCGGTATCAGCCGCATTGTCAGCGCGGCGCAAATTCACAACGAAGTGCTGCGCCGCCGACCGGATTTGATCGATGTGTTTTACGCCGATTGGTACAATAGCCGTCAAGGCGATGAACAGCCGGGTGAGGCGCGCGCGTATCCCAAGCCGATTTTTGGTTTTCGCGATGGTCATTTCACCGGGATGTTCTCGCCGGCGTATATTAAGTTCGCGCAGGATTATCCCGAAGTGCCGCGTCTCACGCCCGCGCAGGAAGCCGCGCTCGATCTATACGGCGACTTGTCCGAAGAGCTCGCGCTCAACATGGATTTCGAGCCTGGCGATATTCAGTTGCTCAACAATCACCTGACCTATCACGCGCGCACGCGCTACGACGATTACGAAGAGAAAGAAAAAAAGCGTTTGCTGCTGCGCCTGTGGCTCGCGGTGCCGGGTAGCCGGCCGCTGCCTGCCGGTTACGAATTATTATTCGGCAATATTGAAGGCGGTGCGGTGCGCGGCGGTGTGGCGAGCAAGGACGGTTGGCGTGACGTGAACGAGTTTCGCGCACGGTTGGCGGCACACACACAGGTATAGCATAGCGTCGATGTAGGTCGGAACGCGTAGCGGTTCCGACAGCAACGGTAGCGAGGAAGACTGCGTGTCGGAACCGCTGCGCGTTCCGACCTACGCGGGGCAGTATCGAGATTGTATTTTTGTTCGAGGATATTAAGCATATGTTTTTAAAGAGAAATTGCTGGCCTGCGTGGTTGTTCATCGTGGCCTTGGCTGCGGGCGCGTGTTTCGCTGTCGCCCACGCGGCAGAGGGTTTGTTTCCCAACGACACGGTCATGGCGCCGCCGCCACAACCCACCAAAATGCCGGCATTCGATTTCGCCAATCTGCACGGTGGCACGCTCAAGTCCTCCGACTTGAAAGGCAAGGTGATCGTCATCCGTTTCTGGGCGACGTGGTGAGACATCTGCCGCGGCGAGATGCCTTCCGTGCAGAAGGCACACAAGAGTTACCCGGAAAAAGATGTAGTGGTGATGACGATTTCGCTGGATGGCGGCGACGCCAAACCGGTGAAGAAATTTCTGGATGAAAACAAATACACCATGCCGTCCGCGCACGACAAGGGAATGGTGTTCGGACGAGCGATCAATGCGCGCGGCGTGCCGATGACGTATATTATCGACCGCGATCAGAACCTGGTTGCACGTGGCTTGGGGCCGCTCGATCTGGATCGGCCTGATATGAAGAAGTTGATTCAAACTCTCGTGGCGAAGAACAAAGCCGACTGAGCTGCGAACCGATTTACCTATCCAACCCAGGAGGTCGTTATGTTTTTGCGAATGTTGAAAACGGTATTGGCAGGCGCGGCGCTTTTGCTCGCGTCGCAAGCCAGTTACGCGCTGCAAGTGGGCGACAAGGCGCCGGATTTTTCGCTGCCTTCGACCAAGGGCGGCAACGTGAAACTGAGCGATTTCGCCGGCAAGCAGTCGGTGATAATCTTTACGTACATCGGCGCGTTCACCAAGACTTGAACGCAGGAAGCGCTCGGCTTTCAACTGGATCTTCCCAAGTTTGAAGCCGTCAACGCCCAGGTTCTGGGCGTCAGTGTGGATTTCCTCGATGCCAACCGCGCGTGGGTCGAGAAGATGGGGGTTACTTATCCCGTACTCTCTGATCTGCCGCGTACGATGTTGCGTACCTATGATGCGCTGTTCGACGATCCGGAAATGGCTAAGTCCAGTCGCATCAACGTTTACTTGCGTGCACAGCGCGCGTGGTACGTGATCGACAAGCAAGGCATCGTGCGTTACATGAAGGTGGGCTCCACCTCGCTGATACCCAGCGATGAGTTGATTGAAGTGGTGAAGAAGTATCAGTAGTTGGTTGCGAACCGGAAGTCGTCCGGACTCGTTACCCTCTCCCGGCCTAACGGCCACCCTCTCCCGCATGCGGGAGAGGGGTTGGGGGAGAGGGTGCTGATTGACCAACCGATCAGTGGATTTAATCCACCCGCGCGCCCGACAGCTTGATCACATTCGCCCACTTGGCGATTTCCGATTTCACGTGCGCGGCCAGTTGTTCGCGCGTGCTGCCCACCGGCACCACGCCTTCGTCGCCGAGCCGCGTTTTAATATCCGCGCTTTGCATGATTTTCGCTACTTGCGCATTGAGCACATGGAGTATGTCGGGTGAAGTGCCCGCCGGCGCGAACAGCCCATACCACTGGCTCGATTCATAACCCTTCAGCCCTGCTTCGGCGACCGTTGGTAAATTGGGCATCACCGGCAGTCGTTCGCGGCTGGTGACCGCCAATGCACGAAGGCGTGCCGTCTTGATATGCGGCCCGGCGTTGATCGCGGGCAAAAACATAATCATCGCCTCGCCGCCCAGCAGCCCAATCATCGCCGGGCCGGAGCCGCGATACGGAATGTGTTCCATCTTGACCCCGGCCATCACGTTGAACAGCTCGCCCGCCAGATGCGGCGTGCTGCCGCTGCCGGAACCGGCAAAACCGATGACGCCGGGCTTGGCCTTCGCCAATGTAATCAGTTCGCCGACTGACTTTGCCGGCAACGAAGGATGCGCCACCAGCACGTTAGGCCCGAGGGCTATCAGGCTGATCGCTTCGAAATCGCGCACCGGGTCGTACGGCGCCTTGCGATAGAGGCTGGGTGAGGTGACAAAATTCGCGCCGTTCACCATCAGCGTGTAGCCATCTTTGGCGGACTTCGCCACCAACTCACTGCCGATCATGCCGTTAGCGCCGCCGCGATTTTCAACCACAAACGTGCGGCCCAGCGCTTCGGAAAGCTTGCCGGCGGTAAGGCGGCCCAGACTATCCACGCCGCCGCCGGGCGGGAAGGGCACGACGATCCGCACGGGGGCGGTGGGGTAGGCTTGTCCTGAGTTTGTCGAAGCGGGTTGCGCGTGCGCTTGCTGCGCGCCGCTCAACGCAAGCGTGGCAACCATGGCAAAGCGGCGGATGTGAGATGCCGCCGAAAACCCCAACCCGTCATTCCCGCGCAGGCGGGAATCTATAACGCACGTGGCTTCGGTAAACTGTGTTATGGGTTCCCGCCTGTGCGGGAACGACGGGGAGGAGGGATCGATGTGTTCCATGTCGGCTCTATTGGGCACGTTGCCATGCTTTAACCACTATACGCGCGGCCCACTCCACCGCCATCTCGCGTTTATACGCCGCCGAGCCACGCACGTCCGACACCGGTTGCGCCAGCGTGCGCACTTGCTGCACAGCATCGCGTATGGCTTGTTCCGACAACGATTTGCCCGCCAGTTGCGCGAGATCAAGCACGATGGGCTTCCATCCCATGCAGCCGACCACCACACGCGCGGCATTGCAGTTGCCCGCAGCGTCTAAAGTCACTTTCGCAGCCACGTTGACCGTGGGGATTTCCAATTCGCCGCGCAGCATGTATTTATGGAACGCCGTGCCGGTGTGTGCGGGCAAGGTATCCGCTTCTACGCTCACCACCATTTCATCCTTGGCGAAGCGTTTTTCAAAGGCTTCGGTCAGCGCCAGCGTGCGTCGCCCGGCGGTGCCAGCGACGGTGACACGCGCGTTCAATGCCAGCAACGCAATCGGCAGATCGAAACCTGCGATCAGCGGCCCGATGCTGCCGCCGACGGTAATCATGCGGCGCAGGCGCGTGTGGCCCACAGCTTCGAGTGCATCGTGTATCGCCTGCCAGCGCTGCTTGACTTTGGCGTCGTCGAAAATGCGCTGTTGATTCACCGCCGAGCCTATCGACAATACGCCTTGCGCGTTGATGCCCATGGCAAGCAACTCCGGCACGCGCGCCAGCGACACCAGGCGCTTCGCCTGCGGATAGCCGGTGCGCTCGCGGCGCAGCGCGTGCGACATGCCGCCGGAGACCAGCGCCGTGTCACCCGCAGCCATCATCGCCACCGCGTCATCCACCGATTTCGCCACCACGAATTCCGCATCAAACGGACGCGGCCCGGAGGGCTTACCCACCGACAAGCGTGACCACATGCCGCCCTTGGGTTCCACCGCGGGCGCGACTTTTTCATTCGCGTAAAGTTCAGGATGCAGCGCGCGGTGAATTTTTTCCGAGGTGATCGGCAGGTTGTAAATACGCACGCCCACTGCATCGGCAATCGCGTTGGCAATCGCAGCGGGAATTGCATCCAGCCCGATTTCGCCCAAGCCCTTGGCGCCGAACGGGCCCGAAGGCTCATACGAATCCGCGAACGCCACGTGCATCTTCGGCAGATTGGCTGCGCCCGGCAGCGGGTAATCTTTGAGTTGCGGGTCGGTCGGTTGGCCGTTCCACAAATCAAAATACTCGGTCATGGCAAAGCCGATGCCCTGCACCATGCCGCCATGCACCTGGCCCTGCGCCATCGCCGGATGCAGCACCGTGCCGCAATCCACCACGGCGGAAATTTCATCCAGCGTGACCATGCCGGTACCCGGATCGACATCGACTTCCACGCACTGCGCGGCGAAGTTATACGAGCCGGATTCGTTGCCGTAGCGGCTGTGATCCGGGAAATCCGACGGGTTATCAAAGTTGCCCACGCCGATAATCGGTTGCCCGCCGCGTTTGTAAATGTTGGCGCGCGTAATCACCGCCACCGGCTTGTAGGCCGACTCCGGCCCGGCCTTTGGCCCGATCTGGCCGTTGATGATGGTGAGGTCTTCCGCCGGCAGCTTGAATTGCTCGGCGGCGGCGGCCATCAATTGTTTGGAGGCCTCACCGGCGGCGCGCTTCACCGCGTTGCCCGCCACATAGGTAATGCGGCTCGCCAGCGCGCCCAGCGCGTAAGGATGCACATCGGTATCGGGGCGCGTGATATCCACGTCTTCAAAAGGCAGACCGAGTTCTTCGGCGGCGATCTGGCGCAGCACCGTCAACGTGCCCTGACCGATTTCGCCTTCGCCGGTGATGATGGTGGCGCGGCCATCGTCATTGATGCGAACGATTGCCGAGCTGCCGTCCCAATCGCCGAAGCTGCGGCGGCCATTCACATGCAGGCTGCACCCCATGCCGAGGCCATGATTCGGGTGCTTGTTTTTGTGCTTGGCTTTCCAGTCGATCAGTTCAACTGCTTTGTCGATGCACTGCTTCAATTCGCAACTGGTGATTTTGTGATTGTGCGGCGATACGTCACCCGGCACCACCGCGTTCATGTGCAGCAGATCCGCGACATCGATGCCGAGTTTTTCAGCCGCGAGATCCCATGCTTGTTCCACCGCCCAATCGGCCGACGGGTTGCCAAAGCCGCGAAACGCGCCGGTGGGCACCAGGTTGGTATACACCAGCCGCGAATGCGCGCGCGCGTTGGGGTATTTGTACAGCGCGTCGTGGCGCACCGTGGCCGCGCCCAAAATGGCCTGCGACTTGCCGGTGTAAGCGCCGTTGTCGGCCCACATTTTGATTTCTTTGGCGAGCACTTTGCCGGCTTTGCTGAAGCCGAGCTTCACCCGGTAGCGCATGGGCATGCGCGGGTGGCTGGCGAGAAATTCTTCCTCGCGCGTGTGGATCAGTTTGACCGGCTTGCCAGTTTTGCGCGCCAGCAGGGCGCAGATCACCGAGCAGTTGTCGTCACCGGATTTGCCGCCAAAGCCGCCACCGACCTCGGTCTGGATTACGCGCATTTGTGATTCAGGAATACCGAGCGCCGTTGAGTAGCGCCCGCGCGCCAGATACGGTGTTTGCGAGTTGCACCACAGCGTGTAGCGGCCGTCGGAAAACTGCGCCACGCAGCCGATGGTCTCCAGCGAGGTGTGCCACTGGCGTTGCGATTCCCACGTGCCTTCGACGATGCAGTCACTCGCCTTAAAGCCGGCATCGACTTCGCCGCGCTCGAAGTTGAATTCATGCGCGATGTTGCCGGCGCAGTCGTCATGCACCAGCGGCGCGTTGGGCGCCATCGCTTGATCCATCGACAGCACGGCGGGCAGCACTTCGTACTTCACCACGATTTTATCGACCGCCGCACGCGCGATCTCGGGCGAGATGGCAGCAACCGCGGCGACTTCGTCACCCACGTAACGCACGCGCCCGATAGCGAGCGGATACAAATCGGGCCGGAACGCACCCCATTTTTTGTGCGCGGTATCCTCACCGGTAATCACCGATTTCACGCCGGGCATCGCGCGCGCGGCGGTGAGGTCAATCGACACAATGCGCGCATTCGGATGCGGACTGCGCAGCACCGCGCCATGCAGCATGCCGGGCATTTGGATGTCGGCCACGTACAACGCCGCGCCGGTGACTTTGGGGATGGCGTCGGTGCGTTGTACGTCTTTGCCAATGACAAGCAGGCCGGCGGTTCTGGGATCAGGGGCGTTCATGATTTCCTCCCAACACGCTGCCCCGCCGCAATCGCTTCTTTATAAGCCTCGAAAATCCGGTGATACCCCGTGCATCGGCAATACACACTATCGACACTGGCGCGGATTTCTTCTTCCGACGGATTCGGATTTTTCTCCAGCAGCGAACACGCCTGCATCACATGCCCTGGTATGCAGATGCCGCATTGGAGCGCGGTTTGTTTGACGAACGCCTGCTGTATTGGGTGTAAGCCCTCCGGCGTGGCCAGCCCTTCGACGGTGCGGATATCCGCTCCATTGCACATCGCTGCGAGTTGCAGGCACGCGGGCGTGGGTTCGCCGTTGACGATGACGGTGCAGATGCCGCACGCGCCGATATTGCAGCCGAGCTTGGCGCCGGTAAGCTGAAAATCTTCGCGCAGCACATCGGCGAGTAGGCGATCGCCGGTGTTCAGATGCGCTTCAACCGGATCGCCGTTGAGCGTGAATTTGATGAGCATTTGTGGGCCTTTGGAGAGGGCAGGATTATAAGCGGTATACCCCTATTCGTCTTACAATGTGTGCCCTTTGGCCTACGGAGCTGCGAGTGTTCGACACCCATTTTCACATCATCGATATGCGTTATCCGGTGCAGGAAAACCAGGGGTTTTTCCCGCCGTCTTTCCCCGCGCCGGATTATCAAGAACGCACGAGGGGTTTGGGCATTACGGGCGGCAATGTGGTGTCGGGTTCGTTTCAGGGGTTCGATACCGGCTTCATGCACGAAGCGTTGCGCGTGTTGGGGCCGACGTTTACCGGTGTGATTCAGATTCCGCCCACGGCCACCGACGAAGAAATTCTTGCGCTCGACGCCATCGGCGTCAGAGGCGTGCGCTTCAATATGGCGCGTGGCGGCTCGGCGGATGTGGCTGATCTCGCCAACATGGCGAAGCGCGTATGGGCTCTCGCGCGCTGGCACGTGGAGCTATACGCCGACGCGCGCGATCTCGCGACGATGGTGGAGGTCTTGTCCGCCTTGCCCGCAGTCAGCATCGCGCATCTGGGCATGTCCGACGAGGGATTGCCCACGCTGCTGAAGCTCGCGGAAAAAGGCGTGATGGTCAAAGCCACCGGCTTTGGCCGCATGACGCTCGATCCGGTGAAAGGCATCCGCGCGCTGATCGCGGCGAATCCTGATTGCCTGATGTTCGGTACCGACCTGCCGTCGCAGCGCGCGCGACGCGCGTTTTTGCCGAGTGATATTGATTTGCTGCGAGAGAACATCGACGCATCGCTGGTGCGTAAAGTGTTCTTTGATAACGCGGTGAAGTTTTATCGACCGCGGCAAATACCGGTTTACGGCGAGAATAAATAATGTTTAAAAACAAATACTTATATATTATTCTGGATTTGTGGCGCAGCCAAGGAAGCGCATTCCCCTTCAGGGGGAAGGCTGGGATGGGGGTGGGGTGTGTCTTGTGCTCGATAGCGATAAACACACACGCACAGCCTTACCCCACCCGCCCCATCCGCCTCGTCGTGCCGCAAAGCGCAGGCGGCTCCACCGACCTCGTCGCGCGCCCGCTGGCACAGCGCGTGGCCGAGGCGATGAAAGGCTCCGTCGTCGTCGATAACCGTCCCGGCGCGGGCAGCACCATCGGCACCGACATCGTCGCCAAAGCGTCACCCGACGGCCACACGCTGCTGGCGGTGGCGGCGTCGTTCACCATGAGTCCGAGTCTTTATAAAAAACTGCCGTTCGATCCAGTGAATGATTTTGCGCCGATCTCGCTGCTGTCGTCGCTGCCGAACATACTGGTGGTGCATCCCGCGCAGCCGGTGAAATCGGTCAAAGAGTTATTGGCACATGCCAAAGCGCAACCCGGCAAACTGAACTACAGCTCCAGCGGCATGGCCACCGGCACGCATATGTCGATGGAGCTGTTAAAACACATGACAGGCATCAGCATCGCGCACATCCCCTACAAGGGCGGCGCCCCGTCCGTCACCGCGTTAATCAGCGGCGAAGTGCAACTGTGCTTCGCCACCATCTCCACCGCGCTGCCGCAGGTTAAAACCGGCAGACTGCGCGCGCTCGCCGTATCCAGCGCCCGCCGCGCCGCCGCCGCACCGGATGTGCCCACCATCAGTGAAGCCGGCGTGCCGGGCTACGACTACGCTTCGTGGATAGGTTTGCTCGCACCGGCGAAAACGCCGGCGTCCATCGTCGCCCGCTGGCACAGCGAAGCCGCGCGCGTGATGCAAACGCCGGAAATGAAAACGCTGCTGCTGCACGAAGGCTCCGAGGCGGTGGGTAATTCGCCTTCGGAATTTGGCGGCATTATCAAGAGCGAAGTGGAGCGGTGGAAGGCGGTTAGCAAGGCGGCGGGGATTAAGGCGGAGTAGGGATTGTGTAATACGTAGGTCGGAAAAGCGCAGCACGCGTAGGGCGCAATCCCTATTGCGCCGTACGTTGAGTTGATGCACCAACACATCCGGCGGAAGGCGCTGCGCTTTTCCGCCCTACATTTTTCCGCCCTACGTCATCGCTTTATCGGATGTCGAGCAACTCTGCCATATTCTTCCACAGTATCCTTTCCTTCTCCGCTGCCGTCAGTGAGTTGCGGTTTTCGATCCATGTTACCGGCGACGGATGCCACGGCACGAACGGCCAGTCGCTGCCCATCACCACGCGGTCGGCGCCGACTTGATCGATCAGGAAGCGCAGCGCGGTTTCATCGCCGGTGACGGTGTCGTAGTAGAGTTTTTTCTGGTACGCGCTCGGCGGCAGGGAGGTGCTGCGCGTGGCTGGGCGGTCGTGCCAGCCGCGATCCATGCGGCCCATGGCAAAACACGCGGGCCCGCCGCCGTGGGCGATGCAGACCTTGAGATCGGGGCATTTTTCCAGCACGCCGCTGCAAATCAGTGCGGCAGTGACGATGGCGTCGTCGAGGATTACGCCGAGGCTGTTGTTAAGACCATGGCGCGGGTTGCGCTTTAACAAAAAGTTATTCTGCGGCTGCGGGTGGTAAAAGAGCAGCGCGCCCAACTGCTCGGCGGCCTTGAAGAACGGCAGGAACTTCGGTTCGTCCCATTCCAGGCCATTGACTTGCGTGTCGAGCGATGCGCCTTTCAGGCCGAGCTGCTTTACCGCGCGCTCCAGTTCGTTGATGGCGAGGTTCACGTCCTGCACCGGCAGCGTGGCCAGGCCGGCAAGCCGCCCGTTCGACCGGCGCACAGTGGCGCTGACTTCATCGTTGAATTCGCGCGCGAGTGCCAAGCCCTGCTCCGGGGGCAGGTGATAGCCGACGAAAGGCGTGTGGATGCTGAGCACCTGCACATCCACTTTTTGCTCGTCCATATCTTTGATGCGCTGTTCCAGTGAGTAGCGCACCTTGGGCGTGGTGAAGGTGGTGCGCGCGCCGCACGCGACCATGGCGCCCAGGCCCTCGCCCGGCTCGTGCTTGTAGCCGTGCCATTCTTGCTTGGCGTCTACGGCTCGCCACATGGAGTCGGGGATGATGTGGGCGTGGATGTCGATGGTTTTCATGGCGTGGTTTCCCTTCGGTAGTGGATGATGAGTTCGGTGTGAATCAGGATGCGCGGGTCGTGGTACGAATGCGGTGACTGCTTAGACACCCGCGATGATATCGCATAAGGCAGTGCTTCAATCCACGCCTATCCCCGCGGCTTTTACCACTTTGGCCCACTTCTCGATTTCCGCTTTGAGATGCCGCCCGAATTCATCGGACGTGCTGCCGAGCGGCTCCGAGCCGTCGGCGGCGAGGCGGTCGCGTAACTCCGGCTGTTTTAATATCGTGACGATTTCGCCGTTGAGCCGGGCGATGAGGGTGCGCGGCGTGGCGATGGGCGCGACCGCGCCATACCACGTGGCGGATTCGTAGCCGGGCACGCCGGCTTCCTGCATGGTAATGACATCGGATGCTGCTTGTGAACGCTTTGCGCCAGTTACCGCGAGCGCACGCACCTTGCCCGATTTGATTTGCGGCAGCGCGGTGGCGATGCTGGGAAAACTCAGCGACACTTGCCCGCTGATGACATCCACCATCGCCGGCGCCATGCCTTTATAGGGAATGTGCAAGAGATCAATGCCGGCCAGCAGCTTGAACAGTTCGCCCGATAGATGCCCGCCCGCACCACTGCCCGCGGAGGCGAAGGTGATTTGGCCTGGTTTGGTTTTCGCGAGCGCGATGAGTTCCTTCACGCTTTTTGCCGGCAGCGCGGGCGTCACGATCAAAATCAGATTTTGCGTGGCGGCGAGCGTGATGGGCGCGAAGTCGCGCAGCGGATCGTAAGGCAATGATTTTTTCAGGCTGACGTTGGACGCGAGTGCGGCAACGGTGCCGAGCATGATCGTATAACCGTCGGGCGGCGCTTTCGCGGTCAGCTCGCCCGCGATCACGCCGCCCGCGCCGGCACGGTTATCGATCACCACTTGCTGGCCGAATTTATCGGACAGCTTGGTGCCGATGGCGCGCGCCAACCCATCGACACTGCCGCCGGGCGTGGTGGGCACCAGCAGGCGGATGGGGCGCGTGGGGTAACTTTGCGCTGCCGCGGCGGTAGGCCACAGCAGCGGTATAAAGCATAAGTATATGTTTTTAAACAAGTTTTACTCTATGCGCAAATTGGCTGCCCGCACCACTTTCGCCCACTTTGCGATGTCGTTGCGTATCGTCGCGGCGAATTGTTCGGGGGTGTCGCCGATGGGCGTGACGCCGATGCCGGCAAAGCGTTCGCGCAACTCCGGGCTCAACAGTGCCTTCACCGCTTCGGTGTTGAGCTTCGCGATGATATCGGCGGGCACGGCGGCGGGCGCAAAAAAACCATACCATGAGCCGAGCAAAAATTGCGGCGGGCCGCCCGATTCACGCATGGTGGGAATGTCCGGTGCGAGCAGCGTGCGTTTTTCCGAACCGATCGCCAGCGCGCGCAGCCGCCCCGACTTGATGTGCGGCAGCGTCGCTTGCAGCGAATCGAAACCCATCATCACGTGCCCGCCCATGATATCCACCAGCATGGGTTGGCTGCCCTTGAACACCACATGGGTCATGTGGATGCCGCTCGATTGCGAAAACAACAGCGCGCCCAGATGATTGGTGCCGCCGACGCCCGGCGAGCCATAGTTCAGTTCGCCCGGACGGCTTTTCGCCAGCGCGATCAGTTCACGCGCATTCCGCGCGGCGAGTGACGGATGCGCGACCAGTAAAAAAGGCGCGTCACCCATATTGGTGACTGGCGCCAGATCGCGCAGCGAATCGAACGGCATTTTGGACATCGTGCTGGGACTGATGGTGACGGTACCGGTGGTGCCCGATATCAGCGTGTAGCCGTCGGGCACGGCCTTCGCGCCGATATCCATGCCGATGATGCCGTTGGCGCCGGCGCGCGTTTCGATCACGAAACTGGCCTTCATGTTGTCACCCATCTTGGCGAGCATCGCGCGCAAAATAATATCGAGACCGCCGCCGGCGGGGAACGGGCAGATCACGCGCACCGGTTTGACGGGGTAGGCGGCGGTTTGCGCGCCCGCGCAGAAGGGCATCAGCGCGGTGAGCGAAGCCAGCGCAAGAAGCGCTGCACCCATTTTGTGCTTTTCAAGGGGCATGATCTTTCCTGAACACGAGTTCTTACATACGGCGGCAAGCGCCGGGTGAGGCGCCATTCTTGCACAGGGTTAATTTTTCAGTCCACATATTCGGCGGCGCGGCATCAGGCGTATCGGCAGTTGGTAGAATGCCGCAACACCAACAGAGGAGCACATCATGCCAGGCAACGGCGCCAAGTTCAGAGCGTTACTCAAGGAACCCGGAATTATCATCAGCCCGGGTGTGTATGACGGCTACAGCACACGGTTGGTCGAGGCGGCCGGGTTCAAGTTGGGCGCGATATCAGGGGCGGGCGTTTCGGAAAGCCGGCTGGGTTGGGCAGACCGGGGCGTGATGACCTTTGAGGTGAATCTCGATAACGCGCGGCGGCTCGCCGATTGTTGTGACACGCTGATTCTGCGCGCCGATGCCGACACCGGTTACGGCAACGCCATGAACGTGCATTTCGTGGTGCGCGCGTTTGAAGGCGCCGGTATGGCGGCGCTGATGTTTGAAGACCAGGTGTGGCCCAAGCGCTGCGGCCACATGCGCGGCAAATCGTGTATCCCCACGGCGGAAATGGTGCAAAAGGTCAAGGCGGCGGTGGACGCGCGACGTGACCATGATTTTGTGATTGTCTCGCGCACCGACGCCGCCGGGCCGCTGGGCGTGGACGAAGCGATAGACCGCCTGAACCAGTACGCCGAGGCGGGCGCCGATTGCTTGTACGCCGACGCGCTGCTGTCGAAGGAGGACATCGCCAAGGTGGCGAAAAACGTGCCGCGTCCGCTGATTGTCAACATGGGCTTGGGTCTGCGCTCGCGCAACACTACGCCGCTGATGACGCCGAAGGAACTCGAGGCGGTGGGCGTCAAAGTGGTGAGTTATCCGCGCATGCTGTCCACGGCGGCGTTAAAAGGCATGATGAACGCGATGGCGGTCTACAAATCCGACGTGATGGAAAAAAACCTCGCGGTGGACCGCCCTGACTTGTGCGCGGGCTTTGAGGAGCTGAACAACCTGATGGGCATGAAGCGGCTGGACGAGATTGAGCGCAAATTTGTGGGGGGGTAAGCCATCATGGGCATGACCATCGCTGAAAAAATTCTTGCCGCGAAAGGCGGGCGCAAGACCGTTGTGCCCGGCGACGTGGTGACGGTGCATCTGGACACCATCATCCTGTTCGACAATAACTTCATGCCGAGCAACTGGCGTGACATTCAGCGTGTGTGTGATCCGGAGCGCATCGTGGTGGTGTTCGATCACCGTGTGCCGGCGCCCAACCAGCTCGCGGCGGGCGGGCATCACACTGGGCGCGAGTTCGTTAAACGTTTCGGCATCACGCGCTTTCACGACGTGGGGCGCGAGCAGGGCATCAGCCATCAACTGGTGGCGGATTATGGTTATGCCGTGCCCGGTTCGACGCTGGTGTGCAGCGACTCGCACACGTGCAGCGGCGGCGTGTTTAATTGTTTGGCACGCGGCGTGGGCGGGCCGGATATCATTTACGCGGCGGTGAAAGGCGAGACCTGGTTTCGCTGCGGCGAGACCACGCGTTATGAACTTGAAGGCACGTTGTCGAAGGCTGTCACGGCGAAAGATGCGTTTCTGCAAATTGCCGGGGTGCATGGCGATCACGCCACGCAAAACGTGGAGTATGGCGGCTCCGGGGTGGCGGGTCTCAGCATAAACGCACGCAAGACCATCACCACCATGTCCGCCGAACTGTCGGCCGAGTTCGCCACCTTTGAATGCGACGACACGCTCGTGCAGTGGGTGCAGGCGCGCACGCAGCGCCCGTTTACGGCGGTGCAGCCGGATGCAGACGCCAAGTACAAAGCGGTGCGCACAGTGAATCTGTCGGAGCTGACGCCGCTGGTGGCGCTGCCCGACAGCGTGGTCAACAACTCGCAGCCGGTGGGCGCGCTGAAAGGCACGCGCATCGATCAGGCGTACATTGGCTCATGTGCCAATGGCACGCAGGACGACCTGGAACTCGCGGCAGCGGTGCTGCGCGGCAGGCGTGTGGCAGCCGGCGTGCGCCTGATCGTGGTGCCCGCGTCGCAGACGGTATACCGTGATGCGTTAAAGAGCGGCGCGATTGCCACCTTGGTGGAGGCAGGCGCCACCATCGCGCCGCCGACTTGCGGCGCCTGTGGCGGCGGTCACATGGGCGTGCTGGCGGCGGAAGAAACCTGCATCACGTCGAGCACGCGCAATTTCAAGGGCCGCATGGGCGAGCCGAGTTCGCGCGTGTTCATGGCGTCACCCGCGACGGTGGCGGCGTCGGCGATCGTGGGCACTATCAGCGATCCGCGCGAGTTTCTGAACTAAGAGACGACTATGAAATTCAAAGCCAGAGTCTGGAAAGTCGGTGACAACATCAACACCGATCTGATCCTGCCCAACCGCGCGTTTTATCTCACGCCCGAAGAGCAGGTGACTTATGTGTTCAGCGCCAACCGACCCGGTTGGGCGGAGCAGGTGCAAAAGGGCGACATCCTCATCGGTGGCAAGAATTTCGGCATGGGCTCCAGCCGGCCTGCGGCACGCTCGCTGCGGAATCTGGGTCTCGCGTGTCTGGTGGCGCCGTATATCAATGGTCTGTTTTTTCGCAACGCAGTGAATTTTGCGTTTCCGGCGATTGAGTGTCCCGGCATCGATGAGGCCTTCGACGAGGGTGACATCGCCGAGGTGGATGTGATGGGCGCACGCGTGCGCAATATCACCAAGGGAACCGAACTGATCGCCAAGCCGTTGCCTGAGCAATTGTTGTCGATCATCAGCGCGGGCGGCATTTATCCGTTGCTGGAAAAGGAAGGCTCGATTTCGGCCAAGGGTCTCAGCAGGTAACGCCGGTAGCAGCATGCGCAGCACACGCTGGTTGGCACGCTCGATCACGGTTGCCGTGCTGTACGCGGGCGCGGCGCACGCCGACGAGGCCATCTGGCGCAATCACATGGCCACGGCCGCAGAAGCTGCCAAGCGCGGCGACTACGCGGCGGCCGTGCAGATGTTTGCGGCGGCGGCCAAAGAGGCAGAGGCCTTCGAGGCAAACGACGTGCGCCGTGCTGCGACGTGGTATGGCCTCGCGCAGGGGTACCGCGCGCAGCATGACTACGCGCCTGCTGAAAAAAACTACTTGCAGGCGCTCGCCATCCTGGAATCCGTGAATGGCGTCATGCACGAGCGGAACGCCAGTGTGCTAAACGGCTTGGCCGATCTGTATCGCGTGCAGGGCCGCTATGCTGAAGCCGAGGATTACTACAAGCGCGAACTCGCCATCATCGAAAAGACGCGGGGCCCCGGCCACCCGGCAGTGGCGCGGGCATTGTCGGACAATCTGGCGGCGCTGTATCGGGTGCAAATGCGCCGTGACGAAGTAGAACCGCTGTATTTGCGCGCGCTCGCCATTCTTGAAAAGGCATTGCCGGCGAACGATCCGCAGGTGGGGCTGGCGCTCATTGATCTCGCGGAGTGGTATCAGGGACTGCAACGCTACGTTGACGCCGAACCGTACTACCGGCGTGGGATTCCGATATTGGAGAAAATGTTTCCGCCGGCGCACCCGCGCGTACTGTTATTGCTGAACGACTGGGGTGTGGTGCGCCAGTTGCAGGGGCGCTATGCCGATGCCGAGAGCGTGTTCAAAATGATGCTCGCCATCATCGAGAAAGCGCAGGGGCCGCGCCACCCGAATGTAGGCGTGGCGCTGAATAATCTGGTGGGCGTATACGAAGTGCAGGGGCGGCATGCCGAAGCTGACGCGGTGCGCAAGCGCATGTTGGAGGTGGCTAATTTACCGTCCCGTTCCCAGCCCTATGTGCCGGAGCAGGGCTTGCCACGCAACAAACGGTGATGCTGGTGCTGGCGCATTGCTGGTGAGCGCCGTTAGTGCTGGACGCTCATTCGGATTGGCGCGCAATCTACTCTCGACAAAGCGACCGCACTGGTAAAACAACCGCCCGAACAGCGGATGATCCAGACGGATCGCGACAGTGAAATTTTCGCGATCGATGTTGGTGTGCGTGAGCGTAAAGCGTCCCACGCTGGCCCAACGCGGTATAGGCAGGCGAAACTTGCCGATGCGTACAAAATACCCGTCGTCGAGAAAAAACAGCGTGTCGCCTTCGGCCACGAGCTTGATTTTCATGCACAGGCCGTAGGGGAAGTTTTCAATCAGCTCGCCGGCGGCCTCGACGCGCATCACGGAGCGGAACTCGAAGCGCCCTTCGCGAAAGTGATACAAACGCTCCTTGATCCAACCGGCATCCGATGTGGCCGTGAGATTGAATTCAAACGGCACATCCCGCGCGCGCACCGATGGCAGCACGTGCATGAACGCAATCAGGCGCGCGATCAGCCAGCCGATGCACGAGCGCTCGATGGTGCTCATGCTGCCGGTGAAACGCTGGCGCGTGGCGCCGGGCGCCAACGTAAAACGCGCGCGGATGTCCGGGTGCAAGTGGCGCCATTGGACACCCAGGGTCTGACCCAGCAGCGCGGCTAATCCATTCGGTGTGTTGTCCATAACTATTTGTTTTTATGGGTTATTGTTTTGTAAATGGTGCTGTGGCTATGTCAGGTCCGCCAGCGCCGCGCGCAAGGTTCTGAAACGGAATTCATGATGCAGCGTGCGCAGTTTTCCCGGCAGCACGCAGGGGCCTTCCACCAGCATGATCGCCATTTCGCCCAACAGCTTGCGCAACACCTGCTCGGGGATTCTGAGCCACACCGGGCGATGCGTCACGGCGCCGGCTTCGCGCATGAATTCCCGATACGACACCGATTCCGGCGCGACCGCGTTGATGGCGCCTTCGAATTTCGTATCGCGCACCGCGTGCGCGATCACGCCAAGCGCATCTTCAATGTGGATCCACGACACAAACTGCCGCCCGCTGCCGATCACCGAACCGGCGCCGAGTTTCAGCCCCAGCAAGAGCGGCGGGAACGATCCGCCGCTGCGCCCCATCACCAGGCCGAAGCGCAGCGCGACGTAACGGATACCCAGCGCGCTGCACGTCTGCGCGCGCGCCTCCCAGCGATGACACAGTCCGCTGGCGAAATCAGAAACGCCTGCGGCCGTGGTCTCGTCAATATTGGTGGCGGTTTGACCGTAGTAACCGATGGCGGATGCCTGTATCCACACGCGCGGACGCACCTGCGCACGTTCGGCGTAACGCAACAAATCCTCGGTGGGCAGAATGCGGCTGTCGAGCAGCTTTTTTTTGCGCGCGCGGGTCCATGGCAGACCCACTACCGGCGCGCCGGCAAGATTCACCACCACGTCGAAGTATTCCGCAGGCGAGAGCGTGGCGGCGATAGGGATGCAGCGAGCCGCGCCGCCGAATTGTTTCATCGCGCGCCGCGGGTTGCGCGTGACCAGCGTTACCCGGTGTCCTTCGGCGATAAGGCGGCGCGTCAGCGCGCCGCCGATGAAGCCGGTGCCGCTCGCGATCAGGAATCGCAGTTGCGCCGCGCCCAGATTCAGCCGCGCGTTCGGCTTGCGCGGCGTTGGCTGATGCGTGATGCGGCATGCGTCATCGGTGCAGTGCCGCATGCCAAGGCGCGTGGAGAGCGGAACACGGTTGCGGGCGAACCCTGCGTAAGCCCAGTCAAACAGGCTCGCGAGCAGCGGCCAGCCGGTGAACGCCATCATCCAGCCGCAGCCGATGGCGCGATAAATATGGCGCGTGGCCGCCAAACCCTTGAGCCATCTGCCGTCCGGCAGGCGCGCATGCAGCGCCGAATTCATATCCGCGAGGCTGACCGGCCACACGCGCGCGTCGAAAGAAGGCGCCGCGATATCGATCAGGTTCAGACGACCCGCGCCGTCCTTGCGCCGCAGCCAATTGGCTTCCGCGCCGCACAGTGGGCATGCGCCGTCGTAGAACACCAGCGTTTGCGTTGCGTTAAGCGTGACCATGATTTTCTCCTGCTCGGTATCGTGGTTTGAGTAAAGACAGAGAGAGCGGGACAAAAGCCTCAGGGTTTTGTGGCGGACGTTTCTTCGGATGGCGTGCCGCCGCCGAGCAAGCGCTGTATGCGGCTGCCCAGCTTCATGATCTTCATCAGCGTCGCTGGATCCAGCCGCTGCATCTCGTCCACCCACGCGCTGCTGGTATCGAGAAAATCATGCACTTGCTGGATTCGCGCGCGGGTGGTGGAGCTTTCTTTGGAAAACGCAGGGTCCATCAGCGTGTTGCGCATCATGCTTAACGTCGGGTCAATTTCGCGGCGGCGGCGGCCTTGCGCAATGACACGAAAAATATCCCAGATATCGTGCAGCGCCTCAAAGTGATCGCGCCGCTCGCCCATTACATGCACCACACGCACCAGGCCCCAATCCATCAGTTCCTTCAGCGAGGTGCTGACGTTGGAGCGCGCGATGCTCAACGTTTCGCAGATTTCCTCGGCGTTTATCGGCGCTTCCGCGAGATACAGCAGCGCGTGGATTTGCCCGACGGTGCGGTTCACGCCCCAGCGCGAACCCATCTCGCCCCAGTGGAGGACGAATTTTTCAGCGATCGGCGTCAGTTGCATGGTGTTCCTTTTTAGTCTTTGTTGACGGTTATTTCAGTAATTACAGAAATAATAGTTATAGGAGATGGTAATGTCAACAGGCGCAGCGTGACTATCATAAGTATATGTTTATAAACAAGTTTTTATATTTAAAGAAACGCTTACTTTGTTTGCGGTGACGTCGGGCACGGGCTATGATGACTAGAGGCTGTCTACTTTTAGCCATTTTTCGGGAGTTTTCCATGACGCAGTCACCGGCTTATTTCGCCCACGTCCGCACGCGCTGGATCACCTTGTTAGCGCTGCTGGCAATGCTGATGGCGGGCTGCGCCGCCGTGTCGTTGATGGACGACACGGCCACGCTGATGAAAGAAGGCCAGGCACTTTATGAAGCGAAGCGTTTCGACGAGGCCATCGTTAAATTCCGTTCAGTCACCGTGCGCGAACCGGCGAACTGGAGCGCGTGGCTGTGGACGGCGCGCGCCTTCATCGCCAAAGGCGGCTGGGCCGATGCCATCGCCAGCGCGCGCAAGGCGTTTGAAACCGGGCCCAGCCCCGAGGTGTTGCAGGTGTTTCTGCAAGCCTTGTTCGGCGGCGGCACGCAGGCGCTCGCCAGTGGTAATTTTTCTGATTCGATCAAATACTTCAGCGAATTTCTCAAGCACAACACCGCCGATCCGGCCGCGTGGATCAACGTGGGCAAGGCGTATCTCGGAAACCAGCAATTTGCCGATGCGTTGAAGGCGCTGACCAGCGCGCTGGGTACCGCCGGCGTGGATCGCAACGAGGTCATCAAGACCATACTCGGCGGCGGCGTGCAGGCGTTCAACCAGAAAGATTACAGCGGCGCGATCAACCTGCTGCGCGAATACGTCAAGCAGGATAACCGCAACCTGCAAGCGTATCTGACGCTGGCGAAATCGTATTGGGAATCAGGTCAACGCGGCGGTGCGCTGGATACCTTTCGCGATGTGCTGCGTATCAACCCGACCAATCCCGAGGCGTTGCAGTTTTTGAAGCAGATGCTCTAGCAGAGCGTGCGCAGCAAATAGTCCGCGCACAGCAGCGTTTGCCTATCCGCGCCCCGCGGGCCGACCACCTGCAAGCCCACCGGCAAGCCGTTTGGCCCCTGCGTGAACGGCAGATGCACGCACGGCGTGTGCAGGATCGTCCACATACGATTGAACAGCGGATCGCCGGTGGCTTCCAGCCCGAGCGGCGCTTCGCCGACGGCGCTGGGCGCCAATAACACATCGGCGCGCGCAAACAGTTCGCCGGTCATGCGCCGGGCGTTGCGCGCGAGCGTGACCGCCGCGTCGTAACGCTCGCGCGGCAGCGTGAGCCCTGCCGCGATCAAATCCTGCAACTTTTGCGACAGCCGCGCGCGGTGCGCGTGCCATTCGTAGGCGAGCGAGCGCGCCATTTCGTAAGTCATGATGTCCATCTGCGCCTGCACCACGCCGGCGAAATTCGGCGGCAGCTCCACGTTAATCATCGTGACGCCCGCCGCGCCCAGTTTATTGATGGCCAATGCCATCGCGGCATGCGTCTCGGGCTGTGCATGTGCCCATTCAAAGGTGTGGCAGATGCCCACGCATGGCGCGCTGGCCGGCGGCTGTTCAATGATGAGATCGTGGCGTCCGCTGGCGACTGCGGCGAACAACGCGGCATCGGGCACGCTGCGCGCGAGCGTGCCGACAGTGTCCATCGCGTCGCTCAAGGGTTTTGCGCCGACGCGGCTGATTAAACCGAAGCTCGGTTTGTAACCGACGACGCCACAGAACGCGGCAGGACGTATCACCGAGCCCGCGGTTTGCGTGCCGAATGCGAGCGGCGTCATGTGATCCGCCACCGCGGCCGCCGATCCGCTGCTTGATCCGCCGGGCGTGTGCGCGAGGTTATTGGGATTGGCGGTCTTGCCCGGCGTGAAGTAAGCCAGTTCGGTGCTGACGGTTTTGCCCAGCACCACCGCGCCCGCTGCGCGCGCCAACGCCACGCAGGGCGCGTCCCACGGCGGGCGGTGGCCGGCGTAGATTGCCGAGCCGTAGGTGGCGGGCATGTCGCAGGTGTCGATCAAATCTTTCACAGCTATGGGAATGCCATGCAGCAGGCCGCGTGACGATGACGGGGTTTGATCGAGTTCGCGCGCACGCTGGATCGCAGCGTCCGCATTGACATTGAGATAGGCCCATGCGCCGACGGCAGGCTCGCGATCCGCGATGTGGTCGAGGCAATCGCGCAGCAGTT
>CANIID010000021.1 GCA_947467315.1 Betaproteobacteria bacterium | reverse complement strand
TCTCGGCCCAGACCATCGCCCGCTCATCGCGCGTTCCCGCCTCCCTACCTTCCCTTGTATGCTTCGCCATCGTTCGCTCCTTTCGTCAAAGAGCACACTTTGGGCAAATTCAGAGACAAACGCTAGACGGGGATTCGCGGACGCTTACGAACGCCGAGCTTTTAACATGCGGGCCTTTTTCGCCCAGCGGAATCGATGCCGGAGAGAATAGGGCGGAGTATCTCTCTATCAATGACGGCGTTAAGCCGCTCCAGCGGGTCGCCCGCTTCGGAGAGGCTGGCGTAGGTGGCATGAAGGTCAAACAGGCTGTTTTGCATGGGCGGGTTGCCGATTACAATTTGTTGACCAAGTGGCGGATACACCGCGACAAGCTCATCGCATATGTCTTGAGAACATTTGACCAGAAATACTACTAAGGGGACGATGAATAACAATATTCCCGCCACGGCGCCTATAAGAGTCAACCACGCAGTTGCCTGCAACAGGGGTCTCAGGCTGATAACCTGCTCAACCTGTCCGACGGTCTTTCCGGAGTCCATAAGATCCTGTCGCGCCGAATAGCGCGGCAAGGGCGGCATGGGGCCACTTGCGATTACAAGGTCCCCTCGTTCTCCCGCTATCCGGGTGATGCGTTCACTGCCCGGCTTGAGGCGGCCGAAGGCCAGCAACACGCTCAACAGATTGTCCTGGTAGCGCCAGGTTTCGGGACTGCGATGGATCACACGCATGATCGCAATCGCCTGCACCTCCAACGAGGCCTGCATTTCCGAGTGGAGCGCAGCGGATTCACGCAGGTAGTACAGCGTTGGTGGCAACATGAAAGCCAGCAGCGCCGTCATCCAGGCGACAGCCCCCAAGAATCGCGGAATGCGGATTTGTTTCATCTACTTATCTGCAAACGGGGGTGCCAGATGACCGGTACGCTCCCATATGGATTTCGCCGGCGGTGTGGCAAGAAATGCCACGAAACGCCTCACAGTGGGTGCGGGTTCTGTTTTTCCCCATACCACGAACAATTGCTTGTGCAGCGGATACGCCCCCGACGCCAATGCCTTAGCGCCACCGCTCCCGACCGCCTCAACCGGCGCGAGGAGAGCCTTTGGCTCGTTCTTGCGGATCTCGATCAGCAGCAGTTCCATCGCGCCAACCGCCGAACCGGTTCCCGCTATTTTGATCGTCTGCGCCGACAATCCCGCATTCAGAAATAGCAACGAACACACCATGACACAGGCGTTGCGTAATACGATCGACTTCGTGATC
Organism: Betaproteobacteria bacterium; assembly: GCA_947467315.1. Taxonomy (GTDB): domain Bacteria; phylum Pseudomonadota; class Gammaproteobacteria; order Burkholderiales; family SG8-41; genus UBA5216. Next base: position 30,528 of record CANIID010000021.1, on the reverse strand, counting down.
CATGACCTTGAAGGGGATAAGCCGCGCCGCGTGGCGGCGATCACAGCGTCGCGGTGTTCGCTGGTTGAGCTGAATTTGAAGTGCAATATCGCGCCCCCTTTGTTCGAGTTGTACCTGCGGCCAATGCCACAGGTTTCACTACAGAATCAACGGGGTATGGGTTGTTCTTCGACAGCTTGCTGACTTCGGTGCCACCAGTAGCCGGCGGCATAACGGATCGCTGCCATGAGCTTTATCGGCGCGCGACGTCCAAAATTTTAGGCGTTTGTTGAAATTCGATTCATATTGTGTGAATGAGGGGGGGCAGAGAAAGTTCAGAGGGCAGCTTGTTCGAGCGTTCTTATTTCCAGGACTTGATCAGCGCTTCCTTTACAGCTGATTTGACAAGTTTGCGCCTAGGCCCCCCATCTTCAGCATTGAACCTGATGCACCAATACCCATCCTGTTGATCTTTACATAATTCATGACAGAGGCGCAAATTGTTTCGCGTCCGTCCCCGATATCCGAAGCGCTTTGACCACCATCTATAACCAACTGATGTCTCAAGTGTTAGGGAAATCGTCGATAAACAACATGGTGTAATGAATTATGAAACGGTCGATAGTATTAGCCTGCGCTTTATCCAGCGGAATAGATATAGGGAAACGCTGAATACGCTGAATAAGTTCCTGATTCGGCTCTGCCCATCGTGACGCTCGCGCGTTATGAACCGAGATTATCCATTAGGCCGTTTTGCACGTCTGTCTTCGTGAGCGAGCGATGAGTTTCTAATGAATACCATTAGCACAAGCTATTGAAATACAATGAGCTTCATTGTTTTTTGAAACCATTACGCCATGGGCGCCACGGCCACCGAGTCATCTCTCCACTTCAGCGGCAAAGCGGACCGCTTCGGGTGGTCTGGCGCTCATGCAGCGCATGCTCAACGCGATCGGCTTTCGCGCTGCAGCACAGCGCTGGTCGCTGCCACCACCGGGTTCTAACCGGGGCTTTGCCCCGGTCATGCTCATCGAGCAGTTTCTGGTCAGCCGGTGGTGTGGGGCCAATCGCTTCTCGCAGCTTGAGAGCCATCGCCACGACCGCGTGCTGTCGCGTGTGTTCGGCTGGCCCAAGTGCGCCGGGCACCGTGCCGTGGTCAGGCTTTTTGAACGCTTTGATCTGGCCACCAGCAGCCGCGTGCAACAAGAGATTTACGGCGGGGTCTTCTCGCAGTTATCGATCAAACGCATCACCCTCGACGTGGATTCGAGGGTGATCACGCGCTGGGGCAAACAACAACAGGGCGCACGCGTGGGCTACAACCCGCGCAACCACGGGCGCGCCTCGCACCATCCGTTGATCGCCTTCGTGACGGATTGCCGCATGATTGCCAACTTCTGGCTGCGTCCGGGGGATTGCGCCAGTGCGGGCAACCTGCTGTCGTTTCTGGCGGCGACAAGGGCGAATCTAGGCAACACCATCATCGGTTTACTGCGCGCGGACTCCGGCTTCTTCGCCGATGAGATTCTCAAGGTGCGGGAGGATAGCGGTACCGACTACGTGGTGGCCGCCAAGCTGCATGAAGCAGCGCCCGGTAAGGTGCTATCGTTATTCAAGGACGATCCTGACATGAAGTTGTGGTGCTATGGGGTGGTGTGCGCCACGTTAAAGCTCTCCGCGCTGGAGGTGTGGCGAGCCTACCGAGGGCGCGCGGACGGTGAGAACCGAATCAAGGAGTTGAAGGCGGATTTCGGGCTGGAGAACTTCAATCTGCGGGATTTCTGGGCAACCGGGGCGGCGCTGACGGCGACGATGCTGGCCTACAATTTGATGAGTTTGTTCCGTCAGTCGATCATGCGCACCTCGGCTCACCCGACAAGGGCGACTTTGCGCCACCAGGTGTTTGCTGCGCCGGCGTGGTGTGGTGATAAAAACGGCCCGCGCGCTGATCAATATCCCCTGGCAATGCCACGTCAGCGTCGCGCGTGGTTCTCGGGGCTGTGGAGTGCGGCGATCGACCCGCCGCGTATCCCGCATTTAGCGACTTATACTTCCTAATGAATAATCTCGGTTAAAACACCTTCACCACCATCGGGTGGTCGCACAAATCCTGATACAGCGCATCCAACTGGGGTTGCGACGTCGCGCGCAGAGTGCAGGTCAGGCTCATATATTTGCCTTTGCTGCTCGGACGCATTTCCATATTGGCGCCGTCGTAATCGGGCGCGTGGCGCTTTACCACCTCGAGTATCGACTGCGCATAGCCCGCTTGCTGATAGCCGATGATCTTCAGCGGAAATTCACAGGGAAATTCGATCAGGCTGGTTTCCGTCATGGGGTCGCCGCCGTTACTTCGCTCTCATCACGTCGCGCTTGAAATCCTGATACAGCGCGTGCATGCGGCGAAACAGCAGGCCCGGCGCGCCATCACCGACGGGCTTGCCATCGAGTGTAGTCACGGCGAGTACTTCCTTGGTTGACGAGGTGACCCAGATTTCATCGGCGCCGCGCGTTTCGGCTTCGGAGACGGCACGCACTTCGACTTCAAATTCGCGCGCGCGCGCGATTTCCAGCACCACGTCGTAGGTGATGCCCGGCAACACCAGGTTGTTTTTCGGCGGCGCCAGCAGCACGCCGTCTTTCACCACGAACACGTTGCTCGCCGAGGCTTCGGTCAGTTGGCCGTCGCGAAATAAAATGGTTTCCGTGGCGCCCGCGTCTGCCGCCATTTGGCGCAGCAGGCAATTGCCCAGCAGCGACACGGATTTCACATCGCATTTGAGCCAGCGGAAATCCGATGCGGTGATCGCCGCTACGCCGCTGTCGATTTGCGCCTGCGAAGGGGTGGTGAGCGGGCCCGACATCATGAACACGGTTTGCTTCACGTCTTTCGGAAACGCGTGATCGCGCTTGGCCACGCCGCGGGTGACTTGCAGATACACTGATTGATCGTCGCCGGCACTTGCATTTCTGGCGATGAGGTCGGTCATCAGCGCGATCCACTGCGCGTCGCTCATGGGATTGGCCAGGCGTATGCCGTCGAGGCTGTGCTGCAAACGCCGCAGATGTTCGGCCATGCGAAACGGCCGGCGCGAGTACGCCGGCACCACTTCGTACACGCCGTCGCCGAAAATAAAACCGCGGTCGAGCACCGGGATGCGTGCATCTTCGAGTGGCATGAACTCGCCGTTCAGGTAGACGATCTCGCTCATGTTTGTTTCGCTAATGGGTTATTGAAAGTACAGCCGCACGGCATCCCATGCCCGGCCGAAAATCCCCGCGACCGGTACATCTTCCAGCGCGGCGACGGGCTGCGAATGATAGGGCTTGCCGTTCAATTCGAGTTTGAGTGTGCCGATGGCCTGTCCGGTGCGCACCGGCGCCAGCAGCGGCTGCACGGTTTCAATCTTTGCCTGGAGCTTCGCGGCGTCGCCCTTGGGCACGCTGACATACAAACCATTCGCAAAGCCGAGCTTCACGGTATTGAGCGTGCCTTTCCACACGCGTGGCGTGGCGGCCGCCTGATTGACCTCATACAGACGCACGGTGTCGAAATTCTGATAGCCGTAATTGAGCAGCTTCTGGCTTTCGGCGGCGCGCGCGGCGTCCGACGTCGTGCCGAGTACCACCGAAATCAACCGGCGGTTATCGCGCTTGGCGGAACTGATGAGGCAATAACCCGCCGCATCGGTGTGCCCAGTCTTGACACCATCGACGGTAGCGTCGCGCCACAGCAGCCGGTTGCGGTTGGCCTGGGTGATGTCGTTGTAGCGGTATTCTTTTTGCGCATACAGCGGATAGTGTTCCGGATAATCGCGTATCAATAGCGCGGTGAGCTGCGCCAGATCACGCGCGGTCGAGGTGTGCTTCGGCGCGGGCAAGCCGGTGGAGTTGACGAAAGTCGTCGCGGCAAGTCCCATGCGCTTGGCCTCGCGATTCATCAGCGCCACGAAGGCCTCTTCCGTGCCGGCTACTGCTTCGGCGAGCGCGATCGTCGCGTCGTTGCCGGACTGAATAATCATGCCGCGCATCAGTTCATTCACCGTGACGGGGATGTCCACCTGGATGAACATGCGCGAGCCGGTGGCTTTGCGCGCGGTGTCCGACACCGGGACGACTTGATCCGGCTTGAGCTTCTTTTGCTTCAGCGCGTCGAAGACCAGATACGCCGTCATCAGCTTGGTGAGGGACGCCGGCTCGAAACGTTCGTCGTGCTGGTAGCCGGTGAGGAGTTGCCCGCTCTGTACATCGAGCAGGACCCAGGCGCGCGCGGCGATTTGCGACGGTGGCGGATCAAAGGCGAACGCGGCGGATGCGCCCAGCGTCGCGCCGATGAATAACCACAGGGAAAATACGGAATGGAGGCGATTGAGCATGCCGCGATTATACGTCGTGCGACCGCACCATGAACGCCACGAGATTACTTGCCGCCGCCCGGCCCCTGTTCCAGGTAGCGCTTCAATGCGGTCCGTATCAGCCGCGTGTTGTTTTGGAAGTTGCGGCAGCCGGTGCAAATAAAGAGGTGCAGTTTCAGCCAGAACGTCTCGCGTGTGGTCAGCGGCTGCTCGTGCTGGCGTGAAATGATTTCGGAGGCCTCTTTGCAAGTGAGTTTTTTCACGACAGTGCGCCTGCGCGATGTGGGACGTGGGTTCGGCATGGTGCGATCATGATTTCCCGAACCATTTCATTTCAAGGCACGCGCGCAGGCTCAGACGCGCGCGGTGCAGGATGACCCAACAATTCGTCGTCGAGACCTCGAGTTCCTTACAGATGTCCTCGGTGGACAATTCCATCACCTCACGCATCATGAAGGCGCGCGCGGTTTTCGCCGGCAGGTTCTTTGCGCATTGTTCAAATACCGCCATGAAAGCCTTGTTTTCGAGGGCTTTGTCGGGGTCGCCCCAGTGGGACGGCGGCTGGCGCCAATGGCCGTCTTCGAGGAACAGCGCATCGACGGCCTCGGCTTCACTGCGGTCGCTGTCGTCGGACACCAGCGGCTGCTCGCGCGATTGCCGGCGTATGTGATCGATGATCTTGTGTTTGAGGATGCCAGTGAGCCAGGTCTTGACCGAGGAATTGCCGCCGAAACGATCCCAGCCTTCGAGCGCAGCGATCAGCGTGTCCTGCACTGCGTCTTCGGCTGCGCCCGCGTCGCGCAACTGCAACGATGCGTAGCGCAGCAGGTAGGCGCGGTGCTGCTCGAATTCGGGTGGGCTGGCGCCGGTTGCGAACATTTACTATTTTTCTTTTAAAAACATGTAGTTACGTTAAATTTGTGTTTCGGGGCCCCGTGTGGCTTGGCGTACTCTTGAAATCAACGCGCAGGCTCCCATATTTGAATCATTGGCGCAATATGGAATCGCGCCCTACGAATTGGAGAAATCACAATGTTAAACGTTACCCGTTTTACACCGTTGGACGATGCGTTGGATCAGTTGTTTCGTGGCTTCGTGGTGAATCCGCTAAGTCCAGGGCAACCAGTCAAGCGGGACGCGCAGGAGGCAGCAGCGAAATGCCGTGTCGATATCGCCGAAAGCGACAAGGCCTACACCGTGCATGCGGATTTGCCCGGCGTGAACAAAGACGATATCCAGATTTCGGTCGATGGCGATCAGGTGTCGATCGCGGCCGAGACCAAGTCCGCGAAGGAAGTCAAAGACGGCGAGCGCGTGCTGCGCACCGAGCGCTATAGCGGCAAATTCTATCGCGCTTTCGCACTGGGCAGTGCCATCGACGAAGACGCGGTGAACGCGAAATACGCCGACGGCGTGCTTGAACTGACGTTACCGAAAAAAGCGGCCCCGGCGGCCAAGCGCATCACCATCCAGTAACGCACAGCGCACGTTGAAAACAGCGGCGGGGCGGCCAGGAACGCGCCCCGCCGTTTTTTTGCTCGTGTAAAATAAGCGAGTCCTCACCCCGCTCACTGTCGTTCACTCACGATCTCCATTCGCCCTCTTTGCCCATGACAAACACCACGGCAGGCCCGTCCAGCGCCACCAGCGCCACAATCAAGGCGCAAATCCTCGCGGAGGCGCTGCCGTATATCCAGCGCTTCCACGGCAAAACCATCGTGGTGAAATACGGCGGCAACGCCATGACTGATCCCGCGTTGCAAGAGGGCTTCGCGCGCGACGTGGTGTTGCTCAAGCTGGTGGGCATGCATCCGGTGGTGGTGCATGGCGGCGGCCCGCAGATCGATGACTGGCTGAAAAAAATCGGCAAGAAGGGCGAGTTCATTCAAGGCATGCGCGTCACCGACGCCGAGACCATGGATGTGGTCGAGATGGTGCTCGGCGGGCAGGTCAACAAAGACATCGTCAATCTGATCAACAAACACGGCGGCCGCGCGGTGGGGCTGACCGGCGCCGACGGCGGGCTGATACACGCGCGCAAAATGCAAATGCCTGATGCGAACAGGCCTGGCGAATTTATCGATATCGGCATGGTGGGTGAAGTCGAAAGCATCGATCCGGGCATCGTGGAGTTGCTGCATACGCAGAATTTCATCCCGGTGATCGCGCCGGTGGGCGTGGGCAAGAACAATGAGTCGTACAACATCAACGCCGATCTGGTGGCGGGGAAGGTCGCCGAGATTCTCAAGGCCGAAAAACTGGTGGTGCTCACCAACACGCCGGGCGTGCTCGATAAAAACGGCAAGCTGCTCACCGGCCTGACGGCGAAAAAGATCGACGCGCTGTTCGCCGACGGTACCATCCACGGCGGCATGCTGCCCAAGATAGCCTCCGTGCTGGATGCGGCGAAAAACGGCGTCAACACCTGTCACATTATTGATGGCCGTGTGGCGCACGCGTTGTTGCTGGAGATTCTGACCAACGAAGGTGTCGGCACGCTGATCAAGAGTCGCTGATTCAGCGATGCCCACGTTCAAACCGGGCGGCGCATGGATATTCGATCTCGACGACACGCTGCACAACGCCACCGCGCATATTTTTCCGCGCATCAACCGCGCCATGACGCAGTATGTGCAGACGCACTTGAATCTGAGCGAAGCCGACGCCAATGCGCTGCGGCACACCTACTGGCGGCGTTACGGCGCAACGATACTTGGGCTTATCCGCCATCACGACACCGATCCGGCGCATTTTTTGTGGCACACGCATCAGTTCCCCGATCTGCACAATGTGCTGGTGGCCGAACCGATGCTGCGCGCGACGCTGACGCGCCTGCCGGGGCGCAAGTTTGTGTTTTCCAACGCGCCAGTGCATTACGCGAAAGGCGTGTTGCGCGCGCTGGGCATCATCGATTTGTTTTCAGACGTTTACACCATAGAGCACACGCGCTACCGGCCCAAGCCGGATGTGTTCGGATTTTTGCGGCTGTGCCGCAGTCACCACCTGCGCCCGCGACGCTGTATCATGGTCGAAGACAACCTGGACAATCTGCGCACCGCGAAGCGCCTGGGCATGAAAACAGTCTGGATGACCGGCGCCGCAGTGGCGCGCGGCAAAGCGCCGGGCTACGTGGATCACACCGTGCGCAGCGTGGCGCGATTGCCGAGCCTGTTGGCACAGTTACAGTAACAGTAGAAACATAGAGGAATAGCGTGGCAAGAACCGGAGATCGCAAGAATCAGATTTTGCAGACGCTGGCGCAGATGCTCGAGCGACCTGCGGCGGAAAGAGTCACCACGGCGGCGCTCGCCAAGCGCCTCGATGTGTCGGAGGCCGCGTTGTACCGGCACTTTTCCGGCAAGGCAGCTATGTTCGAGGGTCTGATCGATTTCGTCGAGAGCACGCTGTTTGCGCTGATCAACAAGATCACGACCGAGGAAAAAAGCGGCGTGCGCCAGGTCGAAGCGACCATCGGTGTGATGTTGGGTTTTGCGCAAAAAAATCGCGGCATGACGCGCGTGCTGATCGGCGATGCGCTGGTCAATGAGGATGAAAAGCTGCAACAACGCATCAACCAGTTGCACGAACGGTTGGAAGCCACCATGCGCCAGTCGCTGCGCTTCGCGGTGACGCAGAACGAAGTGGCGCAGGACGCGGATCTCGGCGCACAGGCCAATCTGTGCATGAGCCTGGTGATCGGCCGCTGGCATCAGTTTGCGAAAAGCGGTTTCAAGCGCGATCCCACCGAGCTATGGGGCAAGCAGTGGAAGCAATTAATGGAAGGCGTGCTGGCGTAGCAGGCACGATACTCGCGCAACAAGGAGTTAAAACATGTCCAGTCTAACCAACGAACAGGTCGCTGAGTTGCTGATCGGCATTGCGCGCTCGCAACTGGCGATCGCCGATGCCATCGAAAGCTCGAAAGCCGGATTCAAGTCCACGCACCTGCGCGGCACGGTCGAGAGCGCCGCGCGTATCAAGATGAACCGTCCGGTGGCGCTGACCGACCTGCCGTCGCGCCTGCTGTTGCAGATGCTGGGACGCAATGCGCCGACACAGGATGCGGTGGCGCGTGAGTTGCAGGCCTTGTTAAGCGCAAGCCCGCCCGCCGCCGCGGACAGTGATGCGCTCGATATGACGAAGTAGCGTTGATGCGCTAATCCCGCAAAAACCCCGCCCCCGTAGCAGGCATCAGAAACTCCTTCGACATTTCTTTCACGGCGTTCACGCCCATCATCGCCATGTTGCGGTCGATTTCATCCATCAGCAGCTTGATCGCGTGTTCGACGCCGGGCCTGCCCGCCACCGCCGCCGCGCACAAAAACGGCCGCCCGATCAAACAGAAGTCCGCGCCGAGCGCGTAAGCCTTGAGGATGTCGGTGCCGCGCCGGAAGCCGCTGTCCATGATGAGTTTGAAGTCCTTGCCGGCGACGTCGCGCAGCCCTGGCAGCACGCGCAGCGGTGACACCGTGCCGTCCAACTGGCGTCCGCCGTGGTTGGATACCAGCACGCCTTGCAGGCCGTGCTCGCGTGCGATATGCACCACCTCTTTATGCAGCACGCCTTTCAACAGCAGATTGCCTTTCCAGCGCTTCCTCATGAATTCGATGTGTTTCCAGGTGAGCTTGTCGCGGCGGCCGTAACCGCGCAGCGCAGTGGACGAGATCATCGGCACGCGCGGGCCCATGTTCTCCACGTGCGGCATGCCGTCGGTCATCAGCGTTTTCAGGAACATGCCGAACGTCCATTTCGGGCGTATGGCGCAATCCCACGCGAGTTGCAGCGTGGGCCGCAACGGGTTGTTAAAGCCCGCGCGCACATTGTTTTCGCGATTGGCGGCAACCTGCACGTCCACCGTCACGGCCAGCGTCTGAAAGCCCGCGGCGGCGGCGCGGTCCATCGTCGCCGCGATGCGCTCTTCGTCACCCGGCAGATAAGCCTGGAACATCGCCGTCTTGCCGGCGGCGCGCACGTCTTCCATTTTCATCAGCGAGGCGCCGCTCATCATCATCGGGATGTTGGCGGCCTCGGCGGCGGCGGCGAGCACCGCGTCGCCACGATACGCCGCCATCGAGGTGCCGCCCATGGGGGCGAATCCGAACGGCGCGCTGTAGGTGTGGCCGAATAACTCGACCTTCTGCTGCCGCGCCATGGTGTCCACCAGGGGCTTGGGCACAAAGCCGATTTCATCGAACACATCACGATTGCCGCGCAGCGACTGATTGTTCTCCACGCCGCCGGTGACGTAGCCGTAGATCGGGCGCGGCAGCACCTTGCGCGCGGCATCGATGAAGTCCTGCAGGCAAAGATAGTTGCGCATGCCGGAGGGCAGCGAACGTTTGTCGACGAACGACAGGCCACCGGCCTGATCGGGTTTGAGTTCCAGGGCGGGGGCTGCGGCAGTGCCTGCGGGAGTGATGGGCGCGGTGTCCATGATGTGCTCGCTCGATAAGGGGTGGGGGTGGAAGGTTGGCGGCCATTATAATCACCTCATGAAATCACCGTCTGGCAAACCCCACATTCTGATTGCCGGCGGCGGCATCGGCGGACTCACCGCCGCGCAGGCCTTGCTAAAACGCGGTTTTAATGTGGACGTCTATGAGCAGGCCGCCGATCTGCGCGAAGTGGGTGCCAGCCTGCAAATTTCACCCAAGGGCAAGCGCGCGTAAGCCTCGCGGGCGACGCCTGTCACTTGATGCTGCCGATGCTGGCGCAAGGCGGCGCAGGGGTACTTCGACCGGGAATGGCGGCCGGAAAAGGTGCACGGGTCGCCACGACTGGATACTCAATTACGCCGTGACGGCGGCGCCACTATAGCTGCAAGACTGTCCCAAGGAATCACGGCGCACCGTGATGCGAGCGAGGCCGGGTAATTTTTTGGCCAGACGCTGCCAAATCCAGAGCGCCAAATGCTCCAGGCTGGGTGTTTGTAAGTCTATGATTTCATTTAATAAAGTATGGTCCAATTGCTTGCGCAGCGCAAGGCAGATGCGCTCGACTTGAGCGAGATCGGTGACGAAGCCATGCGGCGCGCGCGGCGTGCCGCGCAAGGTCACCTGGCATTGAAACGAATGACCATGAACGCCGCTGTACTTGTGCCCGCGCGGCGTGGTGGCAAACCGATGCGCCGCGTCGAAGCCGAAGGCGTACGAAATTTCCACCTCGGGCGCAGCGAGTGTCGCCGGAGCGCGAGTGGTTTTACGGACAGGGCGCTTCATCATGGAATGCCGATCAGTTTGTGGGTTTGCAGCGACAAGCGCCAGCGCGGTTGCGCCTTGCAGTAGGCGACGGCGAGGCGCGTGTTGTGCGCGCGGCGCGGCCCGTCCATCGGTTGCAGAAAAAAATGTTTAAAAGCGAGTTTCTCATAGCGATCGGGTTCGCCGCCTGTCTGCGGGAAAACCAGTTTTAATTCGTCACCGCGCGTCAGTACCAGCGGCGCGCGAGCCTTGGGACTGACGCACACCCAATCGATGCCGGGCGGCGGCGTGAGCGTGCCGTTGGTTTCAATGGCGATGCGAAAGCCTTTCGCGTGCAACGCGGCGATCAGCGGCTTGTCAAGTTGCAACAGCGGCTCGCCGCCGGTGCAGACGACAAAGCGTTGCTCCTTGGTGCCCATTGAGCCCAGCGTACTTTTGGGCCATTGTTTGACCACCGCGTTCGCCAATGCCGAGGCGGTGCGAAATTTTCCGCCGCCGGAGCCATCGACGCCCACGAATTGCGTGTCGCAAAAGCGGCATACGGCGCTGGCGCGATCCTTCTCGCGGCCCGACCACAGATTGCAGCCGGCAAAGCGCAGGAACACCGCGGGCGTACCCGCGTTCGCGCCTTCGCCTTGCAGGGTGTAGAAGATTTCTTTGACGGAATACATGGCGGTTGACCCGACAGCGTTAGCGCGCTGCCGGGCGTTTTTTGGCCGGGCGCGCGGTGGTGCGTGGCATGTCTTTCAGTCGCTGCGCCAATTCGCAGAGTTCTTCAAGCGCCTGCAGACGCTGACGGACGCTCATCTTTAGCGCCGCACGCAATTGCACGCCCCGGCTGCCTTGCCAGGTTGCGTTGCTCCAGCTTTGGTCTGTTGATCTACTGGCCACGGCGTTTTTCCTTGGCAAGGGCTTGCAGATGCTCGATATCGTCCAAATCCTTGGGCCGATTGGCAAGTTTTTTCATCTTGATCAATGTGGGTATAGATACAAAGCGCACGGTCACTCCGGGCGCAAGCGTGCCGCGTATTGCCGCTTTGTATTCGCGATCAAAATCAAACGGTTCAGTAACAAATACATCCACTGGCATCTGTTGGTTTCGGCTGTTGTGAAAATTCAACACCAGCATGTGCTTGTTCTTGATCCAATCCTTGCGTTGCCTTGCGTCCGCAAACTGATCTCCCGTTACCGGCACGGATGGCCGGTAACCGAGGCTCGCCATGGTATCGAACGCAGCCAGAATATTCTTCGGGTCAAGCTGAATCACCAGATCGATATCATAAGTGAGCCGTAAATAGCCATGCGCGTTGACAGCCAAGCCTCCCGCGACGAGGTAGCGTACGTCGGCCTCATTCAACGCCTTGCAAATTGCATCGAATATCGCGAACTTCATGCTTTCCACGAATCTCGCAACGTCACCGCGCGATTAAATACCGGCGCGCCGGGTTGGGTGTCGCGCAGATCGGCGACAAAATAACCGTGGCGCTCGAACTGAAAGCGATCCTCCGGCTGGGCGTCTTTTAACGCCGGTTCGAGTTGCGCGGTGATGATTTTTTTGGCATCAGGATTGAGATCAAGCAGAAAATCCTTATCCCCCGCACCGGGATGCGGTGTCTTGAACAGCCGATCGTAGAGCCGCACCTCGGTGGCAATAGCGTGTGCCGCGCTGACCCAGTGGATATTGCCCTTAACCTTGACCGAGTCCGCGCCTGGCGTGCCCGACTTGGTGTCGGGGATGTATTCGCAATGCACCGCAATAACGCGTCCCTTATCGTCCTTCTGGCAGCCGATGCACTTAACCACGTAGCCGTAGCGCAGGCGCACGCTGTTGCCGGGGAACAAACGGAAATAGCCTTTCGAGGGCGTTTCCATGAAATCGTCGCGCTCGATCCACAGTTCGCGCGTGAGCGGCACGGTGCGTTTGCCGAGATCCGGTTTCTGCGGATGGTTCGGCGCAAAGCAATCTTCCTGCTGGCCTTCGGGATAATTATCGATGATGAGCTTGACGGGATCGAGCACGGCGATGCGCCGTTCGGCGACGTCGTTCAGATGCTCGCGCATGCAGTCTTCGAGCACGCTGTAATCGATCCACGAATCGGCTTTGGAGACGCCGATGCGCTCGGCGAACAAACGAAAGCCGCCCGCGGTATAGCCGCGCCGGCGCGCGCCCGCCAGTGTGGGCAGGCGCGGATCGTCCCAGCCCTCCACGTGTTTTTCGTTGACCAGTTGTATCAGTTTGCGCTTGGACAACACCGCATAGGTGAGATTCAGTCGCGCGAATTCGATTTGCTGCGGCAGCGGTTTTTCGAGCAGGCCGCCTTCGGCAAGCCGCAACAACAGCCAGTCATAGAACGGGCGCTGGTCTTCAAACTCCAGCGTGCAGATCGAGTGCGTGATGCGTTCCAGTGCGTCTTCGATCGGATGCGCGTAGGTGTACATCGGATACACGCTCCACTTGTCGCGCGTGCGGTGATGTTCGGCCTTGCGGATGCGATAGACTGCCGGGTCGCGCAGATTGATATTGGGCGAGGCCATATCGATTTTCGCCCGCAGCACCATCGTGCCTTCATCGTGCTTGCCTTCGCGCATTTCGCTGAAGCGTTGTAATGATTCTTCAGCGGGGCGTTCGCGCCACGGGCTGGCGGTGCCCGGTTCAGTGAGTGTGCCTCGGTTATTGCGCATCTGCTCGGCGGACTGTTCGTCGACGTAGGCGTGGCCGGCCTTGATCAGATGCTGTGCCGCCTCGTACATAAAATCGAAATAGTCGCTGGCAAAATAAATATTCTCGCGCCAGTCAAAGCCCAGCCATTGCACCGCATGGATGATCGAATCGACGTATTCCTGTTCCTCTTTTTCCGGATTGGTATCGTCGAAGCGCATATGGCACGCACCGTCGTAGGCCTGCGCGAGGCCGAAATTCAGGCAAATCGATTTGGCGTGGCCGATGTGCAGATAGCCGTTCGGCTCCGGCGGAAAGCGCGTGCGGATTTTCGCCGGGTCGGGCGGGGTGTTGGCATGCGTTTTAGCCGGGCCGGGCTTGCCGCCCCAGCCGCGCGTGGCAAATTTGCCGCTTGCCACATCACCGTCGATGATATTGCGGATGAAATTGCTGATGGGGGTGGCGGACGCCGCAGCCGGTTTGTTCTTTTCGCTCATGATGGGCGTATTTTAACGCGCCACCCCCGCGCGAGGGGTACCGCGTGGCTCAGCGCATGGGTTCAGTGCTTCGCGAGATAGTGCGTGGGCAATGCCCGTTCGACGGCGCGCTTGCCGAAGCGCGTCAGGCGATACGCCTTCGCGCGCGGACGGCTGGCCACCGCGAGCAGCAGTTTGCCATCCACGTAATGCAGCGCAGCGCCGTCGTCCGCCGCGACGCCCTCGATGATTTTGCCGCCCGCTACCATCTTGCTGTAGGTGGGGCGGCGTAGTGCCTCGCTGTCGTAGTGCGGGCAATTGCTGCCCGGCAAAAGGCTCAGGCAATTCATCGCCGTCAATGGCCCGGCGACGGAATCGGTAACGCCCTGCTCAAACCAGCAAATCGAACCCGCGCTCGCGCCGCCGAGCACGATGCCGCGTTCAAACGCCTTGCGCAGATAAACATCCAGCGACCACTCGCGCCACACCGCGAGCATGCTGCGCGTGTTGCCGCCGCCGACGTAGATGGCATCGTGTCCCAGCACAAACGATTCCAGATCGCGCGGCGTGCGTGCGAACAAGGGCAGGTGCGTGGGCTTGCAGTCGAATTGGCTGAAGCCCGCGTAGAAGCGCAGGCGGCCCATGTCGGCATCGCCGTGGGCGGCGCCGACAAAACACACGCGCGGGTTTTTCTTTTTCGTCAGCGAGAGGAAATATTTTATCAACAACAGGTTGTCGAGATTTTCCGGGATCGCAGCGCCGCCGATGGCTAGGATTTGGGTTTTCATTTTTCAGAATTGTCCGAGCAAGATATAAGTAACAAACCAATCACTGCCGTTCCCGCCTGCGCGGGAGCGACGGGTTGGGGCCAGTTCGTCGAGGCAATCTGCGCCGCAATTAACCCTCGACCTTCACCCCCGCCTGCTGAATCACCTTGCCCCATTTCGCCACTTCATCACGCAGAAACTGATCGAACTGCGCGGGCGAACCGGCGACCGGATCGTTGCCCATCTGAATCAGACGGTCGCGGATATCCGGGCGCTTGCCGATGGCTTGAATCTCGGCGCTGAGTTTGTCGACGGCGGCTTTCGGCGTACCAACCGGTGCGAGCCAACCCACCCACGTGCCGCCGACCACCGGCACGCCGGTTTCGGTCAGCGTCGGAATATCCGGCGCGGCCTGGATGCGTTTTTCCGAGGCCATGCCCAGCGCCTTGATCTTGCCGCCGCGCACGTGCGGCAGCATCGACGACGGCGTGTCCATCATCACCTGAATTTGTCCGCCGATTAAATCCTGCAACGCGGGCGCGGTGCCCTTGTAGGGGATGTGATTCATCCTGATGCCCATGGTGAGCATCAGCAATTCGGTGGTGAGATGCGCGGCGGCGCCGATGCCGCTGGAGGCAAATGCCAGCGTACCGGGCTTGGCCTTGGCGAGCGCCACCAGTTCTTTCGCGTCCTTGGCGGCGAGACTGTTGGTCGCGGTGACGATCAACGGTGCGGTCACCAGCAGCGATACCGGCGCAAAGCTCTTGATCGAGTCGTACGGCAGCTTGGGATACAGCGTTTGATTCGCAGCATGCGCGGCGATGACCGACACCAATGTGTAGCCGTCGGTGTTGGCTTTGGACACAATCTCCACGCCGAGGATGCTGTTGGCGCCGGGGCGGTTATCCACCAGCACGTTTTGATTTACCGCCTTGGAAACTTCCTGCGCGAAGATGCGCGTGACGACATCGGTGATGCCGCCGGGCGTGTACGGCACCACCACGCGGATCGGGCGTGACGGGAAATTCGTTTGCGCGCCAGCCTGCACAGACACTACCGTGGCGCCTATCGAGAGTAATATGTAAGTATATGTTTTGAAAGACATTTTATTTGGCCTTGGTAAACTCGATTTACTCCACTCGCGCGCCGGTAGCTTTAACCACCTTGCCCCACTTCGCCACTTCATTGCGGATGTGTTCGGTGAATTGCTCCGCCGTGCCGCCGATTGGCGTCACGCCCCCATTCACAAAACGCTGACGCACGTCGGGCATGGCGATGATTTTGCTGATCTCGCTGTTAAGCCGCGACACGATATCGCGCGGCGTGCTGGCGGGCGCGACCACGCCGAACCACACGCTGACTTCAAAACCCGTGACGCCCGATTCATCCACCGTCGGCACCTCGGGGGCAAGTTCCGAGCGCTTGAGACTGGTGACCGCAATCGCCTTGACCTTGCCGCCCTTCACATGCGGCAACACATTGGGCGTGTTATCGAAAATCATCATCACATGGCCGCCGATCAAATCCACCAACGCCGGCGCGCTGCCCTTGTACGGCACGTGGGTGATTTTCGTGCCGGTCATCAGCTTAAACAGTTCCATCGACATGTGGTTCGAGGTGCCGCTGCCGGTGGAGGCGTAATTCAACTGATCGGGCTTGGCCTTGGCGAGCGCGATCAATTCCTTGATCGAACCGACGGGCACCGAAGGATGCATTACCAGCATATTGGGCGTGCTGCCCGCGTGAATGACGCCGGTGAAATCCTTCACGGTGTCGTACGGCAGCCTGGCATAGAGTGTGGCGTTCACCGCGAACGGCACGGCCACGCCCAGAATCGTGTAGCCGTCGCCGGGCGACTTGGCGACGATATCGGTGCCGATGGTGCTGCCCGCGCCGGGGCGGTTATCGACGATAGCCTGCGCAAAACCGGTTTCGACGAACTTCTGCGCGATGGTGCGCCCCAGCGTGTCGTTGAACGCGCCGGGCGGGAAGGGGACGACCACGCGGATTTGTTTGGCGGGGTAGGGTTGGGCGAGAGCTTGCGTAACTAGAAAAGCGCCTATCACTACCATCGTCATTCCGACCTTCGCCAGAATGACAGATTTGATATTGCAAGTTTTCGCGTTAAACATAGCTCGGCCCCTCGATCACGGGATGTTTAATCAAAAAGTTTTCGTCCACTTCAACACCGAGCCCCGGCGCTTCGAGCGGCAGCACGCAGCCGTTTTTATCCACCGTGTACGGCGTGCTCACCAGTTCGTCGCGGAACAAATTGTTCTTCGACACGTCGCCCTCGAAGTAGCCGCCGTTGTCGATCGACGCCAGCACATGCACGCACGCTGCCATGTTAATGCCCGTCATCGAGGTGTGCGGATTGCATTGAATTTTATACGCCGAGGCCATGTGCGCGATGCGCATCACCTCGGTGATACCGCCGGTTTTGGACACATCCGGCTGGAAAATCGTGATCACGTTGTCTTCGATCAGGCGGCTGAACTCGAAGCGGGTGTAGTGGTTTTCACCGGCGGCCAGAGGCACCTTGCCGAAAGTTTTCGCCAGCGCATACGAACGGTAGTCTTGCGCGGGGAACGGTTCTTCCAGCCAGCCCACGCCGTTGGCTTCCAGACCCGGCATCGCGGCGCGCGCGGCGGCGATGTCGTAGCCGGTGTTGGCGTCGGTCAAAATCACCAGTTCATTACCAAACGCCTTGCGCACGGCGGTGACGCGCTCGATGTCGCGCTGGGGCGTGTCGCCGATGCGCAGCTTGATGGCCTTGTAACCCATCGCCAGCAGCGGATGAATTTCCTCGATCAATTCCGAAGGCGGTTGATACCCCAGCGACACGCCGCCTGCGTACGCCGGGATCGGGCGCGATACGCCGCCCAGCAGCCGATACACCGGCCAGCCCACCGCTTTGCCGCGAATATCCCATAGCGCTTGGTCGATGCCGCTCATCGCCAAACAAGTGCCCGCGCCCATGCCGTGCGAGGCCAGTTGCTTGTCGTAGATTTTTTTCCACACCCCCACCACATCGGCGGCGTTCATGCCGAGCGTGAGCTGGCGCAGCGTGGTATTTACCAGCGCAGCCACCGCGCCCGGCGCGCGCCCGTGATGCGATTCGCCCCAGCCGACAAGACCGCCAGCGGTGGTGACCTTGACGATGATCGCGTCGCGCTTTACCGCGCGGCCCACGCCGAGACTCACGCTGTCTTCCGGCTTGACCGGGAACGACGTGGGGTAGGCTTTGATTTCTACAATTTTCAGATCAGAGTCGTGGGCAGTGGACATGAGGCGCTTTCGATGGGATGTTTTGCAAAGGACACCCGGTATTCTAATCGTTGCCGCCAGTGTGCGACGGGCCATTCCAGCGCCGACCCCCAGCCGCCCCGCGTTCATCTTCCGGTCTTACGCTTGCGTATCCCGTTGTGAAAATGACACCATCGCCTGATGCAAGCCAACAGCCCGCCAGCAGAGGACGCCGTGGAAAATACGCCGCTTATTTCGCAAGCACTCGCCGCATTTGTTCACGGCTCCGGCGATCGTGATATTCCGCCGCACATCACGCAACGCGCGAAGTTGCTGATGCTCGACGCGATCGGCATTGCACTCGCCTCATCGGCGCACGATTTTGCCGCCACCGCTGTGCGTGCGATGCGCGCGCTGTCGGGCGGAGACGCGCACGTGATCGGCATGCGTGAAACGCTGGGGTTACGGGATGCGGCGCTGGTGAACGGCACGCTGGTGCATGGCCTGGATTATGACGACACCTATCTGCCCGGTTCCGTGCACCTCACCGCGAGTTGTGTTCCGGTGGCGTTGGGGTTGGGCGCATTCGTTGGCGCGAGCGGAAGTGAGGTCTTGACGGCATGCACGCTCGGTCTCGAAGTCGGCGCCCGGCTCGGCGCGGCAGGAAAGGGCGGTTTCGCGCGCGCGGGCTTTCACGCGACGAGCGTGTTGGGCACGTTTGCCGCAGCATTGATTGCGGGCCGGCTGATGAAAATGACGCCCGCGCAACTCGTGACCGTGCAGGGCATTGCGCTTAGCGCGGCATCGGGCACCATGCAATCGCTGCAGGAAGGTTCATGGACCAAGCGCTTGCATCCAGGGCTGGCGGCAGCGGCGGCCATCACGGCCGCGTCGCTGGCGCGCGAGGGTTTCACGGCACCGGCTGCGTCATACGAGGGCCGGTTTGGCCTGTTCCGCTGCTTCCAGGGCGCGCACACCGCTGTCGGCGACCCCGCCATGGTGACGGTTGATTTGGGCCAACACTGGGAGTTTCCCCGGGCGTCGATCAAACTGTATCCCGCCGGCCATCATTCGCATGCGTTCATGACGGCAGCGAAGAAACTCGCGCACGAACACAAAATTCGCACGGACGATATTCAATCCATACGCGCACTGATCGCTGAAATAGCTGTTCCCCTGATCTGCGAACCTCTGGAAAGCCGCTGCCAGCCGCAGAGTTCCTATGCCGCACAGTTCAGCTTGCCGTACGGCATTGCCTGCTGTCTCGCGCGCGGCCGATTCGGATTGGAGGAGATTGAAGCCCCTGCGTATACCGACCCCAAGTTGATCGCGCTGGCGCGTAAATTCAGCTACAGCGTCGATCCGAATTCCGGGTTTCCGAAATTCAGGACCGGCGAAGTCATTGTGCGCATGCAGGACGGGCGGGAGTTTTCCCGGCGCGAATCGATACTCCCCGACGAGCCCGCCACGGCGGACGAGATCATCGAAAAATTCATCAACAATGCGCAATCCGTGATGCCGGCCGCACGGGCGGACGAGATTCGCGACGCCATTTTGAATATCGAAAACATACCCAGCATCCGTACGCTGTCACGCTTGCTGGCCAAGCCGTAACCCGGACGAGCGCCTATGAAATCCGCCGCACGCTACGCTGTCATCGGGATGCTCGTAACGGCCGCCTGGGTCACGCATGCCGCGCAAGGCGACTGGGCGCCGGAAAAAAACGTCGAGCTGATCGTGCCCTCCGGCCCTGCTGGCGGTCTGGACCGAACCGCACGCACGATTCAGAAAATCTGGCGCGACAGCAAACTGTTTGCAGCGCCGAGCACAGTGGCAAACAGGCCGGGTGGCAGCGGCGCCATGGGCTACACCGCGCTGGCGCAACTCAAGGACGGTCATGCGCTCGCAATGGCGTCACCGACGCTGCTGACTAATCATATCCTCGGCACGTCGCGCATCCATCACACCGATTTTACGCCGGTGGCGATGCTGCTCAGCGAATACATTGTTATCTATGCCAGAGCCGATGCACCGTTTACCAACGCCCGCGAGGTGGTTGAACGGCTTAAACGCGACCCGGCGGCGCTCAGTATCGCCATCGGCAGCGTCGTCGGAGGCACCACGCACATCGGCGTGGGCGCGGCGCTCAAAGCCGCCGGTGTACCGGTCAAGGGCTTGAAAACCGTGGTATTCAAATCCGGCGCGGAAAATCTGACCGCGATACTGGGTGGTCACGTCGATCTTGCGGCGGGCCCCGCCGATCAGGTGTCGCGGCACATCGAGTCAGGCAAGCTTCGCGTGATCGGCATCACCTCGCCGCAGCGCCTGCGCGGCGCGATGGCCAACGCGCCGACCTGGAAAGAACAGGGCGTCGATGTGGTGGTGGAAACCTGGCGCGGCATCATGGCGCCGAAAGATCTGCCGCCGGCGCAACTCGCGTTTTGGGATAGCACATTCGCCAGACTCGTTCAGAGCGATGAATGGAAAAAGGACGCCGAGGCCAATCTGTGGGGTACCACGTACCGCAACAGCGCCGACGCAAAACGCATGCTCGATGCCGAGTATCCGCGCTTGAAAAGCGTGCTCGTGGAATTAGGGCTGGTGAAATAGTCGTAGCAAGGTGGAATCGCATCATCAAATTGGGAAGGGTTGCATATGACATCGTCTAAGCCGGTTATTTCCAAATCCACGCGGCAACTCAGCGAGTACGTGGCGAGCGCGCTCAAAAAGCCGTTGCCACCCGAGGTGGCGGCGCGCGCGAAACTGCATTTGATCGATACCTTTGCGGCAATGATATCCGGCAGCCGGTTGGTGCCCGGCGCACAAGCGCAGCGCTATGTGAGCAAGATCACCGCCAAGAAGGAGGCGGGCGTCATGGGCACGCGCATTCTCACCTCCGCCAACTACGCGGCGCTTGCGAACGGCATGTGCGGGCACGCCGACGAGACCGACGACACGCATCCGCCGACGCGTTCGCATCCCGGCACCTGCATGGTACCTGCCGCGCTGGCGATATCGGAGCGCGAACAACTTTCCGGCAAGCTGATGCTGCGGGCGATGGTGCTGGGCTATGACGTATGCGCACGTACGCTGCTGGCGTTGGCGCCGGTACCCGTGTCGAGCACATTCGGCCATCTCTTCGGCGCCGCGGCCACGGCGGCCGCGCTGTTAAAGCTCGACGCGCGCCAGGTGCGCCACGTGTTCACCTATGCCGGCCAGCAATCGTCGGGACTGTACACACGGCTGCGCGACCCGCTGCACGTGGAGAAAGCGTACGCGGTGGGCGGCATGCCCGCGCACAACGGCGTGCAGGCGGCGCTGATGGTGCAGTCCGGCTTTAGCGGCGTGGACGATGTGTTCGCGGGCGAAAACAATTTTCTCGCGACGTATTCACCGCAGGGCAACGCCGACGAACTCGCGCGCGGCCTGGGCCGCGACTATGAAATCATGCGCTGCGGCATCAAGTGCTGGTCGGCCGGCGGGCCGGTGCAGGGGCCGCTACATGTGTTGCAGGACTTGATCGACCAGCATCATCTGCGCGCGGCGGATGTGGTGAAGCTCGTCGCGCGTATGCCCGACAAAGAACTGAAGATGGTCAACGACCGCGATTCGCCGGATATCTCGGTGCAACATCTGCTGGCGCTGATGCTGGTGGATGGCACCGTCACCTTCGCGTCAACGCACGATCACGGCAGAGTCAAGGATGCCAAGGTGAAAGCCATGCGCCGCCGTATACAAACCGTGGGCGATCCGGCGTTAACCGACTCGCTGCGCCGCTGGCGTTGCGCGATGGAAATTACCCTGAAGGATGGCCGCGTGCTCAAGCATCAAACCCTGGCCGCCCGAGGCACGGCGGAAAACCCGGTCACGCTGCAGGACGCCGAGAAAAAATCTATGGACCTGTTGGCGCCGGTGCTCGGACGCAAACGCGCACAAACGCTGATTAGCACGCTGGCGAATATAGACGGCGTGGCCAATGTGCGCGCGTTACGCAAGCTCTACATGACGTAGCGTGCGCTGTGCGCACGACCAAACGGATGGTCCTGCCGATTGTCGTGCGCACAGCGCACGCTACGATTTTTGCGATATGGGTTGGCGTTTCAATCGACGCGCACGCCCGTCGCCTTAACCACTTTCGCCCACTTGGCGATCTC
The DNA here is from genome assembly GCA_947467315.1 of Betaproteobacteria bacterium. Classification (GTDB taxonomy): domain Bacteria; phylum Pseudomonadota; class Gammaproteobacteria; order Burkholderiales; family SG8-41; genus UBA5216. The sequence goes on along the minus strand of CANIID010000021.1, from coordinate 8,695 downwards.
GGTACGTAGATACGCCGCAAACTCCGCCGGCGTGGTGGTGCGCGCATCAAAGCCCTGCGTGGCCAGCCGGTCACGCACCTCGGGCAAGCGCGCGATCGCAACCAGCTCGCGATTCACCCGCGTAACAATGTCGGGCGATGTGCCCGCCGGCGACAGGAACGCCGTCCACGTGCCCGCCTCAAAGCCGGGCAAACCGGCTTCGGCCATCGTCGGCAATCCGGGCGCCGTGATGCTTCGCCGTGCGCTGGCCACTGCCAGCGCACGCAGGCGACCGCTTTGCACATAGGGCAACACCGATGACGGCGCGAGCAGCACCATGCTGGTCTCGCCCGCGATGAGATCGGTGACGGCCTGCGGCGAGCCGCGGTACGGCACGTGAACGATATCGACGCCCGCATGCATCTTGAACATTTCAGCGGCCAGATGCGGCGAACTGCCGTTGCCCGACGAGGCGTAATGCAGTTTGCCGGGACGCGCCTTGGCGAACGCGATGAATTCCTTCACGCTTTTGACCGGCAGCGATGGGTGAACCACCAGTATCAGCGGCGCTGCCGCCACCAGGCCGACCGCATCGAAATCTTTTTCCAGGTTGTAATTGAGTTTCGGATACAGCGCCGTGTTGATGACTTGCCCCGCCGCGATGGCGAGCAGGGTATAACCATCGGAGGGTGACCGCGCACCCGCTTCAACGCCGATATTGCCGCCTGCGCCGCCGCGATTTTCAACGATGAATTGCTGGCCCAAAATTTCACCCAGCTTCGCGGTAAAAATGCGCGTCACGATATCCGCGCCGGAGCCTGCCGCGAGCGCCACGATGACTTTCACGGGCTTGGCCGGATACGCAGGCGCTTGTGCGTGAGCTTGCGCCACGCCAAAACACAAGAGCGCCGCGAGCGCCGGCGTAAGTGTGCGCCATTTATTCATCGCGTATCCCCGCATCGCGAATCACCTTGCCGAGCCGTGCCATTTCGGACTTCACCGTGGCGGCAAACGCTTCCGGGGTGCTGCCGACGCTTTCGATACCCATATTGAAAAACCTTTCTCTCAGATTCGCGGTGTGCAGCAGTTGCACGACTTGCCGGTTCAGCGTGTTCACCAGTGCCGCTGACGTGCCTGCGGGCGCAAACAAGCCTTGTATCGATACGGATTCGTAGCCGGGCACGCCCGATGCCGCCACTGTGGGCAATCCCGGCGCGAGTTCCGTGGGCTGTGCGCTGGTAACCGCCAGCGCTCGCAATCGCCCGGATTTTACGTGAGGCATGACGGCCGCGGCGACAGGAAACATCATCGGCACCTGGCCGCCGAGTAGATCATTCAGCGCCGGCCCGCCGCCGCGATATGGTATGCGCACAATATCCACGCCAGCCATGGTCTTGAACAATTCGGCGGCCAGATGCGGCGTGGAGCCGGTGCCGCCGGAGGCGTAACCGAGGCCGCCTGGTTTGGCTTTGGCCAACGCAATCAAGTCGCCCACTGATTTTATCGGCTGTGCAGGATGCACCACAATCAGGTTGGGCGCCCGTGCGGTCAACGTTACCGGCGCCAGATCGCGCACCGGATCGTAGGGCAGGTTTTTGCGCAAAAACGGCAGCAGCCAGATATTGCTGCCGTAGTGCAGCAGGGTATAGCCGTCCTGCGGCGCCCTGGCCACGATTTCTGCCGCAATCGCGCCGCCCGCCGTGCCGCGGTTGTCCACCACGACTTGTTGTCCCCACACGCCCACCAGCGCCTGCGCCAGCACGCGCGACACCAGATCAGAGCCGCCTCCCGCCTCGGCGGTGACCATGCGTATGGGCCGGCTCGGAAAGGTTTGAGCGGACGCCAACCCCGCGTCGAGACACCACAGGCCGGGCGGGAATAGCAAAATCAAAAATCGCAAGGGGATCAGCATTGGTTTTTCTAAACTACAAAAGTGCACGCCATGAGTAAGAGCGCGTTTCATAGAGACGCGATGTTGGGCTTTGACAGCTCACAAACCTACGCCTTCCTCTTTTTGTACTGATGGTTGATCCAATGCGCAACATGGCGCTGGCCTATGCCGCAGTCTGTTCATAGGTAAATTGTGGTGCGTCGGCGCGTGTCGAGGCATGCACTATCGTGATGGGGCAGACATTTCCCTGTGCGTCCAAATCAAGCAGGGTGTTCTCGTCCAGATCACGGGTTTCGGTGACGGGCGCATTGCAAAATTCGATCAGTATCGTGTCGGTTTCGGCAAAGTAACGAATTTTCAAGGGACAAACCCACTGTCGAAAAAAGCGCTGTGAACCGTTTCACCATCGGCGAGAAGGACTATTCGCAAATAGCGATTTCCATCGCCGGTTACGGCCATCCGCTTAAACCGCTTCCCCAAAAAGGCATTTCGGTTGCACGCTCTATCCACATATCGCGAGTGATGGCGCGATCCGGGCGCGCGAGCATGGTTTCAAAATAAGGAGTCACTTTCACGCTGCAACGATAACAGAATGCCGGGCTTGGTCAATGAGCTGGATCAACGGCGATGTTGCGTTGGGCTTCGGAGGCTCAGCCCAGCCCACGCGCACTGCGGAGGTGTGCCAAAAGCATCGTAGAATTAGTCGATTATCAGTGGTAACTATGGAAATTCTTATACTCATCCTCATTGTCGTTACGCCACTCCTCATTTACAACGTGCGGGCGGTGCGGCGAGTCAATCGAAGCAGCGAGTCTGCTTTTGTTAAAACCATACTGAACATGGGCATTTGGATTGTGCCTTTCATGGGCGCATGGCGGGCGAATTGCGAGATCGATTCACGTGCCCTGGCTGAAATGCCCAATGATCGCAAACCCGAACCTCCGCTCGCGGGAATCGTGACTGAGTCAGCGCCCGACGTGTTGCAGACGGAGAGCGCATTGCCTTTTTCCTTGGCGGCGCATTTGGAAGTAGTGAATGGCATGCCCTACATGGACTGGGTTGCCTTATCTGCTTGGGCAGGGTCCATTGCGAATGAAACGCTCAGAAGCCAAGCGCTGGTCAAGGGTAAGCGCGCGTGGTTGCTGCATATGCGGGATGCCCTCGGACTCCACTACCGGCTCTATGAGTCGGACAATGCTTATGTATTGTCTTCGTTAGAGAATCCCGTTTTAGTGGCCACGGCGAGACATATTGCTCTGGTGCGGAGAAGAATTCTGCTTGTGCTGGATGGGGTGGCGCGGTTCAAGGAAACGGGAAAAACTATTTTAATCGTGCTCGATAACGAAGATGCGTATTACCGCTATGTCGCCCATTACTATCCAGGTGACGGCGAGTTTTCGGGTAGTGCCGGCATGTTTATTACGGCGGGTTGTGATCACGTCGCTGTATGGCGGAAGGATTTGAATCAAATTGAACCGGTGATCGCGCACGAATTAACTCACGGCGCAGTGCATTATCTTGATCTTCCCACATGGCTAGACGAGGGCCTCGCTGTAAATACCGAACTCAGGCTCTCCGGCTCACCATTAATTCTTGAACAAGAAGGGAGGGCGGCACATTTGTCATTCTGGGAAGATGCCGCTATACAGGCATTCTGGTCTGGCATCGCTTTTCATATGGCAGGTGGTACGAGTGCGCTTGCATATGATCTGGCGCGCATTTTGGTCGGGCAACTGGCTCGTGACTGGGATGGATTCAAACGTTTTGTATTGAATGCGCGACGTGATGATGGCGGTGCTCAATCAGCCAGAGATCATCTCGGCATCGACATTGGTGCCTACGTGTGCGCCTTGCTTGAGCGGCCGGAAACCACGCAGTGGAGTCCAGATCCCTCCACGTGGGATAGTTTGACACTTGTGCATCAAGAGTAGGTGGTGCGCGTAATGAGATTACGCGAAAGAAAAGGGGGAACAATTTGTGAGACCAATATCAAATTTCAGAAAAGTCGTCTTGGCGCTTGCCTTGCTTTGTGCGTCCAATGCCATCGCTGGAGTAACTATTCATTACAAAGGAAAAGCGCATAGTGCAACTGCCGTGCAACAGGCACTGAGGGTGGCCCGTGACATAGCCGACAGAAATGGATGGAAAGTCGAAGATGCCAGCCTGGCCTACACAACGGCGCTTCGCCGTATAGACGAAAAGGCGGTTTCCTATTCCGGATCATTGGCAGGTATTCGCATCATGCCTGCCCCTATGAGCGAGCCGCTGGATCTTCAATTTGGCTCGGATTTCGTGTTTCAAGATCGCATAAAGACGCAGTTTGCCGGGGCCGAAACTCACATTAGAGTCATTGAATTACTTCGCGCACTTAAACCATACTTGGTTGAATTCAGGGTAAATGACGAAAGCGAGTATTGGATCACAGGCAGACGCGCTGATGTTGAAAGAGCTATTAAGACTAACAATGAAACTATCGAGATAATGAAAAAATTTCGTCCGGGTTCCCGCGGTCCCGAGAAGTCCAAAAATGGCAGAATCGCCGATCTCATTTTGGCGCCAGAGCGGTAACTGTCAGATCGGACCGCAACTTCTACGGAGCCGCGAGAACCCGCGCGCCGGTGCACCATTGATTCATTGCGGATGCCAGCGATTCGGCTTAACGAATAGCTCACTCAATCTTCAACCCACTTTCCTTCACCACCTTCATCCACCGATCCTTTTCCGTAGCCAGCCACTTGCCCAATTCGGCAGGTGTTTTCGCCTGCGGGCGCGAGCCTTGCGACGTTAACTTCTCACTGAACTCGGGCGTTGCGACGATGCGTTTTACTTCGTTGTAGAGCTTGTTGACGATTTCCGGGGGCAGTTTCGCCGGACCGAGGATGCCTTGCCACGAGCCGGCGCTGTAGCCTTCAAGGCCGGGTGTTTCGGCAATAGTGGGCACGTTTGGAAACATCGGTTCGCGCGCTTCGCTCGATACTGCGATCAATTTCAGCTTGCCGCTTTTCACATGCAGCCAGGTTTGCAGCACGCCCATCATCAGAAAATCACCATCGCCGGTCATCACCGACATGACGGAACTTTGCCCGCCCTTGGTGGGGATGTAGGTCCAGTTCGTGCCGACGCGCTGCTGCATCGCCAGTGTGCTCATGTGGATGTTGCTGCCCAGTCCCACGGGCGCATTGAGTTTGCCGGGACTCTTTTTGGCCAGCGCGATAAGTTCGGAAACCGTTTTTACCGGCACGCTGGGGTGCGCGCACAGCAGATACGGCGAAAACGTCACCGAGGTAATCGGCGTGAGATCGCGGATGATGTCGAACGGCAGTTTGGTATACATGCTCGGGCTGACGGTCAGATTGCCGATGTCCATCAGCGTGAAGGTGTAGCCATCCGGCGGTGCGCGCACCACGATTTCTACACCGATGTTGCCGTTGGCGCCGGGACGACTGTCGGAGATGACCTGCTGGCCCCACGCTTCCGTGAGTTTCGCGCCGATCATGCGCGTCAAAATGTCCGAGGTGCCGCCCGCCGGATACGGCACGACCACACGTATGGGTTTCGCCGGCCAGGTTTGCGCGTGTACCACGCCGACCGCGAGGGCTAGTGCGGTAACCGATATGTAACTACATGTTTTTATTGAATTATTTTTTGTTGGCTGCATGGGGTTCTCCTGAACAAACACTTCGATAGTTCGCAACAATAAAGGGTTGCGGGCGCACGCGCTTAATCCGCCCGGATGTTCGCATCTTTGATCACCTTTGCCCATTTGGCCATTTCGTTTTTGAGATGTATGGAAAACTCTGTAGGCGTGCCGCCGATCACATCAATCGCAAAAGCCGTGAGCGGATCGCGGAAATCTCTGGCTTGCACGGCCTTCGATGTTTCAGTATGCAGCAGTTGCAAAATTTCCGGCGGCGTTGCGGCGGGCGCCATGATGCCGTACCACAAGCTGGCTTCGTAGCCGCGCAAATCGCCGGCCTCGGCGACGGTCGGCAACTCGGGCGCGGCGGGCGAGCGTTTCGCGCCGGTCATGGCAATGACGCGCAGCCGTCCCGCTTTGGCATACGACAACGTGGGATTCGGGCTGGTGAACATGACTTCGACTTGTCCGCTCATCAGATCGACATACGCCGGGCCGCCGCCTTTGTACGGCACTGTCGTCATGCGCACACCGGCCATCGATTGAAACAGCGCTCCCGCCAGATGGCCGCCGGAGCCGTTGCCCGAGGTGGCAAGATTGAGTTTTCCGGGCTGTGATTTGGCAAGCGCGATCAGGCTTTTTATGGAGGTAGCGGGCAGCGAAGGATGCAGCACCACCGCGTTAGGACTCGACGCCACCAGCATGATGGGCGCGAAATCTTTTACCGAGTCGTAAGGCAACTTGGCATCCAGCGCGGGATTGATCGAATGCGTCACCGACACCAGCAGTATCGTGTAGCCATCGGCGGGCGATTTGGCGGCAAGTGCGGTGCCGATTTTTTGGCCGCCGCCGGCGCGGTTGTCGATGACGAATTGTTGGCCGAGCGCTGCCGTGAGTTTGCCGCCGATCGAGCGCGAAATGATGTCGGTCGCGCCGCCGGGTGGATAAGGCACGATGAAGCGGACGGCTTTGTTGGGGTAGGGTTGCGCCAAGGCACCCTGCATCAAGCCCAGCATGACCCAAGCTGCCGCGTAAACGCCACTGCGCATGATTTTTCTCCCGAATGGAATCAGTGTGTTGCAGGTGTCGCGGGGCGTCAAGCGCGGGTGCGTTGACAACCTGCCATTGATTGGGAATACACTTATGGCAGTGCAGGGAACGAACAGAGAGGAGCAAGACCATGCCGTATCAACTAAACCCGCTGACCCGCCACGGTATCGGCGCCGAAGTGCGCGGTATCGATCTGACGCAACCGGTGAGCGAGGCCACGCGCCTGCAACTCAACGCCGATTTCGCGACGCACCATGTGCTGGCCATACGCGATCAAAAATTCGGCGCGGCGCAATTCATGGCGGCGGGTCGCGTGTTCGGCGAGATCATGCCGCATCATCGGAAATCCGGCGATTTCACCTCTGACACCTCGGTGTTTGAAATATTCAATCAACCCGTCGGCGGCGGCAAGTATTACATTGCCGGCGAGACTTTTCATACCGATCACTCGAACGACCCAGTGCCGCCGAAAGCCACCTCGCTGCATCCCATTTCGCTGCCGAGCAAGGGCGGCGATACGCAGTTCGTCAACATGCACGCCGCCTACGACGATCTGCCGGAGGCGATGAAGCAACGCATCGATAAATTGATCGCCGTGCATGTGTACATCAGCAAATACAGTCCGCGTGCCCTGATGAAGGTGGACGACGATTCGGCGAAGAAGGTGCCGCCGCCGGGGCTGCATCCGCTGGTGCGCACCCACTCCGACAACGGACGCAAGTATTTGTATCTGAACCCGGTGCGCATGGAGGCCATCGTCGGCATGCCGGATGACGAAGCGCTGGCGCTGATCGCCGAACTGATGGCGCACGCCACGCAGCGCAAATACGAATACCGGCATCAGTGGCAATACGGCGATATGGTGATCTGGGACAACCGCAGCGTGATGCACCAGGCAAACGCCGATTACGACATGAACGAATCGCGCCGGCTGTATCGCATCATGATTAAAGGGCAGTTGCACCCCAGCGACATCGCCGCTACGCGCGGTGTGCGGGTGGATGTCGAACAGCGGATGCCTGCCTGATGCGGCCAGGTGGTTGGGCATGCGCGCTGTGTTGGGCTGTGCCTGCCGCCGCGCAGCAGTACCCCGCCGGCCCGATGCGCATCATCTCGCCGTATCCACCGGGTGGCGGCACCGACATACTCGCGCGTGCGATCGGGCAACGCATCACCGAGCGCTACGGCGTTGCGGTGGTGGTGGACAACCGCGCGGGCGGCAGCGGCACCGTGGGCGCGGGCGTCGCGGCGAAGGCGCCGCCCGATGGCCACACCATGGTGGTGGTTGCCGCCGCGCATGCCGCCGGCGCGAGTCTCTACAAAAATCTGCCATACGACCAGGCGCGCGACCTCGCGCCGGTGACGTTGCTCGCGGCGGGGCCGCTGGTGTTGATCGTGCATCCCTCGTTGCCGGCGCATTCCGTGAAGGAACTCACTGCGCTGGCGAAGGCCCGTCCGGGCGAGTTGAACGTCGGCAACTCCGGAACCGGCTCGTTGCCGCATCTCACCGCGGAATTGTTTGCCTCGATGAGCGGCATCAAGGTGATGCATATCCCGTACAAAGGCCCGGGCCTCGCGCTGATCGACGTGATGAGTGGGCAGGTGCCGCTGTACTTCATGAACGTGCTGGGCGCATTGCCGCTGGTGAAGAGCAACAAGCTGCGCGCGCTGGGTGTATCGAGCGCGGAACGCTCCGCTATCGCGCCGGAGCTCCCGACCATCGCGGAAAGCGGCTTGCGCGGCTTCGACATGACCAACTGGTACGCGTTGCTGGTGCCGGGCGCCACGCCGAAAGAGACCATCGCAAAGCTGCATCTGGAAATCGCCCGCATCATGGCCCTGCCGGACATGAAACAACTGATGATCGCGGGCGGCATGACCATCGTCGCCAATACGCCGCAACAGTTCGGCGAGTTTCTCGCGCGTGAGGTGGACAAATACGCGCGCATCGTCAAGGTGGCGGGTGTTAAACCCGAATAGCGTGTTCGCCTGATCGCGCATTGCGTGTCAGCGGGGTGACTTCTATAATTCTCTGCAACCCGTGTAGTGCCACGCAATTCGCGAGTCATTCCATCCCCTTCAAGGGGGAGGCTGGGAGGGGGATGGGGCAAAATTTACCCCATCCCCCTCCCAGCCTC
>CANIID010000020.1 GCA_947467315.1 Betaproteobacteria bacterium | reverse complement strand
TTTGCAGCCTTTGCAGGGCCACGGCGGCACGGGAGAAGGCGTCCATCAACTTACTGGCAGTGGTCGCCATCCGACATTTTTCTATGCTGTCGCGCTCCTTCTCGCTCTCCCCAAGGAGCCGCATGGCGTGCTTATGGGCGGCAGCCATCTGGTGGCAAATCATTTGTTGGACAGCACCCTTTGCTTTAGCACTTTCTGCCGCCTCAATTGCCAGTTCAAACACGCCAGCCTTGTCAGCAAGGTCGGTTCTCTGGATAGTGGCTTCCAGCGCGAGGTTGTCGGGGCTTTTAAGCGTTGATTCCAGTCCGGTGAGGCCTAGCCCTTCCGGCGGGACGATCTCACCTCCAGCGCCCTCCTGAAGCGGTTTGGCGGGGGTCAGGAGCGTCATGGCCTGACGATCCATCAGCCGCGCTTCGCCGAGGTCACAATCTTCACGAATTGGATCGTAGTCGGGTGCGTAGGCTCGTTTGCGTTGGGCCGCTTGCTTTAGCTGGATCGCCTTTTTCGGATCAATCATGCTTTCCTCCTACCACCAACAGTCATAATAGCAGTCATCCTTGGCGTCGTTATCTTGCTAGTCTCATCAAGCTTTAGAGGCGGCGTCGAGACCTGCGTTTGTATCAACCCCCATAAGCCCCCGCATCAGCCCCCTTCAGCCGCGCGGCTGCCCCCTCCCCGCGTTCCAGTCGGCTGGTGTTTTTGGAGGGTTTGGAGGGTTGGAGGCTTTTATATGTCTTTGTCTATATGAGGGGGAATTAGAAGAAGAAGGTAAAAAACTATCCGAACCCTCCGAACCCTCCAAAAGTGCAATCCCAAGGTAGATAACTGTCCCCTTTTTTTCCTTGGGAAATCCACGCTCTGCGAGCTTCGTGGCGAAGAGGGGATTGCTGAGCGGCCTAGCTCCGTTGCGCTCGACCCATGCCTTATAGCTCGAATAAAGCCTGCCACCAGCCGCAGTGGCATCCTGACCTGTGCGGCAGCATTCCTCTACCCATTGCCCGAAGGTGTCCTGTTCGCTTCTGTATGTGTCCGTCGCGGCCCGCACAGTATCAGGGGCAGCCAGACCGATCCGCTGCCATTCTAAGCAACCGCGAATCGCCCATTGCAGAATGCCATCGGCCTCGTCTATCAGTTTTTGTACTAGCCTCTGGTCGCGCTCGGATTGAGGGATCGTCACGCTAAACGGTACGAGCAAAATACGCCGCCAAATCGCCAAGTCATCGCCTCGAATGACAGGCTTGTGATTTGCGGCCAGCCATATTTTGAATTGGGGCTTGAATTCAAAAAACTCCTTAAAAAGGAAGCGTGCAGATATGGTGTCGCCACCGGTAATCTGCTTAACCAGCCCTTCGGCCAGCTTGCGCCCATCCTCAGTTTCCACTGCCGCCACAAACCGAGCGCCCCGCAGACGGGCAACGTCATTAGTTGCCTGATTATTTTTTGTCATGAGCAAGTCGGTGCTACTTGTCGTGGCGTAATCACCAAAAACAAATCTCAGTACCTCGATGAGGGTTGTCTTTCCGTTAGCTCCGTGGCCATAAGCAAAAAATAGGCATTGCTCTCCAACGTCTCCCGTTAGCGAGTAGCCCACCGCTCGTGCAAGGAAATCAATCAGCTCAATATTGCTACCGAAAATCTGATTAAGGAACTGGTCCCACAATGGGCAGGTCGCGCCATCGGAAAAGCTAACTCGAGCGCGTTTGGTTATGTAGTCGGCAGGTGTATTCGGCCGTAATTGTCCGGTGCGAAGATCGACCACGCCATTTGCAACCCCAAACAGGAACGGGTCGCGGTCAAGCTCACAGGAGGCTAACGTAATGCCTTTCTCGCTTTTCGCCAACTCGATCATCGCTTGCGCCCGTGGAAGGCTTTGGGAAGTGGCAGCCCAAGCGGCAAAGGCTTTGGCCTCGGTAGTGTCCTTAGCCTTCTCTGCTTCGACGTAAATACTGCGCGCAGTCTTCTTTACACGCATCATCACTGAGCCGTTCTTATCAAATTTCCACCCCTCCTTAGAAAAGCTCATCCACTTTTTAAACTCAGGTATAAAGCGAACATCCGCCCCGTGCTGTGCTGCAAACCGCTGGGCGTTGCCCATGTCGGTCCGCATATATATCGGCTCATCAAGCCAGTCGGGAGCATCCTTGTTTGTCAAAACATTTCTGATCACGGTCATGAGCTCAGTGTCAGTCAAAGGTGGTTCGCAACGCTCGTTCTCGGCTACAAGAGACGCACGTACTTCATCTGGCGTGCTACCGCGCTTTCCCAAGGAGCGTCCAAGGCGAAATAAATGATCATTGCGCCCACCAGCCAATACTTTACCGGTGACCCCAAGGTTCACTTTTCCGTCATGGCTTATATCCAATCCAAGTTTCGCAACGATTATGGCCAGCGAGTAAGGAGGAGCATTCAGACAAAATTCTGACATCAATTTGGTCTGGTACGGTTTTCCCTTTAAGTGAAGAAACCCCGGTAAGCGCATGACGCGAGAAAGATCCGTCACCACTTTGTCACCGTCAAATTTTTCGGCTAAGCACCTCTGCACAGCACGGAACCGGTCGATGGGGCAGTCGTCCACCAGCCAGTACGCGTGCCACTTGCCCGGCGAACTCTCAACCAAAATATGCGGCTTCAACGTAGCATTAAGGACCGATCCAAGAGGCGGGCCATCAAGATCAATGAAAACGGCACGCACCGCTACTATATTTTCAGCTTTCCGCGCCTGCCCGTCGGTTTTGTTTACGGTTACAAAAACACCAGCGCCGCGCTTCTGATAATCATTTAGCTGATCCGCAAGTTGGTCGAGCGATCCGTTAAGCGTTTTTGCTAGTAATTTTTTCTTATCGGGGCCATCGTCAAATACTTGAAAGGTAAAAGAATCCGATTTGGGATCAAGTAGGCGCAAAAAATGTTTGGTTTCATTAGGCATTGTTGGCAGAGAATTAAGGCCCATAACGCCCCCTATTGAAATGATCCTTCCACTGCTGGTGGAATTCCCGCATGATTTCCTTCTCAACCGTTTCAGTTTTCAATGAGTTATCCCATTCTTCAGGATCAATATGCTCAATAATGGCGCTGCGTATGGTCGATGTTTGGGAATCCGTTGCTGGATCTTGGGCGTTTTCATCGGAGCAGTTCATTTCGCGCTCCTTTGCTGACTTGTCCCGAGCGGCTGCGTCTCACGTAATGCAGTGGCAACGGGGACTGGCTTCTGCAAAGGCGTTGGAATCGCGTTATTGGCAGGAATTTTCGCTGAGGCAGCCCGTCCTACAGGCTTGCCAGTCCGCGCTCCGCCCTCACGAATGGTGGCCCGTAACTCCCCTAAGCGCCATCGAGTTGTGCGACCAATCCGGGTAGCTTTCAGGATTCCCGTGCGTGTCCAGCGCCACACAGTGTTTCCGCTGATCCCCAATATGTTTTCCACCGCTGGCTGCTGCATGAGGGTGGAATCGGGGAGGTAGTCTGCGTTAAGAACTTGTGTTGGGATTGCGCCTGAAGACGTATGTCCTGACTGGCGAATCTTTGACTTTTTTTCTTCCATTTCGTATCGCTCCGTTTTGTTTGAGGCGATACATATTAAATACCTGTTTTTTGTGCAAATAAAATGGGTTATTTATTGCGCACCTGCGTCGCTACTTTTATGGAAGTCTTGGGGCGATTGTTTTCCGCTTTTAAGCGGGCTTCAATTTTACGAACTCTTTTAAAGTCGGCTTCATCTTCAAGGTATTTTTTGTAGTGCCCCCGAACAGTAGATTGTGAAAGGCCGGTATCTTTGGCTACCTTTGCCATGGATTTAGTCTTGCCGATTGAATCTTTAATATATCCGGCCACCAGACCGCCTATCTTTATGGGGTCTGTAAGGAGAGGGCGTTGACGACTCTTGATGAGGCCGAGCTTGCTGGCTAGAACCATGGGGCGCTTTGATGGTTCAGCGCAAATGGTTTCTTTGAATGCACGGTAAAGGTAATCCCTTATTCCATAAGGCAAGGGTTTGTTCGTTTCAAGGTAATAGATAATAATGCGGAGCAGATGTTCCGCAGCGTTATCGTCATACGGTATTTGAGTCTCATATTGAAAAAACTGTTCGTCGTAGTCAACGGGCAAGCCGTGATCTGGTAACTGTGGTGGAAACACCTTTTTTGCCAAGGCAGGTCGGGCAGGTTTTTGGAGTAAACCATCACAGTTGTTGACTTGGGGATGGGGTAAAGAACGTTTAGGCACGTTTAACTCTTGAGGTAATTTGCACAATCTTCTTGTCGTGATTAATAGTTAAGTATTGCGCCCACTGGCTCATCATTTCTCGGCGTTTCTCAAAAAGATCGCTGCGAAAATAAGCAGCCTCAACAGCATCTCTTTTATTGTGGGCAAGGGCTGCCTCGCATACCTCGCGCGAAAAATTGGTTTGCTCCCCAGCCCAATCCCGGAAGGCGCTGCGAAATCCATGTATAGTTTCTTTGACCGACATCCTTCGCAGGACTGCGGTTAATGACATGTCGGAGAACGGCTTATCTTTTTTTGTACCGGGGAACACCAAATGACTAATCCTCGGAAGATTCTTGAGTATGCTCAGCGCAGCCAGTGATAAAGGGACTCGATGCTCCAGTCCCGCCTTCATGCGTATGCCCGGAATCGTCCATATTGCAGCATCAAGGTCGAACTCCGACCACAGTGCGCCACGCACCTCGCCGGAGCGGGTGGCTGTCAAGATGCAAAACTCTACCGCTATAGCTGCTAACCCATCGCGTTGGTGTAAATTGGCCAGAAATGGGGCTATCTGTGCATAACGCATTGCGGCGAAGTGTATGACTTTTTTAACTTTACTTGCTGGTGCCAGAGAATGTTCAAGCTGATCCCTCCACCTTGCGGGGTTATCCCCTTTCCGGTATCCGCGAGCGATTGCCATACTGAACACCTTTTCAATACGGCCGCGTAGGCGGCTTGCCGTTTCAGCTTTTTTTGACCAAATAGGCTGCACAATTCTCAAGATGTCTTCTGTCGTAACGTCTTGTATTTGTTTGCGGCCGATGACTGGGTATGCATAACGCTCAAGGGTACTTGACCATTGGGCCGCATGTTTGGCGTTTTTCCAGCCGTCACGACGGGACTCAATCAGTGCAACTGCGCACTGTTGAAACGTTCTGGCTGATGCTTGGTCTGCAACTAAAGCGTTTTTGGCGGCGCGGCGCTCGGCGGCGGGGTCTTTACCCTCATTAACCTGTCGGCGAAGCTCCCTTGCTGATTCCTTTGCGTCTGCGAGGGTAACGGTGGGGTAACTGCCAAGGCCGTAGTCCCGGCGTTTTCCTCCGACAAGTAAGCGGCAGACCCAGCGCCTGCTTCCGGTCGGCTCGACCAGAAGACAAAGACCAGCCACGCCTCCAACTGCGTGTCTTCCGGTGGGCAATCGGCTAACCGCTAATGCACCCAAAACTTGCGCTATCTTTGGCATATAAACGTCCCTCAATACGTCCCACAATAATAATAACATTGGATGGTATTAATTGGAACGAGGTGGCACTACTCTAGTCTGTCTTTAGAGGGAAATCGGTTTGAAATTAAAGGTATTCTCTCTATAGTTATACGGACACTCTCTCCGCCACAGAGCATAAAATATTGATTATAAACAATATTTTTTACAGTTCTCCGCAGCAGATTTCCGCTCCGGTCGCGCAACCTGCTCCGCTACTACGCGCGTATCCCTGCGTCTTTGATCACCTTCCTCATCCTAGCCCAATCGACTGCGGCGTTCTGTTTAGGGGAACTGGCGACCCACGCTACGCGCATTGAATCGTCACTGCCCCGGCACCCTACCAACCAGCAGGCTCGCTGCCATCAAACACACCCAGCGCCTCGAGCTCTTTGCGCAGCGTCGCGTTTTGCTCTGCGGTCAGATTGCGCATCGGCCCGCGCACCGGACCGACGGGCCGTCCCATCATCTCCATCGCCGCCTTGATCGGTGACGGATATTCGGGCTTAAACAGTTGCCACAAGGCGGATGCCTTGTCCTGCAAGGGCGCGGCTTCGAAAAATTTTCCTGCGGCGCTCAGATCGTAAAGCCGCTGCATCAGCCTGGGTGCCACGCCGCCGGAAATCGACATCGAACCCACGCCGCCCATCGACACCGACGGAATGATGTATTCCACGCCGAGAATCAAACCGAATTCAGGCCGCACGGCCTGCGTCGCGCGCCGCGCTTCGATGAAATACTCGAAATTGTGGCTGGCCTCTTTTTCGCCAATAAAATTCGGCAGCTTGTGCATCAAGCGCACCAGAAACTTCGGCGACAAACTCACGCCCTGAAAAATCGGCAAGTTGTAAATCATGAACGGCAGTTGGGTTGCCGTAGCCACCCGCACGAAGTGGTCATACAGCGCCTCTTCCGGCACCGGCCAGTAGTACGGCGCAATGCAGATGATGGCATCAGCGCCGACCTTTTCAGAATGGCGCGCGAGGTCGATGGCTTGATCGGTGCCGGCCATGCTCACGTTGGCGATCAGCGGCACGCGGCCATTCGTCACCTTCACCGAAATCTCGATGAGCTTCTTGTGTTCTTCCAGCGTCAGGCTGACGGATTCGGCGATGTGCAGAACCACGCATAGCGACGAGGGATTTTGCCGCACATGCCAGTCCACCAGTTTTTCAAACGTGGCGTAATCCACCGACAAGTCGTTGTTGAACGGCGTCACCGGCACGTGCATCACGCCATGCGGCACGGTGCGCAGCGGCGTTCGGGCATTGGATTTGGAATCGTTCATTGCGAGTTTCTCCTATGAAATCATGCGCAGTTTATCGTACCGCGGCTGATGCCGCGATTCGGCATACGGTAAAATGCAACCCACTATTCATCAAGCGCATTCTCACGGAGACACCGCAATGGGCACGGCAGACAACGCAAAAATTCAGGCATGGACGGATAAACTGGAGATCATCGAAGTGTCGACGATCTCGTTTTGTTGCCGCGACTCGGGCGATTGGGACAAGCTCGCCAGTTGCTTCGATCCCGAAGCGCCGATCACCACCTCATGGTTTAAAGGCAACGCGCGCGAATTCGCCGCGCAATCCAAAGCCATGATGGACAACCATCATCCCACCGACACGCAGCGGCACATGATGGCCAATCCGCGCGTCACGTTAAGCGGCAATCACGCGGTGTGCGAGTACTACCTGATTCTGCATCAAGGCCGGACGCTCGACGGCTATGAGTTTGATTTGCAAACCTGGAGCGTCACGTTGGATTTGTTCGAGAAGCACGATGGCGCCTGGCGCATCTGCAAACGCAAAATGATCTACGAAAAATCGCGCATGGACCCGCGCGTGCCGGGGTCGGTGCCGCAGTCGTACTTTGAGCAACTGGATCTGTCGCGGTATCCGGCAGCGGTGAAGTTCCACTGCTATCGCAATGAGAAAAGCAGCGGATACCTGCCTAAGAATATGATTTTAAAGGGTTCTTTAGAAGAGCAAGCCGCGCGACAGGAAGCCGCCGACTGGTTGGCGGCGACGTCTTAGATACCGTTAACGATGCCGTCCACCTTGCCGCCCGCAAAAAACTGCTGAATATTCCCCAGCGAAGCGGGCATATCCACCTCCCACGAGCGGTATGAGCCGCCCCCGGTATGCGGTTGGAACACCACATTGGGCAGTTTCAGCAACGGGCTTGCCGCCGGCAGCGGTTCGGTTTGATACACATCCAGCCCCGCCATCGCGATTTGACGGCTTTGCAGCGCGGCGAACAGCGCGGCCTCATCCACCAATCCCCCGCGCCCCACATTGATGAGTGTCGCAGACGGCTTCATGCGCGCGAGTGCGCGTGCATCAATGATTTTTTCCGTGGCGGGTGTGTGCGGCAGCACCACCACCACATAATCGGACACCGCGAGTAACTCATCCAGCGACAGGTAATGCATACCCAAGCCCGCTTCGATGCGGTCCGAATGGCGCGTGCGCTGGTGATAACCGATAGACATGCCAAAGGCGCGGCAACGCTTGGCAATCTCCATGCCAATGTCGCCCATGCCGATGATGCCGACCGAGGATTGGAATAGCTCCGTAACGCCTTTGATGGCGGCCCAGTTGGAACGGTAATTGCCCTGCGAGGTCACCACCGGTTGCAGGCCCATCTGCTGATACACCGCCGAGGTCACCGCCTGATGGCCTGCGATGAGCTTGCGCGAGCAGGCGAGTATCAATGCCAGCGCGTGCTCGGCGACTGTCACACTGCGCATCAGCGACAGCGTCGCCACGCGCACCTGCCGTGCGGTCGCCGCCGCCACATCGATATTGCGGCAATTAAGGCCGTGCTTCTGGATGAATTTCAACGACGGCGCGGCCTGTATCACCGCAGCGGAGAGATTCGCTTGATAGCAGAGAATAGCGTCAGCTTGCGCCGCAGCCGACAGCAGCGCGGCTTCGGTATCGTTGTCACGAAAGATCAGCTCGAACTCACCTGCCTTGGACGACTTCGGTGATTCGAGCACGTGGCGCATGAAGTTGGTCGTCTTGCCGTCGGCAATCAACAAACGGATGGGCTGACTCATGGCCGCGCCCCGACATCAGGGGGGCGCATCATTCCGGCTCAACGCCGGCGGCCTTCATCACCTTCGCCCATTTGGGAATTTCGACTTTGATCAACGCAGCAAACTCCGACGGCGTAGTGGGCGTGGGCTCGATGCCGGCCTGAAACAACCGTTTTTGCGTCTCGCCATCGGCCAACACCTGTCGCAGATCGCCGTTGATACGGCTGACAATCGCGGGCGGTGTTTTGGCTGGCGCCAGCAGGCCGTACCAGCCAGTCACGTCGTAGCCTTTTAAACCCGCTTCATCGAAAGTGGGCACTTCCGGCATGGAGGGCGAGCGCTTCGGCGTGGTCATGGCGATGGCGCGTATGCGCCCCGCGCGCACGTGCGGCGCAGCAGTGGATACCGAACTAAAGTGCAGCGGCACACGCCCGGAAAGCAGATCCGGCAGTACCGCGCCGCCGCCCTTGTACGGGATGTGAACAAAATCCACCCCGGCCATGGTCTTTAATAATTCCATCGCCAAATGCGGCGGGCTGCCGACGCCGGTGGACGCATAACTCACCTGCCCCGGTCGCGCCTTGCCCCACGCAATAAATTCGCCGACAGTAGTGGCCGGTATCGACGAATGTATCGTCAACAAGTACGGGCCGACGCCCGCCAGCCCCACCGGAGCGAAATCGCGCACGCTATCGTAGGGCAATTTTTTGCGCAGGCTGGGGTTCACGGCAAACCCCGCCGCAACGATAATCATGGTGTGCCCGTCAGGATTGGACTGCGCGACAATCTCGCACCCCAGCACGCTGTTCGCGCCCGCGCGCGTGTCGATCACGATCGGCCGCCCCAGGCGAATATACAGTTTGTCCGACACGATGCGCGCAATGGTGTCGGCGGTGCCGCCCGGCACAAACGGCACCACAAGACGGATGGGGCGGCTGGGATAGCCCGTGACATCCTGCGCCACACCGTTGCCCGCCAAGGTCATTGCCACAAGACCAACTACTATCGAGTAGATAGCGTTCATAGGCTTCAATCTCAGGGTGTTTGTACAAAATCCGCTGCGGCACTGCATATGACTCATGCCGCCAGTGTCACGCCGGCTTGCTCGCAGGTATTGGCAATATCGCTCACCGTCACCCGGCGCATATCGCGCACGTAACGTAGATCGTCGTAATCCGTGCCGCGATGCATGGTGCAGCGGTTATCCCACATCACCAGTTCGTTGGCGCGCCAGCGGTGGGTGTAGACAAACTGCCGCTGCGTCACATGATCCAGCAAGCGGTCGATCAGCGCCCGGCCTTCGTCATCGGGCATGCCGAAAATACGGCCCGCGTGGGACGCCACGTACAGCGATTTGCGTTGATTCTGCGGGATAACGCGCACCAGCATCTGCGGCACCGGTGGCAGGCGGCGCATCTCGTCCTCGTTGAAATCCGTAAAACCGCTGCGCCGTCTCGACGTGGCGATCCAGTGCTCGACGATCAAGCCCTCAAACGCTTTTTTTTCCTTGTCCGACAGCGCATCGTAGGCCGCGCGCTGGTCAGCGAATTGCGTATGCCCGCCGACCGGCGCAGTGGTGCGCGCATGCAGCAGCGAGGTCAACGCCGGCAGACGCTTGAATGAGCTGTCGGTATGCCACAGCTTGTTGCCTGCCTTGTACATGCGCTGACGGCTGTCGGCGGCCCAGATTTTGCCGTCAGCCGTGAGATTGGAAATGTCCGAGAACGCGCCATCGAAGCGGCTCGGTGTCGCCTTGGGATCCAGCGTGCGTTCTTTTTCAATCGGCCCGAAGCGTTCGGCGAACGCAAGCTGCTGTTGCTGACTGATATCCTGATTGGGAAATATCAGCACCGAATATTTCCAGAAGGCGTCTGCGATGGCCGCAAAATCGGCGTCGGGCAGCGGCCGGGTCAGATCGACGTCGCCGATCTCGGCGGCGAAATTCGCCGTCATGGGAGATAGAGTAATAGTCATAACACGCCTGAACGAAAACGCAAGCCTACCGCATCAATCCGTGCATCGCAATTCACGCGCACACCCTACTCTACCTTGATATTCGAGTCCTTCACGACTTTCGACCACTTCGCGATTTCGCTCTTGATGTAGGCGCCAAATTGATCCGGCGGCATGCCGCCGATTTCTGAGCCTTCGGCCAGCAAGCGTTTGCGCAACTCGTTGGAGTTCAGTGCACTGACAATTTCGCGATGCAGGCGCTCGATAATGGGTTTGGGTGTGCGCGCCGGCGCTACCATGGCTTGCCACGAAGAGGACTCATAACCCGGTACCGTGTCGGCTATCGGCGGCGCGTCCTGCCACGACGCCAGGCGCTTCAAACTGGTGACGCCGAGCACTTTGAGCTTGCCCGCTTTAGCATGCGTGAGTATCACCGCGGGCTGCGCGAACGTAGACTGAATTTGCCCGCCGACCAGATCGGTGACGGATTGCCCGGCGCCTTTATAAGGCACATGCACCATATCGATTTTCGCCAGATTCACAAACAGCGCGCCCGCGAGATGCGCGCCGCCGCCGGTGCCGGATGAGGCGTAGTTCAACTGACCCGGCCTGGCGCGCGCCAGTGCGACGAATTCCTTCACCGAATTCGCCGCGACGGAAGGATGCGTAACCAGAAAATACGGATTGCTCGACGTCAGCGTGATCGGTGCGAAATCAAGCCGCGGATCGTACGGCAACTTGCTGTTCACCGCGACGTTGGTGGCCAGCGTACTGATGGTGCCGCAAAAAAGGGTGTAGCCATCGGCAGGCGCGTCCTTTGCCATCACCGCCGCGATCACGCCACCACCGCCCGCGCGGTTATCGACGATCACCTGCTGGCCAAAGGCTTCGGACAATTTCTGCGCCAAGGAGCGTGCCATGATATCGGTTGCGCCGCCAGGCACAAACGGCACGATGGCACGGATGGGCTTGATCGGATACGCCTGCCCCCATGCGGCGCCCGCGGCACACAGCGGCAACAGCCACGACATAGATTTATTCAATATAAACATATACTTACACATAGACTCTCTCATCCGTTGCGGTGCGAGGGAAGCGCCCCTTACGCCGCATTGTACGCCGAGGGCGACGCAATAAAACAAACGCCCGCATCACGGGCGTTTGCTACGGACAACACAGCGCTGAATCTACGCGGGCCGCTGCAACAACACCTGATGCGGCGCGGGCACGGGCCAAGTATTGCTAGCGCCGATTTCCTGAATCGCCTTGTTGGCATCAAAAAATACCTGCCAGTAATTGTTGTTGTGGCAATACGGGCGCACACCCAGCAAGGTACCGGCGGCGTTGAATTCGAGAATTTCCACGTCGGGCACCGGCGTTGTCACCACGTTGGGAATTTGCGCAAGACGCACCTTTAATTTGCTCATCGCCTCCTGCGGATGCACGGTATGCGCAAGCTGGCATTTCAGATCGACGCGCCGGTAGGGGTTGTGCGTGTAGTTGACGATGTTGTCGGAAAAAATCTTCGCGTTGCCGACATAGACGCGCAAGTTGTCCACGGTTTTCAAGGCGGTGACGAACAAACCGACTTCTTCCACATCGCCGGTGACGCCCCCTGCGGTAATCATGTCGCCCACCTTGAATGGCCGCAGCAACACCAGGAACGCGCCCGCCGCGAAATTCGACAACAGCCCCGACCACGCCGCGCCGATGGCCAGCCCCGCCGCCGCGAGCAACGCCGCGAAGCTGGTGGTCTCGATGCCGAATACCGACAGGATCGCGATCACCAGCACGATGCGCAGCAGCACACGCACCGATGAATCCACGTACTTGATCAGCATCGCATCGACCTTGTGCGAATTCATGCTATTGGTTGATAGCTTGATGATGAAGTTGATAATCAAGCCACCGATAATCCATATCGCAATGGCGCCGAGCACTTTGGTGCCGGCATTGATCGCATAGCTAGTCAACATCTGGGAATTTAACCAGTCGGGCATGGCCATCTCCTTGCAAAACGTTTTGCGGTTTAAGGGTTATGTTGCATGAGCGGGCAAGCCGCCACGCGAACATCCGCCATGCTAAAGACGGATAGTCTGGCCCGCCAGAGCAGACGTGCAGATTTTACAAATTGGAAACGCTTTTAGCGCGCTGCCACCGCCGGTTCAACCGCCCGCGAGCGCAACCTTGATCTGCTCCAGCGCGGCAGGGTCTTCAATGGTGGTTAAGTCACCCGGATCACGGCCTTCGGCCAAAGCCTGAATGGAACGGCGCAGCAATTTGCCGGAGCGGGTTTTCGGCAGCAGGTTCACAAAATGAACCCGGGCGGGACGGCCTATTGCACCGAGTTGTTTGTCCACCGCGTCCATCACTTCTTTTTCGTGCGCCGCTTGCTGTTCGCGAGTGGCGATTTGGCTGCTGTCCTTGACGACCGCAAACGCAATGGGAATTTGCCCCTTGATCGCATCCGCCACGCCTACCACCGCCACCTCGGCGATATTGGCATGCGACTGCACCGCCTCTTCGATCTCGCGCGTGCCCAGGCGATGACCGGCAACGTTGATCACGTCGTCGGTGCGGCCGAGGATGTAGTGGTAGCCGTCCTTGTCGCGGATGCCCCAGTCAAAGGTTGCATAGACTTGCTTGCTGCGAAAACTGGTGAAATAGGTTTTAACGAATCGTTCATCGTCACCCCACACCGTGCTCATGCAACCCGGCGGCAACGGCGGCATGATCGCGACCACACCTTTTTCATCGGCGGCGGCTTCGCTGGCATCGGACTCGCGCAAAATTTGAAGATCGTAGCCATACACCGGAAAACTCGGCGTGCCCATTTTCAGCGGCGTTTTCTCCACGCCATGCACCGCCGACAAAATCGGCCAGCCGGTTTCGGTTTGCCAGTAATGGTCGATCACCGGCTTTTGCAGCGCGTCGGAAATCCACTGGTGCGTCGGCTCATCGAGCGGCTCGCCCGCGAGAAATAAATGTCGCAGCGACGACAAATCGTATTTCGTCAGATACGCCGGATCCTGCTTCTTCAGCACGCGCGCGGCGGTGGGCGAGGAAAACATCACCGATACTTTGTGATCGGCGACGATCTTCCACCAGATGCCCGCGTCAGGGCGTATCGGCAGCCCTTCATACAAAATCGTGGTCATACCGGCGATTAGCGGCGCATACACAATGTACGAATGCCCCACTACCCAGCCGATGTCCGACGTAGTGAACATCGTTTCGCCCGCGTTGCCGCAGTAAATATGCTTCATCGATGCCGCCAGTGCGACGGCGTAACCGCCGGTATCGCGCTGAATGCCCTTGGGCTTGCCGGTGGTGCCGGAGGTATACAAAATGTACGAAGGCTCGCTCGATTCCAGCCAGGTTACCGGCGTGTTGACTTCCGCATGCGATTTGCGCAACGTAGCGTAATCCAGATCGCGCCCGACGACAGGCGTGTAGTCTTTGTCGATGCCACGATTGACCACGATCACGTTACGCGGCGGATGTTGCGCAAGCCGCAATGCTTCATCCACCAGTGGCTTGTAGGCGATGGCGCGGCCACCACGCATGCCGGCATCAGCGGTAATCATCAACGCCGGCTTGGCGTCATCAATGCGTGTCGCCAGACTCGCGGCGGCGAATCCGCCGAACACCACAGAATGAATCGCACCGACGCGCGCGCACGCGAGCATGACGAACACCGCTTCGGCAATCATCGGCATATAGATCAACACGCGATCGCCCTTGACCACGCCCAGCGTGTGCAGCATGCCCGCTGCGCGATTCACTTCTTTGTAGAGCTCGCGATAGGTGTAGGTTTTTTCCTGACCGGTTTCGGTAGAAATATAAATCAGCGCCTTTTGATCGCCGCGCGTGACAAGGTGCCGGTCGATAGCGTTGTAACAGAGGTTGGTTTGCCCGCCGACAAACCATTGGGCGAAGGGCGGGCGGCTGAAATCGCAGACTTGCGTGTGCGGCTGATGCCAATCAATCAGCGCGGCCTGTTCGTTCCAGAATGCATCGCGTTGCTTGAGCGAACGTTGGTGGAAATCTTGATAAGCGCCCATGAATCTCCTCCTCGTGTTGACTCCCTCGCCCCGCTTGCGGGGAGAGGGTTGGGGAGAGGGGCTGCCACACACCCACCCTCTCCCCTACCCCTCTCCCGCAAGCGGGAGAGGGGGGCGTTCATTGCCTCTCCCGCCCAGGCGGGAGAGAGCGTTTCATTGCGGTGTGCAACTGCCGTTCATTGTAGAACCAAAGCACCATAGCGCTTACGAAACTCTGACCACCGCCCTGCCGCGTATGGCGCCTTTGAGCATCTTGTCGAAGTAGGCGCCGAGATCGTTTAGTGTAATAGGATTGGCAATGTCGGCGAGGTGGCGCGGTTTGAGATCAGTTGCAAGCCGCTGCCATACTTTGCGGCGCAGCGGCATCGGCGTGGCGGCGGAATCCACGCCGATCAACCGCACGCCGCGCAGAATAAACGGCAGCACATTGGTTTTTAACTCAATACCGCCAGCGTTGCCGAAGCTCGCGATCAAACCATGCGGGTTCATCGTGCGTGTCAGCCAGCCCAACTGCTCGCCGCCCACCGAATCAAATGCCGCCGCCCACAGCGGTTTTTCCAGCGGCCGCGTGCCCATGTCCAACGCGCCGCGCGCCAGCACTTCTTGCGCGCCGAGTTTTTGCAGGAAGGCGTGTTCGCTGTCTTTGCCGGTGAGCGCGGTGACGTTGTAACCCTTGCCGGCGAGCATATCGATGGCCAGGCTCGCCACGCCACCGGTTGCACCGTTCACCAACACCTTGCCGTTGCTCGGCGCCAGGCCGTTGAGTTCGAGCAACTCGACCGCCAGCCCTGCCGTGTACCCCGCAGTGCCCAACACCATCGCTTCAAACAAGGATAAGCCCTGCGGCAGCGGCACCACCCAATCCGCTGGCACGCGGCACACTTGGGCAAAACCGCCGTCGTGCGCGACGCCAAAATCGTAGCTGGTGCAAATCACTTCGTCGCCCGGCTTGAAGCCCGCGTCGCTGGATGACAGCACCACGCCGGCGGCATCGATGCCGCCCACCAGCGGGTACTTACGGATCACTTTGCCGCCGACGCCGGTGGCCGCCAGCGCGTCTTTATAGTTCACGCTGGAATAGGCATTCTTGAACACCACCTCGCCGGGCATCAGATCGTCCACGCCGAGGTCGGTGACACGCCCCTCTATCTTGTTGTTTTCATTGAATATTCTGTAGGCTTTAAAACGCTCCATGATGCCTCCTACGGCAGATGCGGTAACGCAAGATAGTCGTGCGACTGCATCTCGGTCAAGCGGCTGACCAGGCGGTCTTTGAGTGACGCATTCAGATTCGCCTGAAATGCATTGGAAGAATCGGCTTCGAGGATCAGTGCTTCGGCGGGCACGTTGGCCGACAGAATGAGCTTGACGCGCCGATCATAAAACTCGTCGATCATCCACACAAAGCGGCGCAGCTTATCCGCCGTGCCGGTGCCGAAGCACGGCACGTTCGAGACCATCACCGTGTGGTAGCGCTTGGAGAGTTCAATGTAATCGGGCTTGCCGCGCGGGCCATCGCACAGCGCGGCGAAGTCAAACCACACCACGTCGCGCGCGTCGCGGCGCACGGGAATGCTGCGGCCTTCAATGTCGAGCTCCGCCGCGTCGGAAATCTCATGACGCGCAATGGCTATGAATTCACGCTCCATGCGCTCATCCGAATCCGGGCCGATGTGATACACGCCCGCCTTCTCCAGCTCGCGCAGACGGTAATCCAAGCCCGCATCGACATTCACGATATCGAAATTTTGCTTGATGAGATCAATCGCCGGCAGGAATTGCTGACGCTGCAAACCATGCAAATAAAGCGCATCCGGCTCGAAGTTCGAGGTAGTTAATACCACCACGCCCTGCGCCATCAAGCCTTCCAGCAGCTTGCGGATCAACATGGCGTCGGTGATATCGGTGATGTGAAACTCATCCAGACACAGCAGCCGCGTGTCTTTCGCCACGTCGCGCGCAACCCCCGCCAGCGGCTCGGCCTGCCCGGTGAGCGCATTCATGCGTTGATGCACTTCCTGCATGAAGCGATGGAAGTGGATGCGGCGCTTCTTCGCCACCGGCGCGCAATTGAAAAAACTGTCCATCAGGAAACTTTTTCCCCGCCCCACCCCGCCCCACAGGTACAGGCCCTTCACCACCTTTTTACGCGCCAGCAGCCGCACCAACAGGGACTCCATTTTTTCAAGACCGATCAGGTCTTCGTAAAGGCGCTCCAGTTGCTCAACGGCCTTGAGCTGGGATTCGTCGAGCGTGAAGCCGTGCTCGGCGGCGTGCTGGATGATCCACTGTGCGGCGTCGGCGCTGTCGCGCGGGAGCGTGGTGTGGCCGTATTGGGAAGGGGTGGGGGCGTTCACGGGATTGCGTGAGGCGTGAAGCGTGAGGCGTTAGGCGCAAAGGCCGGTATCCCACCAAACCGCGCCTCACACCTCACGCCTAACGCCTCACAGGTTTAGAGTCCGTCCATCCACCGCCAGCGCGGCTTCTTTCATCGCCTCGGACAGCGATGGATGGGCATGACAGATCATGGCGATGTCCTCAGACGATGCGCCGAATTCCATCGCCACCACGGCTTCGGCGATCAGCTCGGAGGCCATCGGGCCGATGATGTGAACACCGAGGATGCGGTCAGTCTTTTTGTCGGCAATGAATTTCACAAAACCGGTGGTATCGCCCAAGGCGCGCGCGCGGCCATTGGCCATGAATGGAAATGAGCCGGTGCGGTATTCGATGCCTTCCGATTTGACTTGTTGCTCGGTCTTGCCCACCCACGCGATTTCCGGCGAGGTGTAGATCACCCAAGGCACGGTGTTGAAATCCACGTGGCCGTATTTTCCGGCGATGCGCTGCGCCACCGCCACGCCTTCTTCCTCGGCCTTGTGTGCCAGCATCGGCCCGCGCACCACGTCGCCCACGGCCCACACATTCGGCAAATTGGTTTTGCAATGCTCATCCACCGCGACAAAACCGCGCTCATCTAACTTGAGGCCGACAGCCGCTGCGTTTAGACCCTCGGTATGCGGCACGCGACCAATGGAAACAATGAGCTTATCCACCGTCAGCGTTTGCGCTTTGCCGGCGCTGTCGTTGTACTCCACCGTGACTTCTTTGGCGCATTTCACCGTGCCGACCTTGACTGCGGTATGTATTGCAAGCCCTTGTTTTACAAACACTTTGTTGGCTTCTTTGGCAACCGCCTCATCTGCCGCACCCAAGAATGCCGGCAACGCTTCAAGCACGGTCACGGCAGAACCCAAGCGCCGCCATACGCTGCCCATTTCCAGGCCAATCACGCCCGCGCCAATAACACCCAGCCGCTTAGGTACTTCCGTGATGGCGAGCGCGCCCGAGTTGTCGAGTATCAGTTTGTTGTCGAACGGCGCGCCCGGCAGCGCGCGCGGGCTGGAACCGGTAGCCACGATGACGTGTTTAGCGACCAGTGATTCACTGGCTTTGCCGCTGACCTTGACCTGCCACGCACCTGCGGCACCACCGGCAAAAGCGCCTTTGCCGTGAAAGAACGTCACTTTGTTTTTCTTCAACAGATACAGGATGCCGTCGTTGTTTTGCTTGACGACTTTGTCCTTGCGTTTGAGCATCTGCGCCACGTCCATGCTCAGGCTGCCGACTTTAATGCCGTGATCGGCGAACGCATGCGCCGCGTGATCGTAGTTCTCCGACGATTGCAGCAGCGCCTTGGAAGGTATGCAGCCGACGTTGGTGCAAGTGCCGCCGGGCGCGGGCTTGCCGTCGGCGGTCTGCCATTCGTCGATGCAAGCGACCTGCATGCCCAGTTGCGCGGCGCGGATGGCGGCGATGTAGCCGCCGGGGCCGGCGCCGATTACCACCACGTCAAACGTTTTCGCCAGTTCAGCCATATCAGATTTCCAGCAATATGCGCGCCGGATCTTCCAGCGCATCTTTCATCGCAACCAGCGACAGGACGGCTTCGCGGCCATCGATAATGCGATGGTCGTACGACAGGGCGAGATAATTCATCGGACGAATCACCACCTGGCCGTTTTCGGCCACAGGGCGATCCTTGGTGGCATGCACGCCCAAAATGGCGCTCTGCGGCGGATTGATAATCGGCGTCGATAACATGGAACCGAACACGCCGCCGTTGGAGATGGAGAACGTACCGCCGGTGAGTTCTTCGATGGTGAGTTTGCCATCCTGCGCGCGCTTGCCGAAATCGGCGATGGTCTTTTCGATGCCCGCGAGACTCAGTTGATCGGCGTTGCGCACGATCGGCACCACCAATCCGCGCGGACTGCCTACCGCGACGCCGATGTCGTAGTAGCCGTGGTAAACAATATCGTTGCCGTCAACAGATGCATTGACCAACGGGTATTTTTTCAACGCATAAACAGCCGCTTTGACAAAGAACGACATGAAGCCGAGCTTCACGCCGTGCTCTTTTTCGAACTTGTCCTTGTAGCGATTGCGCAGGTCGATCACCGGCTGCATGTTCACTTCATTGAACGTGGTCAAAATAGCGGCGGTGGATTGCGACTGGATCAAGCGCTCCGCCACGCGCGCGCGCAGGCGCGACATCGGCACGCGTTGCTCCGGGCGCTCGCCTAACGCGCCCAAATCCACGCTGGGCGCGGCGGCGCGTGGTGCTGCTGACGCTGCTGGCGTTGACGCCGCTGTTACCTTAGCCGGTGCAGCACTGGCGGCGCTGCCGGTTTTAATCGCGTCCAGCACGTCCCCCTTGGTCACGCGGCCACCGCGGCCACTACCGGTGATCGCGGCGGTATCCATTTTGTTTTCGGCGGCCACTTTTTGCGCGGCGGGCATGGCCGCGGCAGCTTGGGCTTTGCTTGACTTGGGCGCGGCGGCTGCGGAAGCTGCCGGCGCCGCGCTAGCGGCACTGGCAGTAGCCGTGGCCTCGGTATCAATCTGCGCAATGATTTCTTTGCTCGCCACCGTGCTGCCGTCGGGCTTGACGATCTTCACCAGCACGCCGGCGGCCGGCGCGGGGGTTTCCAGCACCACTTTGTCGGTTTCGATATCAACCAGATTTTCATCGCACTTAACCAGCTCGCCGACCTTTTTGTGCCAACTCACGAGGGTGGCCTCGGCGACCGATTCCGAAAGCTGAGGGACTTTAACTTCGATTATCATAAATCACCGTAAGTATATGTTTTTATTATTAATTTTCTTCACCAGCCGAAAGCGGCCGGGGTCGATTCGTGACACTCAGCGGCTCGCTGCCGCCGGATAGCGTCAGCGCCTGATTGATGAGTTCTTTCTGCTGCTTGTCGTGCAGGGATTTGTAGCCTGCGGCCGGCGCCGCGGAAGACTCGCGCCCCGCGTAAAAAATCTTCTGGTGCGGCAGCAGGTTGCGCATCAGGTAGTGCTGAATATGCCGCCACGCGCCCTGATTGCGCGGCTCTTCCTGACACCACACGATCTCGGATGCGTTTTTGTAGCGCACGATAATGGCGCGAAAGTCTTCGTGCGAAAACGGATACAACTGTGCGATGCGCACCAGAGGCAAATCGCGGACGCCGCGTGCCCGGCGTTCAGCGCGCAGGTCGTAAAACACTTTGCCGCTGCACAGAATCACGCGCTCGACTTTTTCCGGATTGATTTCCTGCTCTTCCCAATCCTCGTTCACCGGGCGGAATTTGTCGTTGGCGAATTCTTCCAGCGGCGACACCGATTCCTTGTGCCGCAACAGGCTCTTGGGTGAAAAAATCACCAGCGGCTTGCGATACGGGCGGATCATCTGACGGCGCAGCAGGTAATACATCTGCACTGGTGTCGCCGGCACGCACACCTGCATGTTGTAATCCGAGCACAGTTGCAAAAAGCGTTCGATGCGCGCCGAGGAATGCTCCGGCCCCGCGCCTTCGTAGCCGTGCGGCAGCATCATGGTCAGCCCGCACAGGCGGCCCCACTTCACTTCACCCGAGGCAATAAACTGATCGATTACGACTTGCGCGCCATTGGCGAAATCGCCGTACTGCGCCTCCCAGATCACCAGGTCATTCGGCCCCGCAGTGGCGTAGCCATACTCAAAACCGAGCACGGCCTCTTCGGACAGCACGGAATCGATGACGCCAAAGTCACCCTGATTGGGCCCCAGGTGCTGCAAAGGCACATGCACGCCTTGGTCCCAGTGTTCGCGGTTCTGATCGTGCAGCACCACATGGCGGTGAAAGAACGTGCCGCGTCCGACATCTTGTCCCGACAGGCGTATCGAGTAGCCTTCATGAAGCAGCGTCGCGTAGGCCAGCGACTCGGCCATGCCCCAGTCGAGCGGCAGCTTGCCTTCGGCCATCAAGCGCCGGTCCTGCATAATTTTATCGACGCGCGGATGCAACTGAAAACTCGCCGGCACTTCGCAAATTTTGCGCGCCAGCATTTGCACCGTTTCCATCGGCAGACGCGTGTCGTCTTTTTCGTTCCACTTGGCCCCCTTGTAGGGCGCCCAGTTGGCCTCGAACGGCGGCTTGTAATTGGAGAGTATGGTTTGATTGGTGTGATAGCCGCGATCCAGCGCATCGCGGCAAGTTGCCACAGCGGCATCCGCATCCGCCTCGCTCATCACGCCCTCGCTTGCCAACCGCGCCGCGTACACCTTGCGCGTCGTCGGGTATCCATGGATGCGTTTGTACATCAGCGGCTGCGTCACCATCGGCTCGTCCTGCTCGTTGTGACCGAGCCGGCGATAGCACACCATGTCGATCACCGCGTCCTTGTGAAACTTCATGCGGTAATCGAGCGCGATTTCGGTAACAAAACACACCGCCTCCGGATCGTCTGCATTGACGTGGAAGATCGGCACTTCCAGCATCTTCGCGATGTCGGAGCAATACAACGTGGAGCGTGAATCGCGCGGGTCCGACGTAGTGAAGCCAATTTGGTTATTAATCACGATATGCAGCGTGCCGCCGGTACCGTAGCCGCGCGTTCCTGCGAGGTTCAGCGTTTCCATCACCACGCCTTGCC
Organism: Betaproteobacteria bacterium; assembly: GCA_947467315.1. GTDB lineage: Bacteria > Pseudomonadota > Gammaproteobacteria > Burkholderiales > SG8-41 > UBA5216. Next base: position 10,345 of record CANIID010000020.1, on the reverse strand, counting down.
CTGCCATCGAGGCATCGCCGTGGATCACTACCGGCAGCACCTGGTCGCCCGCGTGATCTTTACGCCGGTGCTGACGCGCGCGCACCGAGCCTTCGACCACCGGATTAACGATTTCGAGATGCGACGGATTAAACGCCAGCATCGCATGCATCGGTCCGCCGGGGGTCATGATGTTCGACGATTGGCCGTCGTGGTATTTCACGTCACCCGCCAGCACTTCGGGATTTTGCTTGCCTTCAAACGATGAAAACAAATCCGCCGGCATTTTGCCCAGCGTGTTCACCAGCACGTTCAGCCGCCCGCGATGCGCCATGCCGATCACCAGCTCTTGCACGCCGGCGGCGCCCGCGCGTTGCAACAGGTTGTCGAGCAAAGGAATCAGCGTTTCGCCACCCTCGAGCGAAAAGCGGGTTTGCCCCACGTACTTCGCGTTGAGGTACTTTTCCAGCGTCTCGGCGGCGGTGAGACGTTCCAGCAGATGCTTTTTGTATTGCGCGTCGTAGTTCGGACGCCCCTGTGTGGGTTCGAAGCGCTCCAGCAGCCAGCGTTTTTGCGGAATATCCGAGATATACATGATCTCGGCGCCGATGCTGCCGCAGTAGGTGGCTTTCAGCCGTTGCAAAATGTCGCGTAGCGTCGCCTGCGACGGGCCATGCAACGTACCTGCATTGAACACGGTATCAATGTCAGCTTCGGAAAGGCCGTAGAACGCGGGATCGAGCTCGGGAATGTTCGGCTTTTCGATGCGCTTTAACGGATCGACATCCGCCACGCGGCACCCTTGAAAGCGATACGCGGCGATCAGTTGCAAAACCGAAAACTGCTTTTGAAAACTGCCGGCAGGCGATGCGGCGGGCCGGCTTTCCTTAGCCAGCGCGGCAAAGCGCTCTTGCACTTCGGCATGCGAAACGTCACGCGGACCGTCGTCGAGCTTTTGCAGCTCATCAAAGTAGCCGCGCCAGCGCGGCTCTACCGACTGCGGATCTGCGAGATACGATTCATACAACGCCTCGATAAACGGCGCGTTGGCGCCGTTTAGATAGGAGTTACCGAGGAACTCTTTCATCATCATGGCACCCTGCTTGTTACTTCGTGAGGCGTGAGGCGATAGGCGTGCGGGGGGGGGATTATCCGCCTCACCCCTAACGCCTAAAGCCTTACTTTCTTTTAGTCATCGGCACAAAATCGCGGCGTGCGGCACCGGTAAACATCTGCCGCGGACGGCCAATCTTGGCGTCTTTGTCGCCCAGCATTTCGTTCCACTGCGCGATCCAGCCCACGGTGCGCGCCAGCGCGAAAATCGCGGTGAACATCGGCACCGGAATATTCAGCGCCTTGTAGACAATACCGGAGTAGAAATCGACGTTCGGATACAGTTTGCGCTTGATGAAGTATTCGTCTTCGAGCGCCACTTTTTCCAGCGCCATTGCCAGCTTGAACAGTTTGTCGTCCTTGAGGTCAAGCGCTTCCAGCACTTCATGACAGGTTTTCTGGATCAGCTTAGCGCGCGGGTCGTAGTTCTTGTAGACGCGATGACCAAAGCCCATCAGCATCGTATGATCTTCCTGCCCTTTGACCTTGCGGATGAACTCGGGAATATTCTTCACGTCGCCGATGCCGGCCAGCATTTTCAGCACGGCTTCGTTCGCGCCGCCGTGCGCCGGTCCCCACAGCGCGGCGATACCTGCCGAGATGCAGGCAAACGGGTTGGCACCTGTCGAACCGGCCAAACGTACAGTGGAAGTTGAAGCGTTCTGCTCGTGATCGATGTGCAGGATCAGGATGCGTTCCATCGCGCGCGTGAGGACGGGGTTCGGGACCCATTCTTCGCACGGCGTACCGAAGGTCATGTAAAGGAAGTTTTCGACATAGGACAGGTTGTTCTTCGGATACATGAACGGCTGGCCGGTCGTGTACTTGTAGGTCATCGCGGTAATCGTCGGCAGCTTGGCGATCAGGCGGAAGGCCGAAATCTCGCGGCTTTTGGCATCATTGATATCGATCGAGTCGTGATAAAACGCCGACAGCGCGCCAACCACGCCGCACATCACGGCCATCGGATGCGCGTCGCGACGAAAGCCGCTGAAGAAACGCGACAACTGCTCATGCACCATGGTATGCCGGGTAACGATGCCGGAAAACTCGTCGAGTTGCGGCTTGGTGGGCAATTCCCCATTGAGAATCAGGTACGAGGTCTCGAGGAAGCTGCACGTTTCAGCCAACTGCTCGATCGGATAGCCGCGATACTGAAGAATGCCCACATCACCGTCGATATAGGTTATGCCGGAACGGCAGCTTGCGGTGGACATGAAACCGGGATCGTAGGTAAACATGCCGGTTTTGTTGTACAGGCTGCGTACGTCGATCACGTCCGGGCCTTCGCTACCGCCATAAATCGGGAAATCCACGGAGGGTTTGCCGTCACTAAAAGACAGCGTTGCCAGTTTCTCGCTCATACCAATCTCCAGTTAAGTCCAGTTAGTCGTCCGCAATCCATATTCAAACAGTACGCATCATTTCCAGCACGGCGGTCAAGCTCTCGTTCACCGGCTCCGCGCGGCCCATCACCATATCCAACAAATCATTGTCTTCATACGCCAGCAATTCTTTAAACACTTCGGTCTGGCCGGCGGTGAGCGTATCGAGATGACGCGCGACAAACCGCTCCAGCACTAAATCCAGTTCCAGCAACCCCCGGCGGCAATGCCAGTGTATCCGGTCGCGGCTGCGTTGATCCAAGGCCAATCTCAAACCGTACGCTTGACCAGCAAATCCTTGATCTTGCCAATGGCTTTGGTGGGATTCAGATTCTTCGGACACACATCCACGCAATTCATGATCGAGTGGCAACGGAACAGACGATACGGGTCTTCCAGATTATCCAACCGCTCATTGGTAGCCTGATCGCGGGTGTCGGCAATAAAGCGGTACGCTTGCAACAGGCCGGCCGGGCCGACGAATTTATCCGGGTTCCACCAGAACGAGGGGCATGAGGTCGAGCAACAGGCGCACAGTATGCACTCGTACAGACCGTTCAGCTCTTCACGATCTTCCGGTGATTGCAGGCGCTCGGTTTCCGGCGGCGGCGTGTCGTTGACTACATAGGGCTTGATCGAATGATACTGCTTGAAAAACTGCGACATATCGACAATCAGATCGCGGATCACCGGCAGGCCCGGTAGCGGCCGGATCATCACCGGCTCCTGCAGATCCGCCAGCTTGGTGATGCACGCGAGACCATTTTTGCCGTTGATGTTCATCGCATCCGAGCCACACACGCCTTCCCGGCACGAACGGCGGAATGAAAATGTGTCATCCTCGATCTTGATACGCACCAGCGCGTCGAGCAACATGCGATCGGTCGGCTCCATCGGCACATCGTAAAACTGCATGTGCGGCTTGGCGTCCACGTCGGGGTTGTAGCGGTAAATCTGGAAACGCATTTTGGTTCCTTGCTGTTTTTACGTTCTTCTGCGATTTAATACACACGCGCCTTCGGCTCAAACGACTCCACCGTCAACGGCTTCAACTGCACCGCTTTGTACTCCAGACGGTTGCCGTCTTTAAACCACAAGGAGTGCTTCATCCAGTTCTTATCGTCGCGATTCGGAAAATCGCTGCGATCGTGCGCGCCGCGCGACTCCTGTCTTGCATTGGCAGAAATCATGGTCGAGAGCGCCACTTCGATCAGGTTATCCAGTTCCAGCGCTTCGACGCGCGCGGTGTTGAAGACCTTGCTCTTGTCCTGAATGAAGGTGCTCTTTGCGCGCTCGGCCACGGCCAACATTTTTTTCACACCCTCGGCCATGCTGTCCGGGAAGCGGAACACGCCGCAGTGCGCCTGCATGGTGCGGCGCATTTCGCCGCCCACATCACTGACGCGCTCGCCCGTTGTCGCCGTATCCAGACGCGTCAACCGCGCCATGGTTTTGTCAGCGGCATCCGCGGGCAAATCGGGCATGGAGACCACCTCCGCCGCGATATCTTTAACCACCTGTTGCCCCGCCGATTTCCCGAACACCAGTAAATCGAGCAGTGAATTGGTGCCCAGCCGGTTCGCGCCATGCACCGAGACGCAGGCGCACTCGCCTGCGGCATAAAGGCCTTTGACGATTTTCTCGCCACCTTTGCCATCGGGCATAACCGCTTGGCCTTGCACGTTCGTTGGCACACCACCCATTTGGTAATGGCAGGTCGGCACCACGGGAATCGGATCGGTCGCGGGATCGACATTGGCGAATTTCTTGGCGATCTCGCGAATGCCCGGCAAACGCTTGTCGATCACGTCGGCGCCGAGGTGATCGAGCTTCAACAGTATGTATTCGCCGTCTTTACCCGCGCCGCGGCCTTCTTTGATTTCGGTGGCCATCGCGCGCGCCACCACGTCACGGCTGGCGAGGTCTTTGACCGTGGGCGCATAGCGCTCCATGAAGCGCTCGCCATTTTTGTTGAGCAGAAATCCACCCTCGCCGCGCACGCCTTCGGTAATCAGCACGCCGGCGCCGGCCACACCCGTGGGGTGAAACTGCCAAAACTCCATATCTTCGAGCGGAATGCCGGCGCGCGCGGCCATACCCAAGCCGTCGCCGGTGTTGATAAATGCGTTGGTGCTAGCCGAATAAATGCGCCCTGCCCCGCCAGTCGCCAGCAATGTGGCTTTGGATTGCAGAATCATCACTTCACCGGTTTCCATTTCCAGTGCCACCACGCCCAACACATCACCCTGCTGGTTTCGGATCAAGTCCAGCGCCATCCATTCGACGAAAAATTGCGTATGCGCGCGTACGTTGCGCTGATACAGCGTGTGCAGCATGGCGTGGCCGGTGCGGTCCGCCGCAGCGCAGGCACGCTTGATCGCGCGTTCGCCGTAGTTGCTGGTGTGGCCGCCGAAAGGGCGCTGATAAATTTTGCCGTTATCGAGACGGTCAAACGGCATGCCGTAGTGCTCCAGCTCCACCACGGCGTCGCAGGCCTTGCGGCACATGAACTCGATGGCATCCTGATCGCCGAGGTAATCTGACCCTTTGACGGTGTCGTACATATGCCAGTGCCAGTTGTCCGGCTCTTCGTTGCCGAGCGAGGCGGATACGCCGCCTTGCGCGGCCACGGTATGCGAGCGCGTCGGAAATACTTTGGACAGCACCGCAACCTTCAGATTGGATTCCGCTAACTGCAGCGCGGCGCGCAAGCCTGAGCCGCCAGCACCCACCACCACTGCATCAAACTGCCTACGGGCTATTCCCATTACCGACCCCACAAAATCTGCACAGCCCACGCGCCGTAAGCGAGAAGAGCAAGAATCACCAAGGCATACAAGGTCAAACGTAGGCCGGTGCTTTTGATGTAATCCATGAATATATTGCGCATACCAACCCAGGCATGCACAAATAAACTCAAGAAAAACAGAAGGGAAGCGTAGCGCATCCAGGGCGCAGCCCACATCGTTTTCCAGCTTGCGTAGTCGAACTGCGGCAACCCGAGCAGCATCACCACGAACAGCACGCTATAGATCACCATCACCACTGCGGTGACGCGCTGTGCCAGCCAATCGCGCAGGCCATAATGGGCGCCGCTGACTTCACGATTTACCATAGCTTCACCCCGATAGCGGCAGTAAGCAGCAGGCTGACGCCCAGCACGGCGTAGCTGGTGGCGCGCGCGGTTTGCAGTTCCAGCCCTTTATGCATATCCATCGCCAGATGCCGTATGCCGGCACAAAAATGATGCAGGTAAGCCCACAACAACCCTATCAACACTATTTTCACCAGCGGGTTGCTCACCCAGGATTTGAAAACGCCAAACGATTGCGGCGACTCAAGACTGCTGCCCAGCAAATACAGCAGCAGCGGCAGCGTGAGGAACAGAATCGCGCCGCTGGCGCGGTGCAGGATGGATACAAATGCCGGCAGGGGCATCCGAATTTCCATTAAATTCAAGTGCTTAGGACGACTAGTGGGCATCAGACAACGTCTCTTTCGGTAGCCGGTGGTTTACGATTTTGAAGAACACTGGAAAAACGCCGCACAGGTATGCAATTACGCAACTAAGTGTAATCAGCATGATTAGCGATCTGCGCAGGCCCTTCGTACCGAATCAAGTGAACAGGAAAGGCCGCGACGCAAAGTTGAAAAATTCTACCAGCTTTCAGCATGTTGCGGAACAGCAGAACGACCGAAATCGCAAGTTGCCATTCCACTGATTGGCCAATTCAAACAATGTCCTAGCGGCGCTCGGTTATAGTGCGTGTTATGTTCTGTGATGGTGCGGCAACAGAGCTCTCAAGTTGACCCCGCACAGGGGGTTAGCTATCATCGCCGCTCACTTGCGCTGCATCACGCGCGTGGCCCTTTTTGATAGTTTTTAATTATCACAAGCGCGGCTTACGCGAACCTTCGCAAAACTGTACGAAACTTTTCCGACTCGAAATCCAGGAGTTCCACCATGTCCACCATGAAGAAGCCCATGCGCGTTGCGGTAACCGGCGCCGCTGGCCAGATCGGCTACAGCCTGCTGTTCAGAATCGCCAGCGGCGAAATGCTCGGCAAGGATCAGCCGGTCATTCTGCAAATGCTCGAAATCCCCGACGAAAAAGCGCAAAAGGCACTCACCGGCGTGATGATGGAGTTGGACGACTGCGCGTTTCCGTTGCTGCACAGCATGGTGGCCGCCTCTGACCCGAATGTCGCGTTCAAAGACGTGGATGTTGCGCTGCTGGTGGGCGCACGTCCGCGCGGCCCCGGCATGGAGCGCAAAGATCTGCTCGAAGCCAACGGCAAAATTTTCGGACCGCAGGGCAAAGCGCTGTCGGACAATGCCAGCCGCGACGTCAAAGTGCTGGTGGTGGGCAACCCCGCCAACACCAATTGCCTGATCGCGATGAAGAATGCGCCGGGTTTGAAGCCCAGCAACTTCACCGCCATGATGCGCCTCGATCACAATCGCTCGCTGTCGCAGGTGGCGCAAAAAGTCGGCAAGCCGGTCGCCAGCGTGAAAAAACTCCACGTGTGGGGCAATCACTCCTCCACGCAGTATCCGGATGTTTTCACGGCCGAAGTGGATGGCCAAAAAGTGTGGCCGATGATTAACGATCAGAAATGGCTGGAAGATAATTTCATCCCCACCATCCAGCAGCGCGGCGCCGCGATTATCGCAGCGCGCGGCCTGTCATCGGCTGCCAGTGCCGCCAACGCCGCGATTGAACACGTGCGCGATTGGGTGTTCGGCACGCGCGACGGCGATTGGGTCAGCATGGGCCTCGCCTCCGATGGCAGCTACGGCATTCCCGAAGGTGTGATGTACGGCTACCCGACGGTGTGCAAGAACGGCAAATTTGAAATCGTCAAAGACCTCGACGTCAGCGATTTCAGCCGCGGCCGCATGCAGACCACGTTGAAGGAACTAACCGAAGAGCGCGACGCGATTAAACACCTCTTAGGCTAAGCATCTGTTTTTAAACAATAAAGCGGACTTCAACTCGAAGCCCGCTTTTTTTGTTTTTGGCCATCAAAAGGCAAAAGGAAAATCATTATGAGCAGCAACGACACCCCCATCGTCCGCGCCAAAAAAGGCGTGGCCTTGTCCGGCATCGCCGCCGGCAGCACCGCACTGTGTACCGTGGGACGCAGCGGCAACGATTTGCATTATCGCGGCTACGATATTTATGACATCGCCGAAACCTGCGAGTACGAAGAAATCGCGTTTCTGCTGATTCACGGCAAGTTACCGAATGCCGCCGAACTCGCCAACTACAAAGCCAAACTCAAAACCCTGCGCGGCCTACCGCAGGTCGTCAAGAACGTACTCGAAGCCCTGCCCGCCGCCGCGCACCCGATGGATGTGATGCGCACCGGCTGCTCGGCGCTGGGTTGCGCGCTGCCGGAAAAAGACGATCACAATGTGCCTGGCGCGCGCGATATCGCCGACCGGCTGATCGCCTCGTTCGGCTCGATGCTGCTCTACTGGTATCACTACAGCACCAACGGCAAGCGCATCGAAGTGGAAACCGACGACGACTCCATCGGCGGCCATTTTCTGCACCTGCTGCAAGGCGTGGCCCCGAAAGCACCGGCGGTGCGCGCCATGCACACCTCGCTCAACCTCTACGCTGAGCATGAATTCAACGCCTCCACCTTCGCCTGCCGCGTCGTGGCGGGCACGGGTGCGGACATGCACTCCGCCATCGTCGGCGGCATCGGCGCGCTGCGCGGCCCCAAGCACGGCGGCGCCAACGAAGTCGGCTTCGAAGTAATGAATCGCTACGAAACCCCCGATGACGCCGAAGCCGACATCATCAACAGAGTACGCAACAAAGAAACCATCATCGGCTTCGGTCACGCGGTTTACACCGTCGCCGATCCGCGCAACAAAATCATCAAAGAAGTCGCGCGCCAACTCTCCGCCGACAGCGGCGACATGAAAATGTTCGGCATTGCCGACCGCATCGAAGCCGTGATGATGCGCGAGAAAACCATGTTCGCAAACCTCGACTGGCACTCCGCCGTGTCCTACAACAAACTCGGCGTGCCCACACTGATGTTCACCCCGATATTCGTCATCTCGCGCACCGCCGGCTGGGCCGCGCATGTGATGGAACAACGCGTAGACAACAAACTCATCCGCCCGACAGCGGTTTACACCGGGCCGGAAAATCGCAAGTTTTCGCCTCTGGCAAAACGATAAGAATCACTATATAGGATCGATTACAAATGTCCGCCGCCATCTCCAACACCCGCACCAAAGCCGACAAAGTCCTTACCGACATCGCCAACTACGCGGCGAAATACACCATCAAGAGCACCGAGGCCTACAACACCGCGCGCCTGTGTTTGATGGATACCCTCGGCTGCGGCTTTGAAGCGCTGTCGTATCCCGCTTGCACCAAGCTGATGGGCCCCATCGTTCCCGGCACCATCGTGCCGAATGGCGCGAAAGTGCCGGGCACCTCTTATCAGCTTGATCCGGTGAGCGCTGCTTTCAACATCGGCTGCATGATTCGCTGGCTGGATTTCAATGACACCTGGCTCGCCGCCGAGTGGGGCCATCCGTCCGACAACCTGGGCGGCATACTTGCGGCCGCGGATTGGTTGTCACGCAACGCAGTAGCCGCCGGGAAGAAGCCGCTCATCATGCGCGATGTACTCACCGGCATGATCAAAGCCCACGAAATTCAGGGCGTTATAGCGCTCGAAAACAGCTTTAATCGCGTCGGTCTTGACCATGTAGTGCTGGTGAAAGTGGCCTCCACCGCCGTCGTCGCCAACATGCTCGGTTGCGGCCACGACGAAATCGTCAATGCCGTATCGAATGCCTGGATAGACGGCCAGTCGCTGCGCGCTTACCGTCACGCGCCGCAAGCCGGTTCGCGCAAGTCGTGGGCTGCGGGTGACGCCACCAGCCGTGGCGTGCGTCTCGCATTGATGGCGCACAAAGGCGAGATGGGTTATCCCGCCGCGCTCACCGCAAAAACCTGGGGCTTTTACGATGTGCTGTTCAAGGGGCAGCCGTTTGTGTTGAAGCAGGCCTACAGCTCGTATGTGATGGAAAACGTGTTGTTCAAGATTTCGTTCCCGGCGGAGTTTCACGCACAGACCGCAGTGGAATGTGCAGTGACGCTGCACCCGGATGTAAAAGATCGCATCAATGACATCAAGAAAGTCGTCATCACCACGCACGAATCCGCCATCCGCATCATCGACAAAAAGGGCCCGCTCAATAACCCGGCCGATCGCGATCATTGCATTCAGTACATGTGCGCTATCGGCCTTATCAAGGGCAATCTCACCGCCGCCGACTACGAAGAGGATGTCGCGCATGATCCGCGTGTGGACGCGCTGCGCGACAAGATGGAATGCGTCGAGAAAAAGGAATGGACACGCGATTATCTTGATCCGAAAAAACGCTCCATCGCCAACGCGATACAAGTGTTTTTCAAGGACGGCAGCAAAACCGCCAACGTTGCGGTGGAATACCCCATCGGCCACCGCCGTCGCCGCAAGGACGGCATCCCGCTGCTCGAAGCGAAATTCCGCACCAACCTCGCGCGGCGCTTCGCCGACAAGCAGCGTGCGGCGATCTATGCGCTGTGCAAAGACCAGATAAAACTCGAAGCCACGCCCGTAAATGAATTTGTGGACCTTTTTGCCCTATAGGAGAAAATCGTGTTTAAACAAATACTTACGATAACTCTACTGAGCGTCGCCACCGCCACGGTTGCGGCTGAACTGCCCAAGCGAAAATCAGGACTGTGGGAAATCACCAGCGCATCCAGCGCCCGCGCCAACACGGGCAAAGGCGCGATGGCGATGACCATGTGCGTCGATCAGAACTCCGATGCCGACTGGATGCA
>CANIID010000019.1 GCA_947467315.1 Betaproteobacteria bacterium | reverse complement strand
GTGCCCGCGAATTCAATGCGATCCGCGCCTTCATCCAGATCGATCAGCACCGCCAGCGCGTGCGTGGCGCCGGTCTCATTGAGCGCGGCTCGCGCCACGGCTTCGGCGGCTTCTGTGGTGATCTCGGGCGGAATCTGCACCAGCCGCACGGCGTTGCAGATTTCCTCGATGTCGCGTGCGACCACGCCGCGCCGGACGCGTTTTTCCGCGCCGGGCAAATGCATCAGCCGCCCCGCGATCTGCCCGCTGGTGAAGGATTCGACGATCGCCAGCGTGCCCTTACATTTTGCCAGCTCGTCGAGCACCACGCTTTCGAGCGTGTGGTCGTCCTCGGCCAGAATAAAATTGCCGTAGCGCTTGCGCACTTCGGCTTCCACCGGCCTGAGCTTTTTACGGATGTCGTCCATGTCCACGCCGCGCACGGTGAGTTTGGTTTCGAGTTGCGGGTAGTGCGCTCTGAAGCCGAGCTTGACGCTGCCATCAGGCGCAAGGGCTTCGACGCCGGCGAGCAAGGTGTCCGCGTGCGACTCGCCGATGCCGTACGAGTGAAATCGCTTTAAAAACACTGCGGTTTGTTTACCGGCTTTCGCCAGCAGGCGCGGCACGATCTGATCTTCAAGCATGCGGCGCAGTTCGCGCGGCACGCCGGGGGTGAAATAAAACCGCGCTTTGCCTATGGTGACCGCGAAGCCGCACGCGGTGCCGACCGGATTGTCCAGCACTTCCGCGCCCGCCGGCAGCATCGCCTGCTTGATGTTGTTGGGCGGCATCACGCGGCTACGCTTGGTGAAAAACGCCTCCATCGTGGTAAGCCAGTCCTGGTTCAACGCGAGTTCGACGCCGGCGGCCTTGGCCGCGATTTCCTGCGACAGATCATCCACCGTCGGCCCGAGGCCACCGTTGACGATTACCGCATCGGCACGTTCGCCTGCCAGCATAAAGGCGGCAAGCAGGCTGTCACGGTCATCACCCACGGTGGTTTCCTGCGTCACCGAAAGGCCAAAATCTTCGAGCTTTTGCGTGATGTAACTGAAATTGGTGTTGACGATTTTTCCGGTGAGCACTTCATCGCCGGTGCAGATGACTTCAATGCGCATAAGGTTTTTGCTTTTAAAGTTTTAATCGAACAACGCGCCGAGCAGGCTACCGATGCCATCGGTCACCAGATCGACCATACTGCCACCGATGGACGATGCCATTTCCCCCGCCGCTTCGACGGCGGTGTCGCTGACCGCCTCGAATGCGCTGCCGCCCGCCTCCGCCGCGGCATCCGCGATGCCGGACGACGCCACATCACCCAGCGCGCCGAGGGCATCACCGGCGCCACCGGATGCCGCGCCAAACAGCGCATCCGTCGCGCTCGGCAGCGTGTCACTCACCGAGTTGCCCAAACCCGACGCCAGGTCCGAGCCGAACAGCGCCGATGTGGCATCGGGCAAGGCTGCGTCAGCCGCGCTGCCGGCGTCGGCAAACGCGCCGGGTGACATCCCTGCGCCGGCGGCGGGCGCCGCACGTCCCGTCCCCGACACGCCGCGCGTGGCGGCGCGGCCGAGGGCATACAAGATGTCCGAGCCCAGATCGGCGCGGTCGTAGCTGCTCCACTGATCGCCGGAAGTGCGGCCGCTGTAACGGCGATTGCCGTCGTTAGCCGCTGGTTGCTTTTGCCGCTCCAGCAAGTAGTGATCGACGGCTTTTTTCGCCGCGTCGCGATCAAACACCGACACCGGCGCGCGGCAATATTCACACGCATCCACCTTGCCGATGTTCACCGCCGCGCCGCAACCCGAGCAGCGCACTTGCTGCACCGTCGCGGCGAGTTTCGCGCGCTCGGCCTTGGTCAGCTCGCGGACAAACTGTTTCTCCGCGAGAAAATTGTAGAACGTCGTCAGACGCCCATGGCCTTTGCGGCACGCCTGATAGGTAAACCGCGTGCCCTTCACCTGGTCGTTGGTCATCTGCATGCCGTCACCGCAGGTCACGCAGCGCAGTCCTTCGCCGAACTTGCTGGCGGCACTGGTTGCAGTGCCGCCGCGTTGCTGTATCAGTTGAAACAGGGCCACCGTGCCGTCGGGCGAAAGCTGCGTGCTCTCGCCCTCATCAAACCAGATGGCATTGCAATCCATACACACATCAATATCAACCGTGCCGCTGTAATGCCCCGGCAGCGAATAGAGCGTCATCTTGGCGCTGCAATTGGTGCAGTGCTTGGTCGACGGCTTGCCTACTAGTGGGGGAAATTGGGAAGCAGACATAGATGTGACCGATTGATGGTAACTATATGTTTTATTGTTTATTTTCGGCGTAATACCGACCGATTAATTCCACTTCGTTTTTTGATCCGAGGATCACACCCTGGCGCTGATGCAGCTTTGTCGGCTGCACATCCATGATGCGTTGCAAGCCGTTGATCGCCGCGCCCCCCGCTTGCTCCACGATGAACGACATCGGGTTCGCTTCGTACAGCAGGCGCAGGCGGCCCTCAACGTGTTTGGCGTCGGTCGGGTACATGAACACGCCGCCGCGTGACAGGATGCGATACACATCCGCCACCATCGACGCCACCCAGCGCATGTTGAAATCCTTGCCGCGCGGGCCCGTTTTGCCAGCGAGACATTCGTCAATGTAGCGCTTGACCGGCGCGGGCCAGTTGCGCATGTTCGACATGTTGATGGCGAATTCCTGCGTGTCGCCGGGAATTTCAATTTTCGGCTCGGTCATCACCCAACTGCCGAGATCACGATCCAGCGTGAAGCCCACCACGCCGTTGCCGATGGTGAGCACAAGTATCGTCGAGGGGCCATACACCGCAAACCCTGCGGCGACTTGTTTCGAGCCCGGCTGCAGGAACGCTTTTTCGTCGGGATTGGTCACGCCTTCGGGGCAACGCAGCACCGAGAAGATGGTGCCCACCGACACATTCACGTCGATGTTCGACGAACCGTCGAGCGGATCGTAGGTCAGTAAAAACTCGCCCTTGGGAAAGCGGTTCGGAATCTGCTGCGGGTCATCCATTTCCTCGGACGCCATCGCGGCGAGATAACCACCCCACTCGTTGGCTTCGAGCAACACCTCGTTTGCGATCACGTCGAGTTTTTTCTGCGCTTCGCCCTGCACGTTATCGGTGCCCGCGCCGCCGAGTATGCCCGCCAGCGCGCCTTTGCTGATGGCATGGCTGATCGACTTGCATGCACGCGCGACGACTTCGATCAACAAGCGAAGTTCGGCGGAAACCACGCCTTTGGTGCGTTGCTGTTCAACCAGATATTGTGTGAGTGTGACGCGGCGCATGGTGCTCCCTGTTTAACCTGTCTATAGAATGGCGAATTATCCTTTTTCTTTGCGTGCGTTGCACCTTCCGGTTACAAATCCATGAAAAAACTGGTTTTACTCGGTGGCGGCCACGCCCATGTGGAAGTGCTGCGCCAGTTCGGGCTACGCCCGGTGCCGGATGTCGAACTCACGCTCATCAGCCCCGACCGCCTCACGCCGTATTCCGGCATGCTGCCGGGGCTGGTGGCGGGGCATTACGGTTTTAACGACGCGCACATCGATCTGGAACCGCTGGCGCGCTTTGCCGGTGCGCGCTTGGTGCAGGCGAGTGCCAAGGCGCTGAATGCGGCGCGGCGTAACGTCACGCTCGACGATGGCTCGACGCTCGATTACGACGTAGTCTCGATTGATATCGGTTCCACGCCGCCGCTGCAGGGCATCGCGGGAGCCGCCGAACACACGCTGCCGGTCAAGCCGGTGAAAGAGTTTCTCGCCACATGGGAGACGTTCGTCACGCGCGTGCGTGCAGGCGAGGTGCGCTCACTCGCCATGGTCGGCGGAGGTGCTGCGGGGGTGGAGGTGTTGCTGGCGATGCAGCATCGGCTTACGCAAACACCGCTGCCGTACGCGCTGCACTTCCTGTTAATCACCGACACGCCGCAACTGCTCACGCAACACGCGCCCGGCGTGCGCGCCACACTCACGCGCAGCCTCGCGCGCAAAAACGTAACCGTGCATTGCGCGACTCGTATCGCGCGCGTGGAAGCAAAAACTTTGGTCGCTGAAAGCGGCGCGCGCATCGCAGCCGATGCTATTTTTCTGGCCACCGGCGCGGCTGCGCCGCAGTGGTTGGCAACGAGTGGACTTGATGTAAACGATAAAAAGTTTATAAATATAAACAAATACTTACAATCAACCAACCATGCGGAAGTATTCGCCGTTGGTGATTGCGCGACGATAGCAAACAAGGTGTATCCCAAATCCGGCGTTTACGCCGTGCGCCAAGGCCCGCCGCTGGCAGAAAATTTGCGGCGCTTTTTGTGTGGGGAATCACTCATCGACTACACGCCGCAGCCGCGCACCTTGGCACTCATCAGCACCGGCGAAGCGCACGCGATTGCCTCATGGGGCGCGCTATCGTTTCACGGCAATTGGGTGTGGCGGTGGAAGGATCAGATTGATCGCAAGTTCATGGGGAAGTATCGGCCGCCGTGGCGATCACCGTAAATACCGCCACAGCGCAATTTACGGTTTCGTCTGCGCCGCCGTGAACGGTGCATAGAGGTGGCTGCCTGGAATTGCAGGGGCAGGCGCGGCCTCACCGGCATCCAGTACGACGACACCACGATGCTTCGTGGTCATATGCAACCCGACCGCGTTTAACCATAGCACGCGCGATTCGAGCGCGCCCAGTTCACTCCGTGCATCGCGATCAAACGCGACAACGCGCTGCCCTTCGCGCACCACGGGAGCGCCCACCGCGCCGTCAAACAGGTTGCGTGTCCACAGTTGATAACACGGATGAAAGCTTGCGCTCTGGCTGCCACCGCCACCGATGTTTTTGTAGCCTTCGCTGGTGTAGACATCCGCCGAATCGATGGAATACATTGCCAGAAAACGCGACGGTGTTTCGCCGATGGCCTTGAAACGCTGCGTGGAATGAATGCCCGGCACCGATAACAATTTTTTGAGATACCCGTCATACCACGTATGCCACGCGGGCTCTTGTGCCGGGTCGGTAAAGATGTGGTCAACCATGTAGATCATTGCTTGTTGCTCCTAATTTGCCTTGATGCCGGCTTCCTGCACCACACGTGTCCACTTCGCTATGTCGGCACGCAGGTACGCGTCGAATTCAACGGGTGTGCTGCCAGCCGGATCCATGCCCTGCCGGATGAGCAGTTCATGCACGTCGCGCATGCGCAATACCTTCAGAGTGTCGGCGTTGAGGCGGGTGATGATGGCTTTGGGCGTGCCGGCCGGCGCAAGAAAGCCCCACCAGCTCGGCGCGTCGTATCCCGGCACGCCGGATTCAGCCACGGTGGGTATATCCGGTGCGGCATTGCTGCGCTTGGCCGATGTCACCGCGATGGCACGGATGCGTCCCGCGCGGATCTGGTCTATCGAGCCGGGCAAGGAGGCAAACATGAGTTGCACTTCGCCCGCGATCAGCGCGGGCAACGCTTGCGCCACACCCTTATAGGGAATGAGCGTGATGTCAAAACCGCCCATGCGTTTCAGGAGTTCAGCCGCGAGATGGTTGATGCCATTCACGCCACCCGGGCCATAGTTAAGCTGCCCGGGCCGGGTCTTGGCGAGCGCGATCAAGTCCTTGAGCGATTTGACCGGCAGCGACAGATTCGCCGTGATCGCCACGGGTGCCGTGGAAACCAGCGCAATCGCATGAAAGCCCGCCGCTGGCGCATAGGGTAATTTTGGATTCAGCGCGGCGTTCACCGCATGCGTGCTGCCGATGGACACCAGTGTGTAACCGTCCGGCGTGGATTTAGCCGCCATCTCGGAAGCCAGCGAACTGCCCGCGCCGGGACGGTTATCCACGATGATCTGCTGGCCGAGCAACTCACTCATGCGCGGGCCGAGTGTGCGCGCAGCCACGTCCGCGCCACCGCCGACCGGGAACCCGACGAGCATGCGTATCGGTTTGGTGGGATAGGCCTGTTGCCCCTGAGCCAGGGTGCTTGCGCCCGCAAGCAACCCGCACGCGATGGAAATGAGCGTGGGCCTCATCATGCGATGGTCACGCGCGCGAACTTGCGCTTACCCACTTGGATGACGTAAACACCCGCCGCCAGTTTGAGCGCTTTGTCGCTGGCTTTTTCGCCATCGATTTTCACACCGCCCTGCTCGATCATGCGCTGCGCTTCGGTGGTGCTGGCTGTCAACCCTGCTTGCTTCAACACTTGCGCGATAGGTAAACCACCCGGCAGCACGACTTCCGGCATCTCGTCGGGCACGCCGCCTTGTTTAAAGCGCGCTTCGAAATCGGCCAGCGCCGCATCCGCCGCCGCCGGGCTGTGAAAGCGCGCAACAATTTCCTGAGCGAATTTCACTTTGATATCGCGCGGATTGCCGCCATCCTTAACTATTTGTTTTTGTTGATTTATTTCTACAATCGATGCAAAGGATAAAAGCTCGATATAGCGCCACATCAAGTCATCCGACACGCTCATCAGCTTGCCGAAAATCTCATTCGGCGCTTCGTTGATGCCCACGTAGTTGCCCAGCGACTTGGACATTTTGTTCACGCCGTCGAGGCCTTCGAGCAGGGGCATGGTCAATATGCACTGCGGCGATTGGCCGTGATGTTTTTGCAGTTCGCGGCCCATCAGCAAATTGAATTTCTGATCGGTGCCGCCGAGTTCGAGATCGGCCTTCAACGCCACCGAGTCGTAGCCCTGCACCAACGGATACATGAATTCGTGGATTGCAATCGGCTGATTGCCTTTGTAGCGCTTGGAAAAATCGTCGCGCTCGAGCATGCGCGCGACCGTGTGCGTGGCGGCGAGCTTGATCATGTCCGCCGCGGTCATTTTGTCCATCCAGGTGGAGTTGAACACGACTTCGGTTTTTGCGCGGTCAAGTATCTTGAACACCTGCTCGGTGTAGGTTTGCGCGTTGCGCGCCACGTCCTCGCGCGACAGCGGCGGGCGCGTCGCGTTTTTGCCGGTCGGATCACCAATCATGCCGGTAAAGTCGCCGATGAGGAACAAAACGTGATGACCGAGGTCTTGTAACTGTCGCAGTTTGTTGATCAGCACGGTGTGGCCGATGTGCAGATCGGGCGCGGTGGGGTCGAAACCGGCCTTCACCCGCAGCGGCGTGCCGCGTTTGAGCTTTTCAACCAACTCGGCTTCGATCAGCAATTCGTCGCAGCCGCGGCGGATCGTTCCTAATTGCGTTTCTAGCGGGCTTTCCATGTCCGGCAGTCTGTTTTTGAGTTCATATTATGAATATAAGGGTTGACCCGATGAGTGGTACTGTTAAGCTCCGCGCTGAAAAAACGTAAATAAATCATGCCTCAAGCGCATTTTATGATTGTAACGCAAAAACTATCCCGGCCATTCTTCCGCCTGTTGCGGACGGCCAACTATCGCCGCTGGGCCTTGGCGCTGGTGCTGCCGTTTGCGGGCGTGGTAACGGCGTTTGGTATCGCCCCCGATACCATTGCGGAACGCATCGAGCAAAGCCGCGTGGTTGAAACCGTCACGCTGCCCGCCGCCGTTTCTGCATCCGTTTCCGTGGCCGGCGCGGCACAAACCTTCTGGCGTGAAGAACGCATCCAGCGCGGCGAAACGCTGGCCAGCCTGCTGACGCGGCTGGACATCGAAGACGACGTGGCGGTAAATTACTTGCGCAACACGCGCGACGCGCGGTCGTTGTTTCAACTGGTGCCGGGCCGCGCGGTGAGCGCGGAAACCACCGCCGACGGTGAGTTGGTCACGCTGCGTTATCTCAACGGCGGCACGCTGCTGACGGTGACGAGGGATGGCGATTCGTTCAGCGCCAGCGAACAAGCCGCCGAACTTGAAACGCGCACGATCTCCGCCGCTGGTGAAATCCGCAGTTCGCTGTTCGCGGCCACCGACCGGCTGAACATCCCGGATGCGGTCGCGATGCAGATGGTGGAGATTTTTTCCACCGATATCGATTTCCACAAAGACCTGCGCAAGAACGACAGCTTCTCGGTGGTGTATGAAATGCTTTACGACCGCGGCGAACCGGTGCGTTCCGGGCGTTTGCTGTCGGCGGAGTTCGTGAACCAGGGCAAGACCTACAGCGCCGTGTGGTTCGCGGCGAAAGACACGGCGGGCGCTAATGAAGGCTCCTACTACACGCTCGACGGCAAAAACATACGCAAGGCGTTTCTGCGCTCGCCGCTGGAATTTTCACGCATTACGTCCGGCTTTACGGCTGCGCGCTACCACCCGATTCTGCAATCGTGGCGTGCGCACAACGGCGTCGATTTCGCCGCGCCGATGGGTGCGCGCATCAAGGCCACGGCGGACGGCGTGGTCGACTTCGCCGGCGTACAAGGCGGTTACGGTAACGTGGTGATTCTGCGGCACCAGGGTAAATTCACCACGCTGTATGCGCATATGGCGGGCTTCTCGCCGGCAATTCGCAAAGGCGCAAAAGTGCAGCAGGGCGATGTCATCGGCGCGGTGGGCATGACCGGGCTCACCACCGGCCCGCACGTGCATTACGAATTTCGTGTCAACGATGTGCATCAGGATCCGCTGTCGGTCGCGGTGCCGGTCGCGTTCCCGATCTCGCCTGAACACAAGCCGCAATTCCTGCAAGCCGCGGCGCCGCACGCCCGCACCATGACCACACTGCGCGGCGCGACACTCTCCACGTTCGAGTAGGTTAACGCGTGCCCGATACGTACATCGGGCTGATGTCCGGCACCAGCCTGGATGGTATCGACGCGGTGGTCGCGCGCTTCGGCGAAGGCGACGCAGCCATGCTGGTGCATAGCCACTACCAACCGTTCCAGCCGCAGTTGCGCGACGCTCTGCTGGCGTTGAACGAGCCGGGGCACGACGAACTGCATCGCGCCGCCCTTTGCGCCAACCAGCTTGCCCACGCCTACGCTGCTGCGATACGCACCTTGCTGGCACAAGCGGGGCTTGATGCGCGCGATATCACGGCTATCGGCTGTCACGGGCAAACCGTGCGCCATCGGCCGGATGCCGGCTACACCACACAACTGATCAACGGCGCACTGCTGGCCGAACGCACCGGCATCACGACCATTTGCGATTTTCGCAGCCGGGATATTGCCGCCGGCGGACAAGGTGCGCCGCTGGTGCCTGCTTTCCACTGGCACGCCTTCAGTTCGACGACCGAGCATCGCGCAGTGGTCAACATCGGCGGCATCGCCAACATCACCGATCTGCCGCCGGGCAGCGTCGCCGCCGGCTTCGATTGCGGTCCCGGCAATGCACTGATGGATGAATGGATCACGGCGAATCTTGACCGCGCCTACGACGACAATGGCGCGTGGGCCGCAACGGGGGTGGTCATTCCTAAACTGCTCAACGCCCTGCTGGCGCATGAGTTTTTCGCGCGCCGGCCGCCCAAAAGCACGGGACGCGACCTGTTCAATCTGGCGTGGGTGCGGCGCGCGCTGTCGGGCGATGAGGCCGCGGCCGACGTACAAGCCACGCTGCTGGCACTGACCGCCGACGGCATTGCACACGGGGTGGAGAGCTATTGCCCCGGCGCACAGTCGGTATTTGTTTGCGGCGGCGGCGCACACAACGACGCGCTGATGGCGCGGCTGTCGTTTCTGATGCCGAACCTGCGCGTGGCGACTACCAGCACGATCGGCGTGGGCGCGGATTGGGTGGAGGCACTCGCCTTTGCGTGGCTTGCGCGTCAGATCACGCTGCGTCTACCGGGTAACGTGCCCGGCGTCACTGGCGCGCAAGGGCCGCGCTTGCTGGGCGCCATCTATCCGGCGTAATGAAGGCAAAAGACGTGCGTAAAAAAAGCGGCATACGCCGCTTTTTTATTGGGTGGTGTTGCCTGCGTTTACGCAGAGAACGACGAGCCGCAGCCGCAGGTTGATGTGGCATTCGGATTTTTGATCACGAACTGCGCGCCTTCGACGTTTTCCTGGTAATCGATTTCCGCGCCCAGCAAATATTGCAGGCTCATCGGATCGACCAGCAGCGTGACGCCGCCTTTGTTCAGCGCAGTGTCGTCGTCGCTGACCGCTTCTTCAAACGTAAATCCATACTGAAACCCGGAGCAACCGCCGCCGGAAACGAATACGCGCAGCTTAAGATCGGGATTACCCTCTTCCTCGATAAGGCTCTTGACCTTGTTGGCTGCGTTGTCGGTAAAGACCAGCGGATTCGGCATTTGTTCAGTAATCGCATTCATATGGAAATCCTTGTTTTACAACACCCTACTTACGTTGGGCCACTCTAACGCGAAACCAAGCCCGTGTCACTCAATGGACACTCGCGGATCGTAACCAGTTCAGTCGGATTGCGCGGATTTAAATTTAACCACTTTGTCAGACTGGGCTTCCACGCCATACACCAGCCGGCCTTGCACCATCGCGCCCATCTGCATTTCCAGTTTTTGGTAATGCACGTCGCCCGTCACGCTGGCCTTGGGTTGCAGTTCCAGCGTTTGATCGGCGTAAATCGGGCCTTTCACCTTGCCGTTGACCATCACGTGATGCACGCGAATCTCGCCCTCGACCTCGGCATGCTCGGAAATCACCAGCATGCCGGGTTGATCGCCGGTCGATGTGATGTTGCCGCGTACCAGGCCGTCAACGCGCAGGCCGCCGGAAAAACTGATGTTGCCTTCGATCTCGGTACCCACGCCGATCAGCGAGTCGATACGGCTCTGCGGTTTTTTGCTGTCTTTTCCAAACATGGCCAGCCTCCCTATGAGATGTTCACGGATTGCGTGAGTTTAGGGGTACGTGCGCCATTTTGGTATACCCTTACCTGTATGTTTTTGACTACAGTGCCCGGATCGACACGAAAAGTGCCCTCAACACGCTGAAAAGACTTGAAATTGAGCTGATATTGCTGCGATTTGGCATCCGCCTCGGCGGGCAGCGTCAACACCACCTTTTGCGCCCCCTGCTGGGCATTGATAATGAGCTGGACGCTGCCGTGAAAATCCCCTGGCCTTTGTCCACCCTGCACTAACAACATGCGATAGCGAAACTCGCCGGGCATGGCATCCGGTTCGAGTTTAAAGCGGTTGATCGCCACCGAGTCGTCTTTGCCCGGCACCGGCAGCAACGACTGAAAAAAAGCCAAATCGTCCTTGAGCGCGGCGTTTTCCACCGACAGCGCTTTGACTTGTTTGGCGAGATCGCCATAAGTCGCGCTTTCGATTTTGCGCTGACTCTCGGAAACTGCAATCAGCTTGTGCGCTGCCGCCAATTCGGCCCCCTGTTTTGCAGTGAGTTCGTTGAGGCGTTTCATTTCGCCTTCGATTTCACTCTTGCGAAAGCCGGCAAACTCGCTGCCAAAATGATAGGTCGCCCAACTGGCGCCTAGAATCGCGGCGCCCACGCAAAGCATGACCACCCAGCGCATATACCACGGCACGTGGGCGGTAACCGCCACGCGCGGCGCGCTCGCGCCGGAGCGATTCCTGAACCACCGCAGCCAGTTTTTCAATCTATCGTTGCCTTGATTTTTAGGGCAGCAGCGCCACGTGCCGCAACCCGGTGGTTTCAGGCAAGCCGAACATGATATTCATGTTCTGCACCGCCTGGCCAGCGGCGCCCTTCACTAGATTGTCGATTACCGACAGTACCACTGCCGTGTCTCCCCCCTGTGGACGATGCACTGCGATGCGGCACATATTTGCGCCGCGCACCGAGCGCGTGTCCGGATGCGAGCCCGCGGGCATCACGTCCACGAACGGTTCGTTGGCATAGCGCTTTTCGTACAACGACTGCAAATCAACATCCTTCGTAATTTGTGCATACAAGGTGGCGTGTATGCCGCGGATCATCGGCGTCAGATGTGGCGTAAATACCAGACTCACTGCCTTGCCTGCCATTTGCGTCAACCCTTGGGTAATCTCGGGCAAGTGCCGGTGCCCCGGCACGCCATAGGCTTTGAAGTTATCGGCGGCCTCAGCCAACAAGGTATGCACTTCCGCCTTGCGCCCCGCGCCGGACACGCCCGATTTGGCGTCGGCGATCAAATGTTGGATATCCACCACCCCTGCTTCGACCAGCGGCAGGAACCCAAGTTGCACTGCCGTGGGATAACAACCGGGATTTGCCACGATGCGCGCATTAGCAATTTTGTCGCGATTCACTTCCGGCAGGCCATATACCGCCTCGGCCACGAGATCCGGGCAGGCGTGCTTCATGTTGTACCAGCGCTCCCACTCCGCGATGTCCTTGATGCGGAAATCCGCCGCAACGTCGATCACGCGCACGCCCGCGTGGACCAGCGCGGGGGTATCTTTCATCGCGATGCCGTTCGGCGTGGCAAAAAAAACCAGGTCGCATTGATCCAGTTTTGCCGCCGCCGGCTCGACGAATTTCAGGTCGATCCAACCACGCAGATTCGGGAACATGTCGGCGACCGGCATACCGGCCTCGGAACGCGAGGTAATCGCGGTGAGCTGCGCGTTGGGGTGCTGCGCGAGCAACCTTAACAATTCCACACCGGTGTAGCCGGTGCCGCCCACAATGCCAATGTTGATGGTTTTCTGCGTCATGGTTGCCTCCCTTGCTGCCATGCATGCACAAACGGGCTGATTCATAAACGACAAAGCCGCCATTACACGACAGGCCGGCTAAAAAACAAAGCCGCCCTGTGAGGCGGCTTTGTCGCGTACGGCTTTAGAGCAGCGATTACCGCTTGGAGAACTGCTTACGACGGCGCGCTTTGCGCAGACCGACTTTTTTACGCTCGACTTCGCGCGCATCACGCGTGACCAACCCGGCTTTTTTCAGCGGCGGCTTCAGCGTGGCGTCGAAATCGATCAGGGCGCGGGTAATGCCGTGGCGCACTGCACCGGCTTGGCCGGACTCGCCGCCGCCGATGACATTGACGCGGATATCGAAACGTTCCAAATTTTCGGTCAGCACCAGCGGCTGACGCACGATCATACGGCCCGTTTCACGCGAGAAAAATTGGTCTACCGGCTTGCCGTTGACGACGATGTCGCCTTTGCCGGGCTTCAAAAACACGCGCGCTACCGCACTCTTGCGGCGACCGGTTCCGTAGTTGGTTTGCACTGCCATTTTATTTTGCCTCGATGATTACGAATAGAACGTAATTAAAACTGCATTTGTTTGGGTTGCTGCGCGGTATGCGGGTGCGTTTCGCCAGCATACGCCTTCATTTTTTTCAGCATCGCATAGCCCAACGGCCCCTTGGGCAGCATGCCCTTCACGGCCTTCTCGAGTACACGACCGGGATGATCGGCATGCATGCGCTCGAAATTGGTGGTGCGAATGCCGCCCGGATACCCGGTGTGGCGATGATACAGCTTGTCTTTGGCCTTGTTGCCGGTGACGCGCAGCTTATCGACATTGACCACAACGATATAATCGCCGGTGTCGACATGGGGCGTGAATTCAGGCTTATGCTTGCCGCGCAAGCGATGCGCGATGGCTGACGCCAGACGTCCTAGCACTTTGTCGCTGGCATCAACGATAACCCAGTCGTGCTGCACGGTTTCTGCTTTGGCGTTAAAAGTTTTCATCGTCATTCCTGTTTCTTTTCATTCTGCTACGTTGCAAGCCCTGCTCTGGCCGGACTAACCCGCACCAAGGGAACCGCGAATTCTATTTGAAATCAGTACCCTGTGTCAAACTCAGCGGGTACTCACTTCGGGCACACTTCGAACACTTACCAGCCGCATTCACATTGACAAGAAACAACAATTCTTGTTTTAAAACAAATAGTTAATGACATCCTGGATCATTATAAACGCTATCGCCTCATGGCTGCTACCCCCAGGGTGTCTGCTGCTATTGATGGGTTGGGGCTTGTTGCGACTGCGCAAACACCCGCGCTCCGGCAAAGCATGGGTGTCACTGGCCGTGCTGAGCCTGTGGCTGCTGTCAACGCCCTGGATCGCACGCACGCTGATGGGCATTCTGGAGCCCGCGCCTGCGGACCCCTTGCAGGCCCCGCCAGCGCAAGCCATCGTTGTGCTGGGTGGCGGAAAATATCATTCGCCCCCGGAATACGCCGGTATCGATACCGTTGACAGTGTCTCATTGGTGCGATTGCGCTACGGCGCTCATCTGCATCGCGCCACAGGCAAGCCGATACTGGTCAGCGGCGGCAGCCCGGAAGGCAGCGCAATTTCCGAGGCGCAAGCCATGAAAACCGTGCTGGAAAATGAGTTCAAGGCACCGGTGACATGGACGGAAGGCGCCTCGGCCAATACGCTGGAAAATGCCCGCGCCAGTTACAAAATTCTCCAGGCGCAGGGCATTACCCGCATTTATCTGGTAACGCATGCATGGCACATGCCGCGCTCGCAACGCGTTTTTGAAGCCGCCGGCTTTGCTGTCGTGGCGGCGCCCACCGCCTATTCGACAAGCTACGCATTCACGCTGCTGGATTGTCTGCCGCAGGCAACCGCGCTGCGACAGAGCAGCGCGTTTTTCCACGAGATTCTCGGCCTGATCTGGTATCGGCTAAAATCATTGCTGCACTGACAGGAATCGATCATGAAAGCACGCATTAAATGGCTGGAAAACGTCGCCTTCGTCGCAGAATCCGAAAGCGGCCACGCGATGGTGATGGACGGCGCGCCAGAAGGCGGCGGCCGCAACTTGGGGCCACGCCCGATGGAGACGCTGCTAATGGGCGCCGGCGGCTGCACGGCCTACGACGTGGTACACATCCTCAAAAAATCGCGCGCCGACGTGACCGACTGCGTGCTCGAAATCGATGCCGAACGCGCCACCGAAGACCCGAAAGTCTTCACCAAAATTCATTTTCATTTTGTGGTGACAGGCAAGGCGCTCAAGCCCGCGCAGGTGGAACGCGCAGTGCATCTGTCGGCGGAGAAATATTGCTCGGCCTCAATAATGTTGAGCAAATCGGTGGCGATTACCCACGATTTTGAGGTGCGCGAAGCCTCGTAGTTTCACATCACTTCGCTACAACCAGTACGCCGCCTCCGTCATTACTTTCGACGACGCTTTCATCGCCGCTTTTACAGGCCCAGGCAAATCCGCACCGCCGTGACTGACCGCGCTGGTGGCATGGCGCGCCTCGTCGTCGCACATCTGCTCGATAATCGCACGGCTTTTTTGATCTTCGGCGGGCAGGCGTTCGCGATGCCCTTCGAGGTGGCGCACCACTTGCCGTTCGGTTTCCGCGAGAAAACCCAGGTTCCACTTATCGCCCAGCAAACCTGACACCGCGCCGATGGCAAACGAGCCTGCGTAGAACAACGGATTCAGCACGCTTTTGCTGCCACCCAATTCGGCAATGCGGCGTTCGGTCCACGCCAGATGTTCGGTCTCCTCCTGCGCGGCCTGTTCCAGCGCCTGCTTGGCGGATGGCTCGCGCGCGGTCAGTGCCTGCCCCTGATACAAGGCCTGCGCGCAAACCTCGCCGCTGTGATTGACGCGCATCATCGACGCTGACTTTTGCCGCTGCGTTTCGTCAAGTTGCGCGTCCGGCAGCGCATCGCCCGGCACCTCGCGCAAGGTTTGCGCGTGAGCAAATAGCGTGCGCAAGCCCTTGTCGAAGCCGACAATGAATTGATCGATGTTGATCATGCCGCAGCCCCGAATAATCGTTCGAGTTCAACGCCCGGCTCCGGCGCGCGCATAAACGCCTCGCCCACCAGAAAACAATTCACTTTGCGCGAGCGCATCAGTTCCACGTCGTCGCGCTTGAGGATGCCACTTTCGGTCACCACCAGCTTGTCCGCCGGCACGCGATCCAGCAGGCCCAGCGTGGTGCCGAGTTTGGTCTCAAACGTACGCAGATTGCGATTGTTGATACCCACCAGTGGCGTGTTCAATTTCAACGCCACATCCAGTTCGTCGCCGTCATGTACTTCAACCAGCACCGCAAGGCCCAGGCTCATCGCTACCGACTCCAGTTCACGCAGGCGCGTCAGGTCGAGTGCTGCGACGATCAACAAGATGCAATCCGCGCCCGCCGCGCGTGCCTCATAAATTTGGTAGGGGTCGATCATGAAATCCTTGCGCAGCACCGGCAGCGCGCAGGCGGCGCGCGCTGCTTTCATGTGCGCGATGTCGCCCTGAAAAAACTGCTGGTCGGTCAATACGGACAGGCACGCGGCACCGTGCTGCTCGTAGCTTTTCGCGATCAGCGCCGGCTCGAAGTGTTCGCGCAGCACACCTTTGCTGGGACTGGCTTTTTTGACCTCTGCGATCACCGCTGACTTGCCCGCAGCGATTTTTGCGCGCAGTGCGCCCACAAAGTCACGCGGCGCGGCGGCGCTGTTGGCTTGCCGCTCCACGTCGGCAGCCAGTGCCACGAGCTTGGCGGCGGCGACTTCCGACTCTTTAACCGCCACGATGCGCCGTAGAATATCGCTCATAATTTACTTTAAAAACAAATACTTATATTACTTAGTGGCCATCACACTGGTGTGCGCCACGAACTGATCGAGCTTCTTGCGCGCCGCGCCGCTGGCGATCGTTGCCAGCGCTTTTTTCACGCCGTCCGCCAGCGAGTCGGCCAGGCCCGCCACGTAAATACTCGCACCCGCGTTGAACGCCACAATGTCGCGTGCGGGGCCTGCCTTGTTATCCAGCGCGCCGAGCAACATGGCTTTCGACGCCTCGATGCCATCGACGCGCAACGCCGCCGCATCGCAAGCCGTGAGGCCCACATCGGACGGCTGCACCTCATACTCGCGCACTTCTCCTGCCTTGAGTTCGCCAATCATCGTCGGGCCGCACAGCGAAATTTCATCGAGACCTTCGCGCCCATGCACGATCATCACGCGGCGGCTGCCAAGACGCTGCAACACGCGCGCTTGTATGCCCACCAGATCGGGATGAAACACGCCCATCACCTGTTGCTTCGCCCCCGCCGGGTTGGTCAACGGACCGAGGATGTTGAATATGGTTTTCACGCCGAGTTCGCGGCGTACGGGTGCTGCGTATTTCATTGCGCTGTGGTGGTTGGGCGCGAACATGAAGCCCACACCCACGTCGTTGATCGATTTCGCCACCTGATCCGGCGGCAAGTTGATATTGGCGCCCAGTGCTTCGAGCACATCGGCGCTGCCGGATTTACTCGATACCGAACGCCCGCCGTGTTTGGCGACTTTCGCGCCAGCCGCCGCCGCGACGAACATCGCCGCCGTGGAAATATTAAACGTGTGCGCCGCATCGCCACCGGTGCCGCAGGTGTCGATCAGATTCGGCGTGTCGGCCACGGCAACCTTGGTAGCGAATTCACGCATCACCTCGGCGGCGGCAGAAATTTCGCCGATGGTCTCTTTTTTCACGCGCAGGCCCGCGATGATGGCGGCGATCAGCGTGGCGGACACCTCGCCGCTCATGATCTGGCGCATCAGCGAGAGCATTTCTTCGTGAAAAATTTCGCGATGTTCGACGATGCGTGCAAGCGCCTCTTGCGGTGTCATCGCGGGTCTCCTTCCAGAAAATTTTTCAGCATGGCGTGGCCGTGCTCGGTGAGGATCGACTCCGGGTGAAACTGCACGCCCTCGATCGGCAACGTTTTGTGGCGCACGCCCATGATCTCGCCGTCGTCGGTCCACGCAGTCACTTCCAGACAATCCGGCAGGCTCGCGCGCTCGATCACCAGCGAGTGATACCGCGTCGCCTGAAAATCCGCCGGCAAATTTCTGAACACGCTGCTGCTGTTGTGATGAATCGCCGAGGTTTTACCGTGCATCAGTTGTTTCGCGTGAACAATCTTGCCGCCGAATGCCTGCCCGATGCTTTGATGCCCGAGGCACACGCCGAGGATCGGTACCTTGCCGGCAAAATGTTTGATCGCGGGCACCGAAATACCCGCCTCGTTCGGCGTGCAGGGACCGGGCGACACCACAATGCGCGCCGGATTCAGGCGCTCCACCCCTTCGAGCGTGATGTCGTCGTTGCGAAACACCTGCACGTCCTCGCCCAGCTCGCCAAAATATTGCACGAGGTTGTAGGTAAACGAGTCGTAATTGTCGATGACAAGCAGCATGATGCGGGGTGATTTCAGTGAATAAACAATATTATACGCCGCGGGCGCGGTGATTGAACCTTGCGCAGCACGGGCGTGCGCCTATACCATTGCGGCGATACCCCGACAGGAGCATTGGATGACCAAGCAGGCCGCGTCAGCAATATTCACGGCGCTCGTTACGGCGTCGTTATTCAGCAACGCGGCGTTCGCGCAATCACCCGGCGCCAGCGCCACCGCCAAACCCTGGCCCACCCGCGTGGTGCGCGTGGTGCTGCCCGGCTCGCCCGGCGCGGGCTCCGACATCATCGGACGCATCGTGGCGCAACCGCTCACCAAGAGCTTCGGGCAAACCTTCCTCATCGACAATCGCCCCGGCGCGGCCAACATCATCGCCACCGAGGTCGTGGCCAAAGCGCCCGCCGACGGCTACACCTTGCTGATCGGCACCACCGGCACCTTCATCACCAATCCGCTGGTGTATGCCAAGCTGCCCTATAGCATCAAGGATTTTGAAACCATCAGCAATGTGGTGGATGCGCCGTTTGTACTGGCAACGCATCCTTCGGTGCCGGTGAAAAATGTGTCAGAGTTGGTGGCGCTGGCCAAGGCCCGCCCCGCGCAACTGGCGGTGGCCTCCTTCGGCATCGGCAGCTCAACGCATTTCGCGGGTGAGTTATTTCAAAGCATGACCCAAACCAAATTGATCCACGTGCCCTACAAAGGCAGTGCGCCCGGCGTGGCCGATCTGGTGGCGGGCAATATCGCGATGACCTTCGATACCGTGCTCACATTGATGCCCTACATCCAATCGGGACGCGTGCGTGCGCTCGGCCTTGCCGCGCCCAAGCGATTGCAACAGATCAAGAATGTGCCGACGATGGGCGAACTCGGCCTCAAAGGTTTTGAAGCAGGATCATGGTACGGCGTGCTCGCACCCGCCGGCACGCCGCGCGAGATTGTCACCCGGCTGCACACAGAGATCGTGGCTGCCCTGAAACAACCCGACGTGCAAAAGCGCTTTTTCGATTTGGGCACCGATATCATCGGCAACAGCCCCGAGGAATTCGCCGCGCAAATACGCGATGGCCGCGAAAAATGGGCCAAGGTCGCGCGCGACGCGGGCATAAAACCCGAATAAATTCAAATACTTCCACCATATGACTTCTCGGTTGAGCGCGCCCGGCGCGCCCGCTAAGATGCCGCACCATGAATGCACCCGAAACCCAATCCTCTATGCAAACGACGCAAGCGACACAACACGATCAACGCGATTTTTCCAACGTCGGTTACGATGAAGCCATCGAACGCGCGCGCGCGCTGATCCCGTTTTTGCGCAAGCATGCGGCCGCCAACGACAAGGCCACCCATCTCGTGCCCGAAGTGGTCAACGCGCTGCATGAAAACGGCCTGTGGCGTTACATCCAGCCCAAGGTGTGGGGCGGCATGGAACTGGATTTCGTCTCCTACTTCGACATCCCCGAAATGCTCGGACGCGGTGACGCCGCCACCGGCTGGGTAGTCGCCAATCTGGCGTCACACCATCGCGGGCTCGCGCTGTGGCCGAAACAGGCGCAGGACGAAATCTGGGGCGCGAACCCCGACGTGCTGATCGCCTCGGGCATTGCGTTCATGCAGGGCACGGGGCGTAAGGTGGATGGCGGCATCGAACTCTCGGGCAAATGGGGATTTTCCTCCGGCGTCAATCATTCCGAGTGGGAACAACTCGCCTGCGTCGTTAAAGACGCCGACGGCAAACCCATCGACTGGGTGATGTGCCAGGTGCCGCGGTCACAGTTTACGGTCATCGACGACTGGCAAACGCTGGGCATGCGCGGCACCGGCAGCCGCACCGTCACCTGCGACAAAGTGTTTGTGCCGGCGCATCGCGCATTGAGTATGCACGTAGCCAACCCGGCGCACGAATACCCAGGCTTAAAAATCCACACCAACGCAACCTTCAAAGTGCCCACGCCTTCGCTCGGCGGCCACTGCATCGCGGGCTGCATGGTAGGCAACGCCACTAACATGCTGGAACAGACCACCGATCTTGTGAAGCAACGCAGCACCAGCTACACCGGCGCGAAGATGCGCGACTTTCAGTCGGTGCAATTGCGCGTGGGCATGGCCGGCGCCAAGATCGACGCCGTGCGCGTGTGGCTGCGCAATGATTGTCTTGAAGCGCACGGTATCTACCGCACGGGCGGCAAGCTCGATATGGAAACCAAGCTGCGCTATAAACGCAATTGCGCCATGGGCATGAAGCTGCTGACCGAAGCCGTCGATTCGTTATTCGAAATGCTCGGCGCGAACGGCATCTATGACTCCAGCGAGATGCAGCGCTTGTATCGCGACCAGCACGCAGCGCTGGGCCACTTCAGCTTCAGCGCCGATGCGCAACTGGCGCCGTGGGCGCAGGTGGCCTTGGGCGGGGATTTCAAGAGTCCGACGCTGTAGCAACGTAACCCATTTTTTTGTAGTTATTTATTTTGTGGCGCAGCCTTGTATTAAGACCTCACACGCCACCCCCTGCTCACGGATTGCTGAAGGTTGGTCAACAATGGTAATATTTGACCAAATAGGCTGAATCGCGGCAACGGAGACAAACATGCAGGTCAACATTTACGACGCCAAAACCAATCTCTCGGCGCTACTAGACAAAGCCGTGGCGGGAGAGGAAATCATCATCGCGCGCGCGGGCAAGCCGCTGGCGCGCCTGATGCCGGTGACCGCAGTTGCATCCAAAAGCGGCGTGCGTCTGGGCGGGCTGAAACGCGCCAAGCTCATGCTTGCGGCGGATTTTCACGCGCCGATGACCGACGACGATCTACTGGGCAAGTGATCCCGTCGGATGAAACTGCTGCTCGATACGCATTGCCTGATCTGGGCGCTGGCCGATGCGCCCGCGTTGAGCGTGGCGGCGCGCGCGGCGATGGCGCGCGCCGACGAAGTGGCGTTCTCCGAGGCGTCGGTGTGGGAAATCGGCCTTAAATGGCGCAAGGGCAAGATCAACCTGCAACCACGCCGCGTCGTTGAGCAGGCATTGCGCGACGGCTTTCGCCTGTGCGCACTGTCGCTGGAACCGATCTTACTGTCATGCGAATTTCAGCAGAAACATGGCGATCCGTTTGACCGCTTGCTGTATGCACAGGCCAAACACTTGGGCTATCGGCTGTTGAGCATTGACCGAACCTTGAGCGAATTCGGCGCGCAGGTAATCAACCCGCGCTAAACGGTTTGGCGCAAGATCAAATCTTACTATCCAACCCCGCCTCGGCAATCTCCGCCGCGCGTAACAAAGCGCGCGCCTTGTTCTGCGTTTCCTGCCATTCGGCTTCGGGTTCGGAATCGGCGACCACGCCGCCGCCCGCCTGCGCGTAGAGCACGCCGTCTTTCACCACGCCGGTGCGCAGTGCGATGGCGACATCCATGTTGCCGTCGAAGCCCAGATAACCCACCGCGCCCGCGTAGATGCCGCGCTTCACCGGCTCCAGTTCGTCGATGATTTCCATCGCGCGCACTTTGGGCGCGCCGGATACGGTGCCTGCGGGAAACGTCGCACGCAGCACGTCGATGGCACCCAGGCCCGGTTTGATTTTGCCTTCGACGTTGGACACGATGTGCATCACGTGCGAGTAGCGTTCGATCACCATTTGTTCGGTGACATGCACGCTGCCGATTTGCGACACGCGCCCGGCGTCGTTGCGACCGAGGTCCATCAGCATGATGTGTTCGGCGCGTTCTTTCGGATCGGCAATGAGTTCTTCGGCCAGCGCTTTGTCTTCTTCGGGTGTCACGCCGCGCTTGCGGGTGCCGGCGATGGGGCGCACCGTCACGACATCGCCTTCGAGCCGCGCGAGGATTTCGGGGGATGCGCCGACCACGTGAAAATCATCGAAATCAAAGTAGAACATGTACGGCGACGGGTTCAGCGTGCGCAGCGCGCGGTACAACGCCAGCGGCGTCGCGCGCAGCGGCTTGGACATGCGCTGCGACGGCACCACCTGCATGATGTCGCCTTCGAAGATGTATTTTTTCGCGCGGGCCACGGCCTCGTGATACGCCTTTTGGCCAAAGCCGGACACCGCTTGCGCGGAGACCGCCGTGCTGGCCGGCGGAATCACCACCGGCTCACGCAATTTTTGCAGCAACGCCGCCAAACGCGCGCGCGCCTGCTCAAACGCGTCCGGTTCGCCGGGCTTGGCATACACCACCAAAAACAGTTTGCCCGACAGATTATCGACAATGGCGATTTCTTCCGACACCAGCAGTGCGATGTCGGGCGTGCCAAGTTGATCCGGCTTTTGTTTGTGTGCGAGTTTTTTCTCGACGTAGCGCACGGTGTCGTAGCCAAAATAGCCCACCAGCCCGCCGCAAAAGCGCGGCAGCTTAGCTGTCGTTTCAACCGGAGCCACTTTGAATTGCGCGAGATACTTTTCGACGTAATCCAGCGGATCGTCCACCGTAATCTGCTGCGTGATCGACTTGCCGGAAAACTCTGTGCATTGATAACCGCGCACTTCGATGCGCGTTTTGGCGGCCAAGCCGATAAATGAATACCGCCCGAAGCGCTCGCCGCCGACCACGGATTCGAGCAGATAGGTGTACGGTTGGTTGGCGAGCTTGAGATAAATCGACAACGGCGTGTCGAGATCGGCGAACGTCTCAAGCACCAGGGGGATGCGGTTGTAGCCGGCTTGTGCCAGCCGTTTGAATTCGGCTTCAGTCATGAGATGTTCTCTACGAAAACAGATTATTCAGGGCGCGCTTGTTAAAGCGACAGCATGGCAAAGGGAAACGGACGATTAGCGACGCCAGCGACGCCAACGTTCCCCTGCCTGACCTGAATTTTCGTTTTTCACCATCATGACTAATTTTTCTTTGTAATCAATGAAGTAGCCTCAACTAGCGACGCTACTATAGCATCAACATCCAGTGTCTGCACGTCGTGACCTTCGTTGTAGCCGTAGGTCACGCAAAACACCGGACAGCCCGCCGAACGCGCGGCCTGCGTATCGTTGATTGAGTCACCGATCATCAGCATTTCATGGGGCGCGACGTTCAACTGCTGGCACGCATACAACAACTGCGCGGGGTCGGGCTTTTTCTGCGGCAGCTTGTCGCCCGCGACCACGCTGACAAAATATTGCGACAACGACACGTAATCAAGCAGCGGTAAGGTAAAGCGCTCGGATTTATTCGTCACGCACGCCAGCGGGTAGCCCTGCGCGCGCAGCAGGTCCAGCCCTTCCTTGACGCCCGGATAAATAGTGGTGTGCTTGCCGTTCACCGCCTTGTAACAGCGATCATAAATCGGCAATGCTTTTTCAAACAGCGCCGCCTCGGGCTTGCCGTCCATGCTGTTGGTCAGCGTGCGCTCGATCAGGTTGTTGATGCCTTTGCCGACAAAATTGCGGATGGTGGCCTCGGGCAGCGCGGGCATGTTCAACTCCGTCAACATCAGGTTGGCGGCGACAGCCAGATCGGGAATGGTATCGAGCAGGGTGCCGTCGAGATCAATCATGACGGCTTTGACAGGCAAGGGTGTAGACAACGACGGGGTGAACTTCACAACGAACTCCGGAAAATTACAGCGCTGCGATTGCAGCGCGCATGGATGCGATGGTGGCTTTGTAATCCTTGGCGCCGAATATCGCCGAACCCGCGACGAAGGTGTCCGCGCCGGCACGCGCGATCTCGGCGATGTTATCCACCTTCACGCCGCCATCGACTTCCAGCCAGATATCACGCCCGCTGGCGTCGATTTTTTGCCTGACGGCCTTTAACTTGGCCAGCGCTTCGGGAATAAATTTTTGCCCGCCGAAACCTGGATTCACCGACATGATAAGCACGAGGTCGAGCTTGTCCAAAACATGATCGAGGTAATGCAGCGGCGTGCCGGGATTAAACACCAGCCCGGCTTTGCAGCCGTGCTCTTTAATCAGCGCGATAGTGCGGTCGATATGCTCGGAGGCTTCCGGATGAAACGAAATAATGTTCGCGCCCGCCTTGGCGAAATCCGGCACGATGCGATCCACCGGCTTCACCATCAGATGCACGTCAATCGGCACCTGTATATGCGGGCGGATCGCCTCGCACACCAGCGGGCCGATGGTGAGATTGGGCACGTAATGGTTGTCCATCACGTCAAAGTGGATGATGTCCGCACCAGCGGCAACCACGCTTTTTACCTCGTCGCCGAGGCGCGCGAAATCCGCGGACAAAATACTGGGTGCGATGCGAAAGTTACGCGTATTCATAAGGATATTGTAACGGTTTCATCGCCACCCTGCGTACTGCTGGCGTACGTCGCGTATACTAGGCAGTCACTGAGTCCATCGCCGCCCATGCCCAACAAACCCCACGACATTGCCGTCAAAACACGCACGCTCTACATCGCCGATCAGTCCGATCCGGCGAACGACCGCTACGTGTTTGCCTACACCATCACCATCACCAACACGGGCAGCGCGGCCGCGCAACTGATCAGCCGTCACTGGGTCATCACCGACGCCACCGACAAAGTGCAAGAGGTGCGCGGCAAGGGCGTGGTGGGCGAGCAACCGCATTTGCGTCCGGGCGAGAGTTTTGAATACACCAGCGGCTCGGCCATCGCCACGCC
Source organism: Betaproteobacteria bacterium (assembly GCA_947467315.1). GTDB lineage: Bacteria > Pseudomonadota > Gammaproteobacteria > Burkholderiales > SG8-41 > UBA5216. The sequence goes on along the minus strand of CANIID010000019.1, from coordinate 7,613 downwards.
GGTGGGTACCATGCGCGGCAGCTACCAGATGGTGGCCGACGACGGCACCCTGTTCGATGTGACCATTCCGGAATTCACACTGTCGATGCCACGTGTGTTGCACTGAGGCGAACTAAAGCGAACTGAGGCGCGCGCTTATTTCTGCTGATCGTTCTTCTGCGCGTCGTGCTGATCATCTTTCGGCCGACGCGGCCAAGTCCACCACACCACCAGCACCATCAGCGCCGTTGCGGCCAATGCTTCCACCAAAAACCACGATAAAATTTCCATAGCCTCATTGCCTTTATACTTCCGCCTCATGATGAACGATCCCGCGCGGAAAATCCAATACGGCAAAGCGGCTGTCGCAATCGGGTTGATGGCTATCACCACCGCTTGCGAGACGCCCAAGCCCCCCGCCGCCAAGCCAGCGCCCCCGGCCCCGGCCATCGCGAAAGCGCCGCCCAGTGCGGCGCCCGCCTCCATGCCGCCCGCCATCAAAACCGAACCGCAAGAGGTTGTCACGCGCGCGCTCACCGCCGTGGCGTGGCCCGACTTGCCCGGCTGGCAACAAGACAATCACGCTGAAGCGCTGCCCGCGCTGCTGGCGAGCTGCCGCGTGCTCGCCAAACAAGCGGCGTGGCGCGACGCCTGCGAAGCGGCGCCCGCCATCAAAGGCCGCGAGGCCGCAAAACTTTTTTTTGAAAGCCAATTTACCCCGTATCGCGTCGCCGCCGACGATGGCGCGCGCGAAGGGCTCATCACCGGTTACTACGAACCCACGCTACGCGGCAGCCGCAAGCCGTCGGCGCGCAACCGCTTCCCGATTTATGCCGTGCCGGATGATCTGTTGACACTCGACTTCGGCGACCTCGCGCCCGAACTCAAATCCACCGCGCCGCGTGCGCGTCTCGACGGCAAGCGCGTGGTGCCTTACTACAACCGGTCACAAATCGAGAGCGGCGCAGCACCAGTGCGCGGCAGGGAAATCGCCTGGGTTGACGATGGGGTTGAGCTGTTTTTTCTGCAAATCCAGGGCTCGGGCCGTATCACGCTCGACGACGGCACAACCATGCGCGTCGGCTTTGCCGATCACAACGGCCACCCGTATCGCTCCATCGGACGCGTGCTGATCGATCGCGGCGAGCTGCCGCTGGAGCGCACCTCGATGCAGGGCATCAAGGCGTGGGCGCGCGATAATCCGGCGAAGCTCACTGAGCTGCTGAATCAGAATCCGCGCTTTGTTTTTTTCCGCGAGCTGGCCGGCAACGGAGACTCACCCCCCGGCGCGCTGGGCGTGCCCCTCACGCCGCAGCGCAGTATTGCTGTCGATCCGCGCTACGTGCCGTTGGGTGCGCCGGTGCATATCGCGACCAACTGGCCGAACACCGATAAGCCGTTACAACGCCTGATGCTGGCGCAGGACACCGGCGGCGCGATACGCGGCGCGGTGCGCGCGGATTTTTTCTGGGGCAGCGGCGAAGAAGCCGCGCGCGAAGCCGGACGCATGAAGCAGGCGTTGCGCATGTGGGTGCTACTACCAAAAAATATTGTTCAAAAACAATAAGTTACAATACTTCCTCGGTTGCTGATTTCAACGCGATGCGACCGCCCCTCGCGTGTCGTAATCCAGCGCCACCAGCACCTGCGCCTTGACGATGCGGCCTTCTTTATTGCGCGCCGGCGTGAAGCGGGTACGCAACAGCAATTCGCGAGTAACCGATTCGATGTCACTGGCGGACGCCTCCACGTTGCGCACGGCATTGACCACACCCGCCTCGTCGATCAGCAGCGTGGCGCGCACTTTACCGGCGGTGGGTCCCTGGTTTGCCGCCAGCGCCGCGCTCAAATCTGGCTTCACCAGCGCCTTGGGAAATACATCAAGATCGCCCACGGCATAGTAATTGGGGTCGGCGGGCTGCGTCAGCACGGTCGTTGCGGTCGTCACCGGCAGTACCGCAGTCGTGGCCGCAGGCGTGGCCTGGGCGGTTGATCGCTTTGATGCCGTGGCTTCCGTGACGTACGGGACCGGCGTTAGCAGCGCTGCCGGTGTTTCGATTTTTGTTTCTGTAGCCGCCGGCAACAACTGCGCCGCGACCGTAATGTTGTCGCGGGCCGCACCTTTGCCATAGGGGCTGTGCATCAGCCACGCATGCAGCGCCAGCGAAGCGCCCAGCGCCATTGCGAAACGCCGCTGCGCGCGACCGGGATCAACCATACGCACGCAGGCCTATTTCTTGGCGAGCGCCTGCTCGATCTGCGCGGCGGGCACGTAGCCGCCGAGTTGCTGGCCGCTGGCGAGAAAAATCGCCGGCGTGCCGCGTATACTAAAACGCTGCGCCAACAGCGCGTTTTTCTCCAGCGGCGTATCGCAGGGCTTGGAGGTTTCGGTGAGCGCGGTTTTGGTCATCAACTGATCCCACGCCTTGGCACGATCTTTCGCGCACCACACCGCCATGGATTTTTCTTTCGAATCCGGCGACAAAATGGGCAGCAGAAACGTGTAGACCGTGATGTCGTTCATCTTGCCCAACTCTTTGTAGAGCTCGCGGCAGTAACCGCAGTTGGGGTCTTCAAAGGTGTAGATCACGCGCTTGCCGTTGCCACGCACCATCTTGATCGCCGAATCGTGCGAGGTCGTCAATGCCTTGGAGGCGAGGCGTTGAGAGGTTTCCTGTGTGACATTACGCATATCCGTGCCACGTAGGTCGTAGAGCGAGCCGCCCATCATGTACTCGGCCTTGGCGTCTGCATAGACGATCTCGCCGCCGAGCACCACTTCATACAATCCGCCAAACGGCATCTTCGTGATGGATTCCACCACGGCCTTCGGAAATTTAACTTGCAGCACCTGCCGCAGTTTGGCTTCATCCGCGCCTTGTGCGCGCACGCCCAAAGACATCAGCGCCGATGTCACCAAGGCCGCCAACAGCAGAAAAACCATTCTTTTCATCATATGCCTACCCTAGTTAAATGCACCGTGTACGCTCACTAAACTCACGCCGCCGCGTGTTTCACCAGCAAATTCTTGATAAACGGCTGACTGGCCACCACCCGCATGCCCAAATTGCGCGCCCGTGACAACCAGACCGCATTTGACGCGAATAGTTTCTGCAAGCCGTCGGTCGCAAGCTGCATGCTGAGCACATCCTCTTTGCGCGCGCGCTCGTAACGCCTGAGCAGCGCGTAATCGCCGCAGTCAGACTGCGCACCCCGATCACACAGCACCGCCGCCAACTCGCGCGCGTCGCGGAAACCCAGATTAACGCCCTGACCTGCCAGCGGGTGCACATTATGCGCAGCGTCCCCCACCAGCGCAAGGCGCGGTTTGACGAATTCCCCAACCCGTTGCAATCGTAACGGGAACGCAGCCGCAGGCGTGATCACATTGAGCGCACCCACCACGCCATCGCTCGCTACGCTCACGCGCTGCGCCAACGCCACCGTATCCAGGGCGAGGAGTTCCTGCGCCTGCGTTTCAGAAGTGGACCACACCATTGAAACACGGTTGCTAGGCAACGGCAGCAGCGCCAGCACGCCATCGGGCCGGAACCATTGATACGCCGTACCCTGATGCGGCAGCCCGCAGGCAAAATTCGCCACCACCGCGCTTTGCGCGTAATCATGCGCGATCACTTTGATGCCCGCCTGCTCGCGTACCCACGACTGCGCGCCGTCCGCGCCCACCACCAGCTTCGCGCGCAGCGTAGTGCCACCGTCGAGAACCACTTCCGCATAGTCGGTGTGTTGCAACAACGCCTCGCATTTCGCCGGACAAAAAATCCGCACGTGCGGCGCAAGCGACACGCATTGCCACAACGCCGATTGCAAGCGTCCCCCTTCCGCGATAAAGGCCAGCTCACGCAGGCCCGCCTCGTACGCGCTGAATTGCAATTGCGCCGAGGGTTCGTCGCCAAAAATACGCATGGTTTCCACGCGCTCGGTGCGGTGCGCATCAACCCCCTGCCACGCGCCCACGTCCGCAAGAAACGCCGCCGATCCCGGACTGACCGCGTAGATTCGGCTATCCCAGGCGTCACCCGGCACGGCCGGCGCGCGCGGCTCCACCAGCGCCACGCTTAAGCCCGACGGCGCCAACGCAGCCGCGAGACTCGCGCCCACCAAGCCCGCGCCAATGATGGCGATATCGCAGGATTCAGTCATGGGAAATACCGCACGGAAATCACCGATTTCAAACGCTCTATTTTCATTAGCCCAATGTATCCGCCGCGTCGCATGCAGTCAACGACGCGACACGACACGGCGTGTATTTGCCGATCCGGCGATGCCGGTTGACCGCCTGCCGAGCCGGGAATACATTACGCGCTATGAAAAAAGCACGTTTGAAAATCCCAACTGCCCCGCGCCGCATGGAAACATCGCAGCACGCAAGAACACCATGACTCGCGTGGTGCAGATCGGCGACCGGGCCGTTCCCGTTTGGCCGGAAGGACAAAAGTTCGATACCCTCGACGGCGTTTTGCATTCCACGCGATTCACCGACATCGATCTTTACCACCCGCGCCTGAAGCAAGTGATTTTGGACCGGGTAGAAAAGCGTTTGGATACCAAGCGCCACGGGCGTTCCGCCTGCGGCACCAAGGTGCATCACCCCGAACGTTGGGGTTGCCCGGAAGCAACCCTGTTGCACGAACGGGTGCTTGAGTTTTTCCGGCGCGCGATCAAATCTTCCAACGCCGTTGCCGACCATGCGTGGGCCAATGTGTACCGCAACGGCGACTACTGCATGTCGCACAGTCATATCCGCGCGACCGCGAGCTTCGTGTACTTTCTCGATTCCGGCGATGTTGACCCCGCAGACCCGGAGTCAGGGCAATTTGCCATTCGCGATCCGCGATTCCCGCGCTGCTGCCCCCTCGGCGACGGCTGCGTCACCAACTCGATACTTTGCGACACCACGCCCGGCAGCCTAGTCATGTTTCCAGGCGAGGTGGTGCACGGCGTCAACCCTTACCATGGCGTACGGCCACGCATTACGATGTCGTGGAACGTGAACGAACAAGTCATACCCGGTTCACCGTTTATTCCCGGCACCGGCGTCGAAGTGGTTGCGGATTGAGCCGGAACGATACGAACCCCCAGTACCCGCACGCTGCATTTAGGTGCCCCGCACCGCCCCTCCAGTAGCGCGGCGCTCGTGCGCGGTGGGACATCCCTATCCCCTCGCGACCCAGAATGGCAATAAAAAACCGGCAGTTACGCCGGTTTTTGGATGCCGCTGGATAGTGCTGGATTGCGCCGGATTGTTGGGTGGTGGTGATAGGTGGATTTGAACCACCGACCTCAGCGTTATGAGTGCTGCGCTCTAACCACCTGAGCTATATCACCAAAGAGGGCGCGATTGTCCGGATTTCGCCGCGCCTTGTCAATCAGTCGCAGGGCAACCGCGTAAAAAATGGTTTTAGAATTAACGGGTTATGGAATTACGGCGGAGAGCGTTCGACACGAGCGCATCTGCTTTACCGGGCACAGAGATGCGTAACGAGGCGCGGGGCGTGCGTCGCAAGCCTCGCGCCTTCTTCTAACGCCAAACTACGCCGTCACCCAATTCTCCATCTGCAATCCCTCAACACGTGCGAATTCACGTTCGTTGTTGGTGACCAGTATCCAGCCTTCTGTCCGGGCATGCGCGGCGAGCCACAGGTCGTTGTTGCCTATGGGTTGGCCTTGTGCTTGCAAGCCGGCACGAATCTGGCCGTAGTGTTCGCCCGCTAACGCCGGCAGCGGCGCCACCTGCATCAGAGCTTCAAGCGCGTGGATGGCATTCAGCGCGCGTTCGCGTGACTGACTTTTCTCCGCGCCGAATCGCAGTTCACCCAAGGTAATCACCGACATCACCAACTCCGCGGCTGAGTGGCGCGCGAAGCGCTCGCGCACTACGGGCGGATTGTGCTTGGCGATGTAAATGCAAATATGGGTGTCGAGCAGGTACCGCACTGCCATCAGAAACTTTCGCGCGATTGCGGCGGCGTTTCGTCGCGTCCGTCTGCCATGAAATCAGCCGGTAGCTCCGCGAGCAAATCAAAAATCGCGGCGGCATTCACGGGTTGCTCGCGCAGCACAATTTCGTCGCCACGGCGAAAAATTTCCACGCGATCGGCATTCAGCCGAAACGCTTTGGGCAGCCGCACGGCTTGGCTGTTTCCCGACTGAAAAACACGCGCATAGGCCACTGGTAAACGCCCTCACAAAAAGATATACGTAGAGTATATACGCCGGTGTTTCTCTGTCAATATCGCCTTGGTTAATCAATATTAACTATATGTTTTAAAACGATTATTTAATCATCGCAACAGCGGAAAAAGCTACGGCTGCAAAGCCCGCAGCAATTCCCCCAAATCCGGCAGCGTTTCCAAGCGCCACACCAGCGATACCACGGTGTCGGTTTTTTTCTGTCCCAGCACGGGGGTGGCGATCAGACGGAATTTGGCTTCGATATCGGCGTCCGAGGGCGTGAGATAGCGTTTGATTTCGCTGCGATCGACTTCAAGGCTGTGCGTTGCACCGTTGCGCAGGGTCACGGTGACGCGCGCGAGGCTCTTCGCGGGGTACTGCGCTTCGTAGCTGTCGTTCTGCGTGATGCGCACGCGCTCGGCCAGCGCCCACACTGCCGGATCGCGCAGGCGTTCGGGCTTGTAGGCCGGCCCCAGCAACTGCGCGGCGTCGCCGGTGTGCAACGCGACGGCTATGCAGTACGGCAGGCTGGCGCGCGCGGTGTGATCGGATTCGGGATGCGGTTTGTTGAAGATCGCGGTGCGGCGCGGGCAATCGACGTGTACTTCTTCGACGTCTACACCGCGAATGTGGTGCTCCGCGATCAAGCGAAACAATGCTTCCAGCGGCGAGGCAAACGGGCCCACGGTGCCGTAGTATTTGGTGACGACGCCGCTCAACAGCTCCCACTGCGTGTAGCTGCCGTCATCGGCGATGCCTTCGGTGAGGCGCTCGGGATGGTTTTCCTCGGCAATCACCGGCAGCCAGATGTTCAAGGCGTCGGGGTTGCCTTCGGCGCCGCGCGCGGCCATGTCGGCGGCGAACAAGCCGGTGGTGCAGGCGTGGCCGCCCACCAGCCATTTCACGCTGCCGCCTTGACTCACGCGCCCGGTGGAAGCCGGCAGCAAGCTCATCACGGTGCCGATGGTATTCGCCATGCGCGTTTCATCCGCGCCGAGCAAATGCGCGGCCGTCACCGCCGGGCCGATGGCGCCGAGCAGGCCGATGGTGGACCAGCCTTTGTAAAACGCTTGCGGATGCAGCGCGCGACCGAAACGAATCTCGGTTTCGTAACCCGCGACTACCGCAGGCAGTATCGCAGCGCCGCCCAGCCCCGCGCGTTCGGCGGCAGCCAGCGCGATGGAGACAATTTCGCAGCCCGGATGCACGGTGCCACGCGGCGCGGCATCGGACAATTCCAGACCGAAAATGTAGGTGGCGTGCGCCAGCCCCGCCAGCGCGGCAGTGGTTTTTTCGCCGCCGGGCAGCAGCGTGGCTTCGGCCTTGCCGCCCTGCGCCAGCACGTAGTCGCGTATCGGCGCGGACATTTCGGCGTCGTAGCCGGCGACCAGGCAGCCGATGGTGTCGAGCACGCGTTGGCGCGCGGTTTGCAGCACGGC
>CANIID010000018.1 GCA_947467315.1 Betaproteobacteria bacterium | reverse complement strand
GACACGCATGTGGGCTCGATGCATCACGCGGGCGCATCCATATTGCCGGCAGTGCTGGCGATGGCCGAACGGGAAAATTCCACGGGCCGCGCGGCGCTGGAAGCCGCAATCATCGGCTATGAAGCTTCGCTGCGTATCGGCTTGGCGACGCAGCCTGCGCTGTTTCAACGCGGCTTCATGTCCACGCCCACCTGTGGTGCGATGGGGGCGGCGCTGGCTGCGGGTAAGTTATTGAATTTTAACGCTATTGATATGGCCGGCGCGCTCGGTGCGGCGGGTGCTTACGCGGGCGGGTTGGCGCAGTTTTATCACTCTGGCGGCGTGACCAAGCGGCTCAATGGTGCGCGAGGCGCGGAATCCGGGGTCATGGCCGCGTTGTTGACGCAGGCGGGCATCTGGGGGCCGCGCGATATTCTCGAAGGTGAGGCGGGGTTCTTTCGCGCGTTTTCGGGCAACGCCCATCCTGAAAAAGTCACGGGCGACCTGGGGCGCGGATTTCGCCTGATGGAAGTCAGTACCAAAATACACGCGGGCGCGGGCCGCTTGCAGGCGACAGTGGATGCGGGTCTGCGACTGGGTTTTGAAAATAAACTCACGCCGGATCAAATCATCGATCTCGAAGTTGGCATTCCGAAAGTCGTGCAAGGGCGGCTCACCCAACTCGATCCGCCGGATTTGCAAAGCGCGCAACTTTCCATACCGTTCAGCTTGGCAATGGCTTTGTCGCTTGGACGCACGCGTGGCGCGCAAGCCGCGCTGCGGCGCGAGGATTACGAAACCGCGCTCGCCGATAAGGCCGTGCGCGCGTTGTCCAACCGCGTGCGCTGCGTGCTCGATGCGGAAATCGAGGCGGGCACCAACACCGAAGAAGTGCCCTCGCGCGTGAGCATCACCTTGAGCGATGGCCGCCAATTTGAAGCGCGCGAGCCGCATCCGCGCGGCAGCCCGCATCGGCGCATGAGCTGGGATGAGCTTTCGGCGTTGTTCAAAGATACGGTCGCGGATGCCTTGCAAACCGCGACGCTGACAAAGGTGCTGGACTTGGTGGCAGCACTGGATCGCGATTCGCGGCCACGCGAGATCATGACAACCTACAAGGCGGCGCCGGGCTGGTTGGCGCAGAACGCATAATTCAGAGGGAATAGCATGGACAAGCAAATCGCCGTATTGAGCACGGGCGCCATCGGCAGCAGCATCGGCGCGGATTTATCTCACGCAGCACCGGCGGGTTATAACGTGTCGCTGGTGGATCAATGGCCCGCGCACGTCGAGGCGATGAAGGCCAACGGCCTGCACGTGAAGATGCCGGATTCGGAATTGCACACGAAGGTCGAGGCGTATCACCTGTGTGAGTTGTCATCGTTGAAGCGCCAGTTCGACATCGTGCTGCTGGCGGCGAAGTCGCATGATACGCGCTGGCTGACCGAATTCATCAAGCCGTATCTGAAGGAAGACGGCATGATCGTGGGCGCGCAAAACGGCATGAACAACGCCGACATTATCGACATCATCGGCAAACCGCGCGTGATGGGCTGCGTGCTGGAACTGTCGGCGGAGGTGTTTACGCCGGGCCATGTGCAGCGCAACACCGATCCGGCGCACACCTGGTTTGGCCTTGGCGAACTCGACGGCGGCGTGACGCCGCGCCTGACCGAACTGGAAAAGCTGATGAAGCATTCCGGCACGATCACCATCACCGACAACATCGAAGGCGCGAAGTGGACCAAGCTGGTGAACAGCTCGATGATCCTCGCGCCGTTCGGCGCGATGGCCTTGCAGTCGTGGCAGGCGGTGGAGATTCCCGAGGTGGTCAATCTGTGCGCGAAGCTTGCGAGTGAAACCATGCGCGTGGGCGCGGCGCACGGTTACCAGCTTGATGCGATTTTTGGCTTGAGCCCGGAAGAATTCATGGGCCCCGAAGAAAAAATCATCGACAAGCTGCTGTTTACTATTCTCGGCCACATGGGCAAAAAAGGCTCGCGCACCGCGCGCGGCGTGGTGTTTCAGGATTTTCTCAAGGGCCGCCGAACGGAAGCCGAATTTCTCAACGGCCATATCGCGCGCAAGGGCCGTGAAAAAAATATTGCCACGCCAGCCAACGATGCCATAGTCGAACTATGCCGTCGCATCGAGCGCGGCGAAATGAAGCCGGATCGCTCGAACATTGAATTTATTATGAAATCGATGGGCTGAGCGCGCGCCACGGGATTTGTTAACAACGCTACTTCAAACTGAATTTCTTCTCGCGGATAAACGCACCAAAATCCGAGCGCTCCGGCACCGAGTAATGCCGCGCTTTGTCTTCCGACCAGCCGTTGAATTCAACGTCGGGATACAGGTTGGCGTGGCGTTGTTTGCGTAGCGGAAACAATGCGTGGCGGCGCTGATCGTAGGCGTCGATTTTTTCTTTTAGCCCGGTTTCGTTAAAGCGGTCGGTGTGTACCGTGACGTCGAGCGGCAGACGCGCGGTGACATGGCCGCGTTCCAGCGGGTAGCCGACGCACAGTCCCGCGACCGGGAACACCGCATCGGGTAATTCCAGAATGTCACTGGTCTCGCGCGGCTGGTTGCGCACCGCGCTGATCGGTACCGTGCCCAGGCCCGCCGCTTCGGCGGCGTGGATAAAACTCGCGAGCACAATGCCGGCATCTACAGCGGCGTTCATGAAATGATCGAGGTGTTCATTGACGAACGGTTTGCCGCGCCATTCGCCGATCTGGCGAATGCGCCGGTTGTTGCCGCAGAACACCAGGAACACCGGCGCGTTGTTAATCCACGCCATGTCGGGAATAAAATCGGCGATGGCCTTGATTTTGGTGCGGTCGGCGACGTGGATGATGTCGGCCTGTTGCAAATCGGATTTGGAGGGCGCGGACAGCGCACAGGCGAACAGCAGCTTGAGCAACGCCGGGTCAACCGCTTGCCCGGTCCATTTGCGGTGTGAGCTGTGCTCTACCCTACGCCGCAGTTCGTCGGCGCCCGGCTGGCCGGCTGGGGCTTGGATAGCCTCGCCGAAGCGGGTGTGGGTGGCTTTGGCGATGCGTTGCGCATCCGTGACGATATCGTGACTCATGCTCATTTTCTCGTGGCGTAATGTAAAAATTTATCAATAAAAACAATTGGTTAAGTCATTGTTGCGGCAATCGTGATGCGGGCGTTCCGTACGGGGCTTCAGCGGGGTTATTCCTTGCGTCAAGGGCAAAAAGTGTCGTAAAATCACGGCCTTTCTGATTTTCCCCGCCGAACTTCTACGTTGTTCAAATAATGTTCAATATTTAGCGGCGGCGAATTTTCTAAGTCTAAGGATAGGTTCCCATGGTAGTGATTCGTTTAGCGCGAGGCGGCGCCAAAAAGCGTCCTTTTTTCAATCTGGTAGTGGCGGATGCGCGTCGCGCACGCGATGGCCGGTTTATCGAGCGTATCGGATTTTACGATCCCAAGGCGCCCGCTGGCCACGAAACATTCCGGCTCGACCGCACGCGCCTGGCGCACTGGCAATCGGTGGGGGCGCAACCGTCCAACACCGTGCAACGCCTCGTCAAGCAGTTTGCCAAGGTCAATCCCGCTGCTGGTGAAGCCGCTGCAACGCCCGCAGCCGCCTGAGACTCAGGTAGCAGCTAAGGTAACGCCCGAGAATCTGGTGGAAATGGGGCGCATCAGCGCTCCGTTCGGGATTAAGGGTTGGATCAGAGTTCAGACCTATACCAGGGCTGTCAGCAATCTGACGAACTACCCGAGGTGGTGGTTGGGTGGCGTCGGTGATGGCGGTTGGCGTGAAGTTGAGATAGAGCAATCGCAGGCGCAGGGCGCCGATGTGGTGGCGAAGCTGGCAGGATGCAATGATCGCGACGTGGCGGCGGGGTTAAAGGGCCAGCAAGTAGCGATTCCTCGAGACGCGTTTCCGCCTGCGGCATTGGGCGAGTATTACTGGTCCGATTTGATGGGGCTCAGGGTTAAGAATACAGAAGGGCTGGATTTCGGCGTCGTAACCTCGATGATGGAAACCGGCGCTAATGATGTAATGGTAGTGCAGGTAGTGCAACAAAGTGCGATTGATGGCAGCAAAGAACGGGAAAGATTAATTCCATTCATTGCCAAAGTGGTCAAGCGTGTGGATATTGCAGCGAGTTTGATCGAAGTGGAGTGGGGTGCTGACTACTAGGGCGCGGATTACTGGCCCTGATCGGACTTAACTGAGTATGCTGCAATTTGATGTAGTAACGCTGTTCCCGAAAATGTTCGATGCGGTGACCGAAGCAGGCGTTACCGGACGGGCAAACGAACGGCGGCTGTACCAGTTTTTGCCGTGGAATCCGCGTGATTTTTCCAACAACGCGCATCGCACGGTGGATGACCGGCCATATGGCGGTGGTCCCGGCATGGTGATGATGGCCGAGCCGCTGGACCGGGCGGTGTACGCGGCGCGGCAACGGCAGATCAGCGCCGGCGTGCGCAAGCCGAAGATGGTTTACCTGTCGCCACAGGGACGCCGGTTGACGCACGAGATCGTGATGTCGCTGGCGGCGGAGCAGGGCATAGTGTTGCTGGCAGGGCGTTATGAAGGCGTGGATGAACGCGTGATCGCGCGCCAGATCGCGGATGGCGGCGACGAAATCTCGATTGGAGATTACGTGCTGTCAGGCGGTGAGTTGGCAGCGATGGTGTTGATGGATAGTGTGATTCGGCAGTTGCCCGGCGTGCTGGGCGATGCGGAGTCGGCGCAGCAGGATTCGTTTGTGAACGGGTTGCTCGATTGCCCGCACTACACGAGACCTGAAGTGTATGAAGGCATGGCGGTGCCGCCGGTGTTGATGTCGGGTAATCATGCGGACATCGCCCGTTGGCGCTTGAAGCAGGCATTGGGCAGAACGCAACAACGCCGGCCGGATTTACTGGCGGCGCGCGGAGTGAGCACGGAAGAGCGTAAGCTCCTCGATGAGTATATGATTGAAAATTGATTGAAAACTTGGTGGAAGCAGCAGCACAAGGACAAGGAGCAGGAAAATGAATTTGATTCAAGAGCTCGAAAACGAAGAAATCGCGCGTCTGGGCAAAAACGTCCCGGACTTTTCCGCGGGTGACACCGTGGTGGTCAGTGTGAAAGTGGTCGAAGGCGAGCGCAAACGCGTACAGGCCTATGAGGGCGTGGTAATCGCCAAGCGCAATCGCGGCTTGAACTCCAACTTCATCGTGCGCAAGATTTCCTCGGGCGAGGGCGTTGAGCGAACCTTTCAGACCTACTCCCCGCTGATCGCCAGCATCGAAGTCAAGCGCCGCGGTGATGTGAGCCGCTCCAAGCTGTATTACCTGCGGAACCTCACGGGTAAAGCCGCGCGCATCAAGGAAAAACTGGCAGTGCGCGGTAGCGCCGCAGCCGTGCCGGAAATGCTGCCCGAGGTTCAGACTGCCGCGCCGGCGGAAGTGGCCGCCGAAGCCGCGAAGTAGTCGAAATCGTCGTCGTAGTAGCACTCGGATGATTTTTACGGAAGGCGGCTTAGGCCGCCTTTTTTTGGATAATATCCACCTGTCGAAGAATTTCAAGATAGTTCAGGAGCGAACATGATTCATTTTCTGATGCACGACAAAAAAGATACCGTAGGGGTCGCCGTGGTTGAAGGCATCAAAGCCGGGCAGGAACTCGTCGGCTGGCTGATGGAGGACGACTCCACCGTCACGGTGAAGGCGCTGACGGATATTCCCATCGGGCACAAGGTCGCCACCAAGCCGCTGAAGTCCGGAGACACCGTGTGGAAGTACGGCTTCGACATCGGCAAAGCCGTCGCTGATATCAAAGTCGGCGAACACACGCATGTCCACAACGTAAAGACTAAACGTTGGTAGCAGTGGCGGGTTGTTCGTTCTGCTTCGCTTAAAGTGTTCCCTTGATTTATTCACGAGGTATAAGAAATGATTTCAAGCAAAACCACATTCATGGGTTATCGCCGCGAGAACGGTCGTGTCGGCGTACGCAACCACGTCATCATTCTGCCGCTCGATGATCTATCGAATGCCGCCTGCGAAGCCGTCGCGCACAATATCAAAGGCACCACAGTGGTGGGCCACCCGTATGGCCGTCTGCAGTTCGGCGCCGACCTCGACCTGCATTTTGCCACGCTGATCGGCGCGGGCTGCAACCCGAACGTTGCCGCCGTGGTGGTGATCGGCATTGAAGAAGAGTGGACTAATCGGATTGTTCAGGCCATCGCCAAAACCGGCAAGCCGGTAACCGGCTTCGGCATTGAGCTGCACGGTGACCACGACACGATTATGCGCGCGTCCAAAGTGGCGAAGGAATACGTGCAGTGGGCGTCTGAAATCCGCCGCGTCGAATGCCCGATCAGCGATCTGTGGGTATCCACCAAGTGCGGCGAATCCGACACCACCTCCGGCTGCGGCGCGAACCCCACTGTGGGCAACGCCTTCGACAAACTCGATCCGCTGGGCGTCACCATGTGCTTTGGTGAAACCACCGAGATCACCGGCGGCGAACACATCGTTGCCGACCGTTGCGCCACGCCCGAAGTGCGCGCGGCATTCATGAAAATGTTCGACCGTTATCAGGCCGTGATCGAGCGTCACAAAACGAGCGATCTTTCCGACTCGCAGCCTACCAAGGGCAACATCGCCGGCGGCCTGACCACCATCGAAGAAAAAGCGCTGGGCAACATCCAGAAAATCGGCCACAAGTGCAAGGTGGTGGGCGTGCTCGACAAAGCCGAGATGCCGACCAAGCCGGGCCTGTGGTTTATGGATTCCTCATCCGCTGCCGCCGAAATGGTGACGCTGTGCGCGGCCTCGGGCTACGTGGTGCATTTGTTCCCCACCGGCCAAGGCAACGTGATCGGCAATCCGATCATCCCCGTGATCAAGCTGTGCGCCAATCCGCGTACCGTGCGTACCATGTCTGAACACGTCGATCACGATTGCTCCGGCTTGCTGCAACGGGAGAAAAATCTCGATCAAACCGGTGACGAGTTGATCGAAGTCATGTTGCGCACGTGCAATGGCCGTTTGACGGCGGCTGAAGCGCTGGGTCACAACGAGTTTGTGATGACGCGTTTGTACGAGTCAGCATAGAAAGCGCCCTCGCCCCGCAGGCGGGGCGAGGGGACCGATTTTCTGCGTCCCGCCACCCCATAGCATGCCCACTTTAAGAGGCGCAGACATTCTGGCGCGCGCACTGGCGGTAGCCAGCGCGCGGCAGTTGTTTTCCCTCTCCGGCAATCAAATCATGCCGCTGTACGATGCGGCGATTGATGCGGGTATCAATATAACCCATGTGCGTCACGAAGGCGCTGCGGTGCACATGGCCGACGCGTGGGGGCGGCTCACGGGCGAACCTGGCGTAGCGTTACTCACCGGTGGGCCGGGTCACGCCAATGGTATTGGTGCGCTGTATACCGCACTGGCCGCTGAATCGCCACTGGTGATGCTCTCGGGCCACGCGCCGCTGAATCAACTCGGGCGCGGTGCATTTCAGGAAATGGCGCAGGCGGATATGGCTGCTCCCGTCACCAAAGCATCGTTCACTGCGCGCAGCGCCGCCACGTTGGGCGACGACATCGCGCGCGCCATGCGCATCGCACGCAGCGGACGACCGGGGCCGGTGCATTTGAGTTTGCCGTTTGATGTGCTGGAGCAGACGGTTGAACCTGCGGATGTTTGCGTGCCGAAACCCGATGATTTTTATGCGCCTTCACAGGGGCTTACGCTACACGCTGCACAAGCGGTGCTGGATGCCCTTGCCCATGCGAAACGTCCGCTGATAATTTGTGGGCCGCAGCTTGCAAGCATGCGCGGTCAAGTGTTGCTCGATCAATTGAGTCAAGCCACCGGCGCTGCCGTGTTATGCATGGAAAGCCCGCGCGGCATTGCCGATCCGTGTCTGGGCGCGTTTGGCGATGTGCTGCCGGAAGCCGACTTGATTGTGTTGATCGGTAAGCAACCGGATTACACTTTGCGTTTTGCGCAGCCGCCCGCAGTGAATGCGCAATGCCGATTCATCGTCATCGATACGGACATCGCCGTGCTGAGACGGTCGATAGCGACACTCAAACCGGAGCGTGTGACGCTGAACGCTGTTGCGGATGCGCCCGCAGCGATGCGCGATCTTATGGCCGGCGGTGAAAATAAATCAATAAAAACAAATGGTTATTTTGCCTCTGTTACTGATGCGATTGCCTACCGGCCGACGGCCTGGAAAACCCAGGCTGCGATTTCGCCCGGCACATTACACGCATTGGAAATCGGTCGCGCGGTGCAGAAAATTCTGCATGACGCAGACGATCCCATCCTGGTGATCGATGGTGGTGAATTCGGCCAATGGGCGCAGGCGTGCATGAGCGCGTCCACGCGCATCATCAATGGTCCGGCGGGTTCGATAGGCAGCGCGATTCCGTTTGCGATGGCTGCGCGTGTCGCGCGCCCCAATGCTACCGTGGTAGCGGTGTTGGGCGACGGCACGTTTGGTTTTCACATGGCCGAGTTTGATACGGCGGTTCGGCACGCCTTGCCGTTTGTTGCAGTGGTGGGGAATGACTCGTGCTGGAATGCGGAGTATCAGATTCAACTGCGTACCTATGGAAAAGCGCGTGCGGTGGGTTGCGAGTTGTTGCCCGGCGCCGCCTACGAAAAAGTAGTGACGGCATTGGGTGGCCACGGTGAGCGGGTGACCAGTGCTGCTGATTTGCCGTGGGCACTGGAGCGCGCGGTGAAATCCAAATTGCCGGCGTGCGTGAACGTGATGATTGAACGTATGCCCGCGCCGACGGTGTCGCGTACTGATGTCAAAACGGGCGGAGCGCACTAAGCCATGGCGAACCTGCAAGTCAAAATCTGGCGCGGCGCCGAAGAGGGTGAGTTTCAGGAATACGAAGTCCCCCGTCTCGAAAGCCAGACCGTGCTCGACGTGGTGACCTATGTGCAGCGCCGGCTTGATCCGTCGCTGGCGTATCGCTTTGCCTGTCGCGTGGGCGTGTGCGGCTCGTGCGCGATGTCGGTCAACGGCGTGTCGCGCTGGACCTGCCGCACGCATGTGTCCAAGGTGGCGCCTGACGACAAGTTGGAAATCGCACCGTTGCGAAACTTGCCGGTGATCAAGGATGTTGTCACCGACATGAGCGAATTCTTCGATAAATGGGCCAAGGCGCGCGGCCGTTTCACCGGAAGCAAAACGCGCAAGGACGCGTTCGCCGAGGTCAAACCGGAATCAAAGCAACGCAAGGCGGTGGATGCGGCGATTGAATGCATCGGCTGCGGCGTATGTTACAGCGCGTGCGAAGTAGTGACGTGGAAGCCGGATTACCTCGGTCCGGCCGCGTTGAACCGTGCGTGGACGTTGGTGAACGATGTGCGCGACGTGGCGCAACAAGAGCGCTTGGCGGCGGTGGCCGGAGACGCCGGGTGCCATGCCTGCCACACACACATGGCTTGCACCGAGCGCTGCCCGAAAGGCATTTCACCGACGGCTGGCATAGCAGGGCTGAAGCGCGCGATATTGAGCGCGACGCTCAAAGGCGAGATGTAATGACGATGAACACGCGCAGCCAAGTCCTGCTGTGGGGCGCGCAACGCATAAGCG
Organism: Betaproteobacteria bacterium; assembly: GCA_947467315.1. Classification (GTDB taxonomy): domain Bacteria; phylum Pseudomonadota; class Gammaproteobacteria; order Burkholderiales; family SG8-41; genus UBA5216. The sequence goes on along the minus strand of CANIID010000018.1, from coordinate 22,622 downwards.
CGATGCTGCTGGCGGTGTGCGTCGTCGTTCATCTGATTACCATCATCTACGCGGTGCGCAACGGCTTGTCCGCTGCGGAAATTCTGGGACGCACACGGGGCAACGTGGCGTGGGGCGGTTTCTATGCCTTGTTTGTGGCGGCGGTGGCGATACATGCGCCCATCGGCGTGCGTAATATCTGCGCGGAATTCGGCTGGCGCGGGCGCGGGGTGGATATCTTGATGTGCGTGCTGGGATTGACGCTGGCGATGTGGGGCTTTCGCGCCGTGTGGGCCGTGGTTTCTTAATGCCATGAAGAACGATTCCCGCTCCCGCAATCACCCGGCTTACTGGGCGTTTCTCGTGCATCGCCTATCGGGCGTCGCGCTGACGCTATTTCTGCCGCTGCACTTTTGGGCGCTGGGCAACGCGCTGCACGGCGAAGCCAAGCTCGAATCGTTTTTGCGCTGGAGCGATCAGCCGCTGGTAAAGTGGGCCGAAACTATTTTGGTGTTGTTACTGGCTGCGCACATGGCCGGTGGCGTGCGTCTGCTGATGCTCGAATTCGTGTCGTTGCCGGGCAACGCACATGAGGTCAACGCATGGCAGAAGACGCTGTTGGCTGGAGCGGCAGGGGTGAGTGTTGTGGTGGGGCTGTTGTTCTTGTTGAATCTGATTTGAGTCGTAAAGCTGCGCGTTGTGGCGCATCATGCATTCTGCACGGGCACTGGTTTAATGCGCGGTGAGGATTGAAAATAATGATTAAAAACAAATACCTATGTAATTTTTCACTGATACTGCTATCGAGTATGGCTGTGGCGCAGGCGCAAAATTATCCGAATCGCCCGGTGCGCATCATTGTCGCGTTCGCGCCCGGCGGGGCTAATGACATAGTGACGCGCGTGGTGGCACAGAAGCTGACCGAAATCTGGGGCCAGACCATCGTGGTTGATAATCGCGGCGGCGCGGGCGGCAACATCGGCGGCGATCTCGCGGCGAAGGCGAACCCCGATGGTTACACGCTGTTCATGACGTCGGGCTCCATCATTTCCGCCAATCAGCACCTGTATCGCAAGATGCCTTTTGATCCGGAAAAAGATTTCGTCGCGATCACCATGGTCGCGAGCGGGCCTCAAATTCTCGTGGTGAATCCGTCGTTTGCTGCGAAGACGCTGAAAGATTTTATCGCCATGGCCAAGGCCAAACCCAAAACATTCACCATGGGCACGGCGGGCTTCGCCACGCAAACCCATCTGGCGGGCGAGAACTTCATGCACGCGGCGGGCATCGATGCCGTGCATGTGCCGTACAAGGGTGAAGGCCCGGCGCTGGTGGATCTGCTGGGCGGGCAAATTAATTTTGTGCCCGCCAATCTCCCGGCGGCGATCGGGCAAGTGCAGCAGGGCAAGCTGCGCGGTCTTGCGGTCACCAGTCTGCAACGCTTGAAGCAATTGCCCGATGTGCCCGCTGCCGCCGAAACGCTGCCGGGTTTTGAAAACCTCGGCTGGTTCGGTTTGGTCGTGCCGACCGGAACCCCCAAAACAATCATCGACAAAGTGCATGCCGACACCGCCAAGGCGTTGCAAGCACCCGACATCCGCGCGCGCTACGAGCAGCTCGGCATGGTCCCGGTCGGCGATAGTCCGGCGCAGTTCGCCAAAACCATCAAAGAAGAAACCGTGCGCTGGGGGAAAATCGTGCGCGAGCGCAACCTTACCGCTAACTGAAATGAAAATTGATCTCAAGCAGGTCGAAGAGGCCTCCAAGGAAATTTACATCCGCGCATTAAAGCTGCTGCCGCCGGATATCAAAGAGGGTTTCAAGCGGCTGGATGCCAGCGAGACCAACGCCACTGGCAAGGCGATTCTCGGCACCATGATCCGCAATATCAAAGTGGCCGAAGCCAACACCAATCTGTTGTGTCAGGATACAGGGATTCCGATTTACAACGTGGTCATCGGATCAAACATTGCGTTCGATGGTTATCAATTAAAGCAGGCTATCACCAAGGGCTGCGAGCGCGCCACCAAAGAACATCCGCTGCGTTCCAGCGTGGTGCATCCCACCACGCGGCAAAACGAACACACCTCGTGCGGACGCGGCGTGCCGGTGATCAACATTGATTTCTCCGACAAGCCCGATGAGCTGTCGATAGAGATGATTCCCAAAGGCTCCGGCTCGGAATTCAACTCGTGGCTCAAAATGGCGTTTCCCGCCGACGGCATCGACGCGATCAAAACCTTTGTGATCGACTGTGTGCTTGAAGCCGGCGGCAAAACCTGCCCGCCTACCATCGTGGGTGTAGGTGTGGGCGGCACGGCGGATTTGTGTGTGCATCTGTCGAAAGTAGCGGCTACGCGGCCACTAGGCACATCCTGTACTGATCCCGAGGGCGCGAAACTGGAACAAGAACTCAGCGCCGTGGTCAACAAGCTCGGTGTGGGGCCGCAAGGGCTGGGTGGCGATTCAACGTCGTTCGCAGTGCATATCGAAACAGCCGCGACGCACATCACGCTGAACCCGGTGGCGGTGAACATGCAGTGCCACTCGGCGCGGCGCTCGCGGGCGACGTTTACCCCGCAAGGCCTGAGCTACGGATTCTGATCATGGCGCACTACGAATTCGACATGCCGGTGACGGAACAGCAGATACGTCAGGTGCGCGTGAATGACACCGTGACGCTGAACCAAACGCTCTACGGCATCCGCGACGCGACGCAGATACACATGTTCGATCATGGACGTAAAACGCGCTTCGACATGCGCGGCCACGCGGTGGTGCATACCGCACCCAACGTCAAATGGGTGGGCGAGACCGAGGCGCATCCGTCAGGATACGAGCCGATCTGCATCGGCACCACCACCAGCGCGCGCATGGAGCGCTTCACACGCCCGCTGATGGAGCAATACGGCGTTCGCATCATCATCGGCAAGGGCGGGCTGTTCGCGGCCTCGCAAGCGGCGCTCAAGGATATTGGCGGCATTTATCTGGCGATCGTCGGCGGTGCCGCTGCGCTGGAAACCACCTGGATCGAACAGATCGAGGAGGTCGATCTCGATGATCTGAACCCCGAATCACTGTGGAAATTTCGCATCAAGGGCTTCGGTCCGCTGCTGGTGGCGATGGATTCACACGGCGGCAATTTGTATACCGAAGTGAATAAGGTTGCGCGCGACAATCGTGCTGAAGTATTGGCGGCGCTCGGCGTCAAGGCCTGCTGATGAAAACGGTCAAGACCGACATCCTGATTTTAGGCTCCGGTGGCGCGGGCCTGTTCGCCGCACTGCACGCGCATCAGCACAACCCGAATCTGTCGATCACCGTCGCGGTCAAAGGCTTGCTCGGCAAGTCGGGTTGCACGCGCATGGTGCAAGGCGGCTATAACGTGGCGCTGGCGAAAGAAGATTCGGTCGAACGGCATTTCATGGACACTATTGAAGGCGGCAAGTGGCTGCCCGATCAGGAGCTGGCGTGGACGCTGGTGGAAACCGCCGTTGAACGCATCCACGAACTCGAAAACGAACTCGGTTGTTTTTTTGATCGCAATCCCGACGGCACGATCCATCAAAAAGCATTTGCCGGGCAGACCTTTGACCGCACGGTACACAAGGGCGACCTGACCGGCATTGAAATCATCAATCGTTTGGCCGAGCAGGTGTGGGCGCGCGGCATACACCGCATGGAAGAACATCGCGCGGTGGAGTTCATCAAGAACAAGGCGGGTGACGCGGTGGCCGGCGTGTTGATGATCGACATCCGCAGCGGCGAATTTGTATTCGTGCAGGCGCAAGCGGTGCTGCTCGCCACCGGCGGCGGGCCGACGATGTATAAATTTCACACGCCCTCGGGGGACAAAACCTGTGATGGCATGGCGATGGCGCTGCGCGCGGGCTTGCCGCTGCGCGACATGGAAATGGTGCAGTTTCATCCGACCGGCTTGATTGCCGGCATGGACACGCGCATCACCGGCACGATTATCGAGGAAGGTTTGCGCGGCGCGGGCGGCTATTTGCTCAACGGCGACAAAGAGCGCTTCATGCACAAGTATGACTCGCGCGGCGAGCGCGCCACGCGCGACATCGTCTCGCGCGGCATGGATGCGGAAATGCGCGCAGGCCGTGTCAACAAAGTCGGCGGGCTTTATATCACCATGGCGCATCTCGATCCGGTGATGGTGCGTAAAGAATTCAAAGGCATGGTCGAGCGCTGCGCCGATTGCGGCTTTGATCTGGTGTCCGGCTTGGTGGACGTGGTGCCGACGGCGCATTACATGATGGGCGGCGTGGAGTTCAAGGTGGATTGCACCACGCAGTTGCACGGCTTGTTTTGCGCGGGCGAGGATTCCGGCGGCGTGCATGGCGCAAACCGCTTGGGCGGTAACGGCGTGGCCAACTCCACCGTGTTCGGCGGCATCGCGGGGGATGTGATGCCGGGTTGGGTGAAGGCCAACGGCGCATTTCAAACACCGGATCAGGATGCCATCGATGCCGCGGTGGCCGCATGCCGCGCGCCTTTCTCCAAACCGGCAGGGTCGCTGACCGACCTGCGCGAAAAACTCTACAACCACATGTGGGACGACGTGGGCATCGTGCGCGACGCCGCATCGCTGGCGCGTTCGGCGAGCGTGCTGGATGAACTCGAAGCCGAACTCGACGCGACGGGCGTGGATAACCGCAACCTAGCGTTCAATCTCACCTGGCACGATTGGTTGAATTTAAAGAACCTGATTCTGGTGTCGAAATCGATCCGCAATGCTGCCGAAGCGCGAGAGGATTCACGCGGCGCACATTTCCGCACCGATTTTCCCGAGGTGCGCGATCTGGAGAATTCACGCTTCACCAGCGTGTCGTGGAAAGATGGGCGTTTTGCGTGCGCCACCAAGCCCGTGGTGTTTAGCCGCGTCAAGCCGGGGCAATCGCTGATTAAGTAACGTAGGTTGGCGCTGAGCCTGCGAAGCCCAACACAAACACGGTTGCAACACAGTGCAGGCGGCAAGTGGCAAGATCGCGCTGTTGGGCTTCGCAGGCTCAGCGCCAACCTACAGTAACCACTGAACGGGAGAACCGCATGAGCATGGGCCGCAAGCTGCGCGAGTTGCTGAAACAAAAAAAATTCCTTACCTCGCCCGGCATCACCACGCCGCTGCACGCGATGATCGTGGAGAAAGCCGGCTTCGATTTTGTGTATGTCGGCGGCTACGATGTGTCGCTCACGCTGCTCGGCTTGCCCGATGTGGGATTCATCACCGAAACCGAGATGCTCAACAACGCGCGTCACATCGCGCGTGCGGTTAATCTTCCGGTGATCGCCGATGTGGACACCGGCTACGGCAACGCGCTGAATGTGATTCGCACGGTGCAGGATTTCGAGGCCGCCGGGCTGGCCGCGATCCACATCGAAGATCAGGTCGCGCCCAAGCGCTGCGGGCATGTCGCGGGCAAAGTGGTTATACCGCTGGATGAAGCCGTCGGCAAAATCCGCGCCGCGCTCGATGCCCGCAAGGACAAGGATTTTATGATCATCGCGCGCACCGATGCCATTGCTGCGGCCGGAGGCGGGCTGGATGAGGCGATACGCCGTGGGCGAGCTTACGCGCGCGCGGGCGCCGATATGATCTGGGCGGAGTTCCCCACGGCGGATATCGAGCAGCCGCAACGCTTTGCGCGTGAAGTGCTGGCGGAATTTCCCAACGTGCCGCTGTATCTGAATTACTCCGCGAATCTCAAATGGCACGAATCCAAAGTGACCTTCGAGGATTTCGCCGCGATGGGTTACAAAATCATGCACGTGTCGCTGACCGGCATGCGCTCGACCATGATGGGCATGTGGGACTACGCGGTCGATTTAAAAGCGCGCGGCGCGCAGGCGGAAATCGATTTTCAGAATCGCCTGAAGGTGCATCCCATGGGCGCGTTTCACGAGATGGCGGGTTTTTCCAAGTGGAAGGCGCTGGAAGAAAAATATCTGCCCGCCGATGAGGTGAAAAAGAAATATGATGGCGCGGTGGGATTGTAGTGATATAAAATTATTCAATAAAAACATATACTTAAAATATGGCGCAAATACCTGTTGAGCGACTGGTTGAAGTCACCGCGCGCGCGCTAAAACGCGCCGGCGCAGCCAAAGTGATGGCGCAATCCACCGCGCAAGCGCTGGTCGCCGCCGAAGCCGCAGGCTTAAGCGGACATGGGCTGTCGCGCGTGGCGCTGTATTGCCAGCACCTGAAAGAAGGGCGCGCCGACGGCAAGGCCAAACCGAAAATCATCAAACGCAAAGGCGCCACCGCGCTGATCGATGCGGGCGGCGGTTTGGCATTCCCTGCGTGTGCGCAGGCAGCGCGGGAAGCCATCACGCGCGCCAAAAAATCCGGCGTGAGTTTTGTGGGCGTCACCAACAGCCATCACATGGGTGCGCTGGCGTATCACCTCGCGCCCATCGCGCAGGCGGGCATGGTGGGCCTGGCGTTTACCAATTCACCCTCGGCGATCAACGCGTGGGGCGGCAAGCGCGCGTTTTACGGCACCAATCCGGTGGCGGCGATTTTTCCGCGCAAAGATGCAGAGCCCATCGTGGTGGATTTGTCGCTCACCGAAGTCACGCGCGGCAAGATCATGATGTATGCGAAAGAAAATAAACCGATACCCACAGGCTGGGCAGTCGATAAAGACGGCCATCCGACGACAGATGCCAAGGCTGCGCTGACAGGCAGCCTGAATGCCATTGGCGGCGTCAAGGGCGCGGCGCTGGCGATGATGGTCGAAGTACTGTGCGTGGCGCTGACCGGCGCGGCATTCAGTTTTGAAAACGAATCCTACTTCGAGCCGGGCAACAACCCGCGCATCGGCCACGCGATACTGGCGATTGATCCCGGCGCGCTGGCGGGCAGCGACGCCTATTTCTCGCGGCTGGAAGTGATGATTCGCGAGATGTTGCGCGACGAAGGCGTGCGTTTGCCCGGCGCGCGGCGGCACAAGCTGGCGGCTGCGGCGCAGGCGCAGGGGGTGGTGGTCGCGGATACGCAGATGGCTGAACTGCTGTGGTTGGCTGGAATAAAAATACTGTAAAAACAATTACTTACGTTATATTTCTTCTCAAGGAGATGCCATGAAAGCGAAGCCATGGGTTATCGGTGTGTTGGCGGCAGGGCTGGTATTTGGCGGCGCGGCGTGGGCGCAGAACGTCAAAATCACGCCACTGGGTTCGCACGCAGGCGAGTTGTGCGAGCGCGACCGCGCGACGCTTTTTGAAGACCCCACCGGCGTGCGTATTTTGTATGACGCGGGACAATCGATCACCGGCGGCGATGATCCGCGTCTGGGCGACGTGCATCTGGTGCTGCTGTCTCACGCGCATGGCGATCACATGGGCGACCGCAAACTCAAAGCGTTGGACGCCGGCTCGTGCGATAAAGTCGATACCATTTCCGCCGCGCCGCATTCCACCACCGCCGAAGTCGCGGCTGCCAAGAATTCGGCGATCATGATGGTCGCGCCGATGGGCGCCTTCATCGCCAAAAAAATCGAAAATATCCGCGGCAAGCCCATCGGCGCCTGCCCCGAAAAAGACGGCGAGCTCAACGTGCCCTTTGCCGCCTCGTGCCAGGCCAATGCGCAGCTCGGCGGCACGCGCACACTTAAAGCGCCGGGCGCCACGGCAGGCGTCGAAGTCACCATCGTGCCCGCCTCGCACGACAGCACCGTGTCACGCGAGCTGCTGACCGATCCGCAAAAAGCGGGTCTGGCGGTGGACAACACCAGTCTCTACCTCGGCCCGCCCAGCGGCTATGTCATCAAATTCACCAACGGCCTCACCGTGTATATGACGGGCGACACCGGCATCCACGCCGAAATGAAAACCGTGGTCGGCGATTATCACAAGGCCAACCTCGTGCTGTTGAATTATGGTTCAAGCGCCATCTCCGCATATTCAGCGACGTTTGCGATGAACGAACTCATCAAACCGGCGGCGGTGATCGCCACCCACGTCAACGAACGCGCCACCAACGGCGGCAAACTGAGGCCGGATTCACGCACGGCGGCCCTCGTCAAAATGCAAAAGCGCCCGGTGCATCTTGCGATCAGCGGGCGCACGATGGAGTTTGATGGGAAGGCTAACTGTGTGGCGGGGTGTCAATAAATCGCGTGCTACTGCATTGTGAATGGCAAGTATGAACGCCATTGACGAATTTCAAAACGCATTAGGGTTTCTATACCCTTTCGCAATGATTGGTGGGGTAATCGGCATGTTCGGTGCGCCGATATTAGGGTTCCTCTCGGCAAAAGGGTACTTTCTAGGGGAACCAAGTAATCGGAGGGCAGGGTCTTTGTTTTTGACTGCGGGATCGATTGTCTCGGTCCTTGCGGCAATTGTGTGGATTTTCGCGGTACTTGCCATATTTCCAGGGTTGTTTTTCTGCAGCGTCTACTGCTTCTTGGGCTATGCGCTTCCGTTGCTTGGAATATCAATGATCATAGCTACCATGCTTTTGATTGTCGGATCACGACTTAACAAATGGGAGTAGAAATCGTAGGGCGCATTAACCGAAGGGCAATGCGCCGCATGTTTGCTCGTCACACACACATTCGGCGCAATGCGCTTCGTCCTTCGACAAGCTCAGAACGGCTTATTGGCCTACGCGCTACGATTTCCGCGTGTCCATCCAGCCCTGCAGACGATCAACGTCGTCGAGCAGCGACGAGAATTGCAAACCAAATTCGGTGAGCCGGTATTCCACGCGCGGCGGTACTTCCGGGAAGGATTGCTTATCGACGATGCCGAAGCGCAGAAGTTTGCGCAGGCGCTCGTTCAACACCTTGGTTGATAACCCCTCCACGGCTTTTTGCATCGCCCCCGGACGATGGACGCCATGGCGCACCAGGCGCATCACCGATAGCGACCACTTGCAGCCCACGATGTCTTCGACCATCGCGCTGACTGCAGGACGCAGCGGCTGCGATTTCTTTTTTACTTTTGCTTCCACAAGATATACCGTTTTGTTCCTACCCCACGCTTTGGTGCGTACTGGCGCACAAGGCGCGGTATGACTATTGTGCGCTGGTGATTATTCTACAGGAGCGCATCATGAGAGCGACTTTAGCGGCAGCCGTTTTGGCAATCAACATGGCGCCTGCGCTGGCGGCGGATCCGGCGCCGGTGCCGTACCCCACCGGTTATCGTGATTGGCATCACGTGAAAAGCATGGTGATTAACCAGGGGCATCCGCTGTATCAAAGTTTCGGCGGCATGCACCACATTTACGCCAACAAGCAGGCGATGGAAGGCTACAAGAAGGGGAAATTTCCCGACGGTTCCGTCATCGTGTTCGATCTGCTGGATGCGAAATCCGCCGACAACGCCGTCACCGAAGGCGAACGTAAGGTGGTCGGCGTGATGCACAAAGATGCGAAAAAATACAAGGACACCGGCGGCTGGGGTTACGAGGGGTTCGCCAAGGACAGCACCACCGAGCGCGCGGTGGGCAAAAATGCCGCCACCGCCTGCCATCAATGCCACACGCAGCAGAAAGACAAGGATTTCGTGTTCAGTGCGCTGCGAAAATGACCACTGGGGACACACCTCTCACCCCTCACGCAGAAATCGTAGGGCGCATTAACCGAAGGGCATTGCGCCGCATGTTTGCGCGTTACACACAGACATTCGGCGCAATGCGCTGCGCTTATTGACGCCCTACGGACTACCCCTCACCCCTCACGCAATTCAATTCACCTTCGCCCCGGACTCGCGCAGCACCTTGGCGAATTTCGCCGCTTCCATCGTAATGAACTCCGTAAACTGTTGCGGCGTGCTGCTGGTGGCCTCTACGCCCAAATTCGTATAACGCTCTTTCAAATCCGCCAGCGTATGCGCGCGCACCAGCTCGGCGTGCAGTTTGCCGACAATCGGCTGCGGAACGCCGCGCGGCGCGAAGATGCCCCATGAGTTCACCAGCGCAAAGCCCGGCAATCCGGACTCGGCAATAGTAGGCACGCCTGCAGCAAGCATCGAGCGCTGCGGGCTGGTGACGGCCAGTGCGCGCAGCTTGGCGGTTTTGGTGTGCGGCAGCGCGATGGGCATGTCCGAAAACAACATTTGCACTTGTCCCGCCATCAGGTCGGTCAACGCCAGCACGGTGCCTTTGTAGGACACATGCACGATGTTGGTGCTGGTCATCGATTTGAACAACTCGCCGCCGACATACGCGAGCGTACCGCTGCCACCGGAGCCGAAATTCAATTTGCCCGGCGAGGCTTTGGCGAGATCGATCAGGCCACGCACGTCTTTGACGGCGAGTGACGGATTAACCACCAGCAATTGCGGTGCGGTGGCCACCAGCGACAGCGGCATGAAATCACGCGGCGTGTCGTACGGCAGCTTGCTGAAAAGGCTGGGGTTGATGGCGAACTGCGCGAGATTGCCGTGCATCAGCGTGTAACCATCCGCCGCGGCACGCATGGCGATTTCGGTGCCGATGATGCCGCTCGCGCCGGGACGAAAATCCACCACGATTTGCTGTCCCCACTGTTCGGTCATCTTCTGGCCGAGGATGCGCGCCAGCGTGTCCGAGGTGCCGCCGGGCGAGAACGGCACGATCATGCGGATGGGCTTGACGGGATAACTGTCCGCCGCAGGTGCGGCCGACGCCGCGATGCTTGCGATGAGCGCCAATACGGTCAAAGGTATTTGATTCATATCGTGTTTTCTCTTTCGTGTCGCGCAAGCAAGTGATTATAAACGCCGGCCGGCGCAATCGGCGCGGGCTGCCGCGTGGACACTGCCACCAATCGGCGCTATTGTGACCGTTGCACCACAAAAAAATTAAAAATTTCTTGTCAGTCTTTTCAGGGAGAACACACCATGCCTTATGTGATGCGCCGATTATTGAAGCTCGCGGGTATTGCCGCGGCGAGCGCGCTGTTTGTTGCGTCCGCCGCCGCGCAATACCGGCTTAATGTGAACGGCGACCGTCTGGTCAACGCCCACAACGAACCGCAAAACTGGTTGCTGATGAACGGCGATTACGCTTCGACGCGCTATTCAAAGCTCACGCAGATCAACCGCGATAACGTCAAGGATTTGCGCATGGTGTGGGCGATGGCGCTGGGCGGCATGGCGGGCGTGGGCGCCAACGGGCCCGAGGCTGAAGTGAATCCGCTGATCGACAACGGTTACATGTACACCAGCGATGGCTGGGGCACGATTTACAAGATCGACGCGCGCACGCCGAACAAAGGCGAGTTCGTGTGGATCACCGATCCCGGTGTCACCAAGGCGGGTAACGCGCCGCGCACGCGCGGCATCGCGTTGTGGGAAGACCTCGTTATTGCCAATCTGCCGGACGGGCGGGTGATCGCGATTCAACGCGACAAAGGCGAGATCATCTGGGATAAGATGATCATGACCAAGAACGAGTTTGGTCTACAGGAGCGCTTTCTCACGGCGCCCTTGGTGGCCGATGGCAAAGTGCTGATTCAAAACGGCGCGGGTGACGGCGGTACGCGCGGCTGGGTGGCGGCGCTGGATGTGCGCACCGGCAACGAACTGTGGCGCTGGTATGCGGTGCCCAAGCCCGGTGACCCCGGCAGCGAAACCTGGAAGGACAAAAATCAGGCGTGGAAAACCGGCGGTGGCGGCATCTGGCAAACCGGCTCGTACGATCCGGCAACCAAGCGTTACATCGTCGGCACCGGTAATCCGTATCCGATCTACGACGCAGAAGCGCGGCCCGGCGACAACCTGTATACCGATTCGGTGATCGCACTCGATATCAACACCGGCAAACCGGCGTGGCATTTTCAGTACACGCCGAACGATGCGTGGGACTACGACGAAAACGGCATCCACATGCTCTATGAAGCCACCATCAACGGCCAGCGCCGCAGCGTGGTGGGTCACTTCGGTCGAAACGGCTTTTATTACACGCTGGATCGCGCCACCGGCAAGTTCATCAAGGGCACGCAGTACGTGAACGATTTGAACTGGACCAAAGGCCTTGATCCCAACACGGGCCGTCCGCTGGACTACGATCCGAAACTCGATGTGCAGGTGTACAACCCGGCGGCACGCGCCAAGCGCGGCGACGGCATGAAGCGTGCGTGTCCGACATGGCACGGCGGCGTGGCGCATCAACCCACAGCCTACAACCCGGTGAAGGGCATCGCCTATGGCGTGGGCACCGAAGGTTGCTTCTCGCAGACGGGTGGCGAATTCAAGTTTGGCCCCGACGGCAATCCGGATCGCGCCAGCGCGCTCGCGCGCAAATACACCAGCGATCTTTACTACGGCGCGGTGACGGCGTTCGACACCAACAACCACAAAGTGCTGGCGAAAGCGGTTACCGAGATTGAAATCCGCTCCGGCGCCACGGTCACGGCGGGCGGCGTGGTGTTCACCGCGTTGCAGGACGGCTGGATCGTGGCCTACAACGACGAAACGCTGGAAGAGTTGTGGCGTTTCAACGTGGGCACGCCGCTAAAAGGCGCGCCGGTGACGTACTCGATTGGTCCGAAGCAATATCTCGCGGTGCAGTCGAGCGGACGCCACTTGCATCCGGTGAAGTTCGACAAGCTTGAAAACTCAAGCTATCTGTTTGTGTTTTCGCTGAATTAAAATTTTAGAAGCGCAAAAACCCATCCGCCGTCGTTCCCGCGCAGGCGGGAACGACGGTCGGGAGGCTTTTTGCGGTGAATTCGTGTAGCGTCAATACTTTTCTATTTTGAAAACTCACCGCAGGCCGCAACTTCCGACCCCCAAAACTCAACACACTTCGCCCGCGTCATCGCCCTCTGCTTAATCACGCGCGCAAACAAAAAATCCGCAATGCGTTCGATCTCGCGCAATTGCAGCGTCGCCGGCGGATCGGGTAGCGGATTATTTTTCAGATCACCCTCTTTCATGCCGTAGCAACGCCCGTCGCCGCTGTAGGCGAAGCGGTCATAGGCGGGCATGCTTCTGCCGGGACGGCCGCACTTGATGGTCATGATGACGATTTCGCGATCAAGCGCACTCTCGCGCAGATTCGCGCCATCGGGCATCTGGTTGTCGGTCTTGCGGCCGTCGCCTGCCCAGCCGTGGCAGCCCTGGCAATTTCCTTTTTCCATGAACAGCGAGCGGCCTTCGGCGATGTCGCTGGCGTCGGCGGCGCGGGTTGTCGCCGAACCCATTAAAATGCCCAGTGTAGTGAGGGCTGCGACAAGATTTGCACGCGTCCAAAATGTTGCCCGGTTCATTAAATCGGCTCTCCCGTTCGATTGCATTTAAGTGCGGTTACTATATCGGAGCAAAGGCGCTCTTGCCTATAGGTGATTGTCGTATGGGTGTTCAAACAGGATGGAAGTGTAAGCAGCGGATCGCGGCAATGGCGGCGGCGCACACTATGCTGTGCATGGGTGTGGCCTGCGCGCAAACCTATCCATCCAAGGTGGTGCGCATCATCACCACCGCGCCGGGCAGCGGCACGGAACTCGCTGCACGCCTCATCGCGCGCGGGCTTACCGCGAGCTTTGGGCAGCAGGTGATCGTGGATAACCGCGGCATTATCGGTGTTGAAATCACCGCCAAGTCGCCGCCTGACGGCTACACGATTTTGCATTACACCAGCCCGGTGTGGTTGCTGCATCTGATGCAGGAGGTGCGCTGGGACGCGCAACGCGACTTTGCGACGATCACCCTGGCGTCGCGCACGCCGAACATCATCGTGGTGCATCCGTCGTTGCCGGTGAATTCGGTGAAACAGTTGATCGATCTCGCGCGGCGCCAGCCGGACGAAATCAATTACGCAGCGGGCACGCTCGGCGCGTCGGCGCATTTGTCGACGGAGCTGTTCGCGTCGATGGCGGGCATCCGCCTGGTGCGAGTGTCGTACAAAGGCAGTGGCCCGGCGGTGAACGATCTGCTGGCCGGTCAGGTGCAATTGATGTTTCCGGCGGCGGGCACCATTACGGGCCACGTGAAAAGCGGCCGTTTGCGGGCGCTCGCGGTGACCACCGCTGAACCCACGCCGCTGGCACCGGGATTGCCCACGGTCGCGCAGGCGGGGTTGGCCGGTTATGAATCGGTATCCTTGTCGGGCTATTTTGCGCCCGCCAAAACGCCAGCGCCGATCATCCAGCGCCTGAGTCAGGAAATCGGCCGTATCGTCAACGATGCCGAGCACAAGCAGCGCATGGCGGGCTTGGGCATGGAGCTGATGAACAGCACGCCCGACGGGTTCGCGGAGATGATTCGTGCAGAAACGGCACGACTGAGTGGCGTGTTCAAAAACGCGCGGCGGGAAAAATAACTTGCTAACGCACCGCCGGCGTCAACCCATTGTCACGCATGATCTGCCGCGCGCGCTCGGTGTTCAATTGCGCGATCAGTGCTTGCGCGGCTTCGCGGTGCTGTGTCTTCGCGCCGATGCCCGCCGCAAACAAGCTGTTGAGTTGCACTGCAGCGGGCAGTTCGCCGATCACATCAATGCCTTCCACTGCCAGTAGTTCACTCACCTGCTGAAAACCGAGTTCAACTTCGCCGCGCACCACCCGCTCGCCGACCAGGCCGGTCGCGTTGATGATGGCTTTGGGGTTCACGATATCGGCGATGCCGAGTTGCGCGATGACTTTCGCCATGTGCATGCCGCTTTGTCCGGCCTTGGAATACGACAGCGATTTCGCATCGAGCAGCGTGCGCTTCAACGCTTCAACGGTGCTGATGTCGGGGCGCGGCGCGCCGGCGCGCACGCAGGCGCCGATGCCTGCCGAGGCGAGTTCGGTGCGCGTGCCTTTGACGATGTGATCTTCGTTCGTGAGTTCATCAATCGCGCCGGCGGTGGCGATAATCACGTCCGCAACGGCCCCGCCGCGAACCGCTCCCAGCGTATGCGTAGTGGCGCCGAAATCGACGGTGGTGGTGACGCCGTTGGCGCGATCAAACGCGGGCAGGCAGTCGAGCAACACCGTGCGCAGCGCGTTGCTGCCGAATACCTTGAATGCGATGCTCATATTCCTTGCCGACATTTTATGTAACTAGTTGTTTTTAAACAATTATTTCATGCGACGCACGGCCTTGAGCCGCTGCGTGTTGTCGCCGGCGAGGTGGGTCCAGATGATCCCGTCGCGCACCAGCTTTTGCGTCATCGCATCCATCATGCCGCCGTGCATGCCATGCACGTCCATGTTTAGTTTGGTCACGCGTTGCAGCACATCGGAGGCGTACGCCATCACCAGCACCGGACTTAACGAGCCGTGAACCTTGGTATCCATGTCCCACGCAGTGCGCATCACGTACGAACGCAGCGTTTCGGTGAGCATGTGCATTTCGTGGATGTTCAGTTGCACCAGTTGGTGATCCCATAGCGCCTTGCCGGCGCGTTTTTCTTTTTTGGCGAAGGCCATCGCGTATTCGGTGGCGGCATCGCAAATGCCCAGCGCGTTGGCGGCAAGTTCGAAATCGCTGAACTCGGCGGCCACGCCGCTGCGCACTTTTTGCCCCTTGTGCGGTTCGCCCACCAGGTTGGCGTGCGGCACGCGCGCGTTTTCAAAAATCAGTTCGGCGTTCTGGTAAAAGCGCCAGCCCGCTTTGTTGAATACCTTGCCGATGCGAAAGCCCGGCGTACCCAGCGGCACCATGAACACGGTCGTGCCGTCGCGCGCGAGCACGCCGGTGTCGGAGCGCGTGTTGACGAAAAACAGTTTGCCCACCGAGCCGTTGGCGATAAAGGTTTTTTCGCCGTTGAGTATCCAGTCGTCTCCATCGCGCTTTGATGTGAGGTGAAAACCCGATTTCACTTCATCCGGCGGATAACGATTGTCGGAGCCGGAGTTGGGTTCCGTGCTGGCCGATCCGATGACATAGGTGTCGTCGGCGAGAAACGGTTTGAGAAAGCGATCTTTTTGATCCTTGGTGCAAAACTCCGCGATGAGGTGGCTCCATTTCCAGTTCTGGCTGAACGCCTTCGACATCGCGCTGTCGCCCTTGGCCAACTCCGCCATCACGATCGCTTGCGTGACGAAATCGGCGCCGATGCCGCCCAGCTCCTTGGGCACGGTAAAAGTGCGGAAACCAATTTTGGAACCCGCCTTGATGATCTCCCAATCCCACGGCTCGCGACCGCCTTCGATCTGGTCGCGCTTGAGCGACGCAGGCAGCAGCACTTCTTTGGCGAAATGGCGCGCTTCTTTTTGCCAGTGGCTTTGTGTTTCGTTGAGAGCGAAATCCATGAGCAGGTTCCTTGAAAAGTTGCCACCGAGTCTAGCAAAGTTCGACTGTGCGAGGCGGTTTCAGTCCGTGACTTGGACGGGCTTGGGCGTTTTGGTGGCGGCGGAATGGATTGCCGCTTCGAGCACCGCGACGCCGTGTAACACGTCGTGGGTGGAGATCGGGTACGCCGAGCCCGCGTTGATGCAGCGCGCGAATTCGGTCAGTGATTTTCCGACATAGTTAAACCCCGGCGCCTCAATCACTTCCGGCTCGGGAATGCGCGCGAGGTGGCTGGCGTGGCCTGCCACCGTGGGAATGAAGCGCAGCGTATCCATCTGCGGTTTCAGCACCTCGGCAAACCCCTGGGTGCCGTACACCGCAATGCGATGATTGCGCGTGGCGGCGACCGAGCTGTAGATCAGCCCGGTCACGCCCGAGTCGAATTGCAGCATCAAGTGCGTGGTGTCGTCGCCGTGCGGGCCGCCACGGTTGGCGGCAACGCAGTAAACCTCGCGCACGCGCCCGGCCATGTGCATCATCGCATCCACCAGATGCACGCCGATGGACACCATCGCGCCGGCGGGTTCTTCCTGCGCATTCACGCGCCACGAGGTTGTCGTCCGATGAAAGCCGGTGGCGGCGGTGAGTTCCGCGTTCATCGTGCTGATCGTGCCGAGCTGGCCCTCGCGCACGCGGCGCGTGAGTTCGATCATGTTCGGGTGAAAGCGCCGGTTCAGGCCGACGGCGAGCGTGACCTCGGCGCGCGTTACCGCAGCCACGGCGGCGCGCGCGCTGGCGAGCGTCAGCGTGAAGGGTTTTTCGACGTAGATATGCTTGCCCGCTGCCGCAGCCTGCGTGATCTGCGACTCGTGCAGTGAGTTCGGCGTGGCGAGCACCACGGCATCAATGTCGCGGTCGGCGAGTATCGATTCGTAGCTCGCGGTCAGTTGCATCCCGTGTTCGCGGCAGTAGTCTTGCGCGTTGGCCGGCGTGCGGGTGCAGGCGGTGGTGAAACGAATATCATCGCTGTGGTTACGCGGGCCCTGCACCGAGCCGACGAGGGTTTTGCCCCACGAGCCCAAGCCGACGATGGCAGCGCGGATCATGATGCAACACTCCATCCGGACGCAAGGTGCATTCCCAACCGCGTCGTTCCCGCGCAGGCGGGAACCCATAACACCATCTCACTTGAGATTGACGCCCCCAACCTACCTTCCCCCGAGGGAGGGGGAGACCTGCCTGAAAGCTTCAGCGCGCAGGCGTTGGGCGACATGTTTCGTATTGCGATGTACAAAGCGGAATCCCTGCGTTGCAAATCCCCGCGCGGGCATGCAAACTTGCCCGCTTGTTGATCTGGAGTGAAGTAATGAATTGCATTCGATGGTTTTTCGTGGCCACAGTGTTTCTCTTGCCGCCATTCACGCAAACAGCCATGGCCCAAACCTACCCGGTGAAACCGCTGCGCCTGATCGCACCGTTTCCCACCGGCGCGTCGCAGATTTTAGCGCATATGATTTCGGAAAAGCTCGCCGAGTCGCTGGGCCAGCCGGTGGTGGTGGATTACCGCCCCGGCAGCGGCGGCAATATCGGCGCGGAAGTTGCCGCGCGCATGCCGCCCGACGGTTACACGCTGGTGATCCTCTCCGCCTCGCACGCCACCAATATCAGTATGAGCAAGAAGCCCAAGTACGATCCGGTGAAGGATTTTGCGCCGGTGTCGCTGGCCGCCACCGTGCCGAACCTGATCGTGGTGCATCCGTCGCTGCCGGTGAAAACGCTGAAGGAACTCGCGGCACTCGGGCGCAGCAGCTCCGGCAAGCTGACGTTCGGTTCCGGCGGCGTGGGTTCGTCTAACCACCTGGCGAGCGAGTTGTTTGCGTCGATCAATAAAATCACCATGGTGCATGTGCCGTACAAGGGCGCGAGCATCGCGCTCACCAATATTTTGTCCGGCGAATCCGACATGGTGGTGGTGACGGTGCCGGCAACCATACCGTTTATTCAGGCGGGGCGGTTGCGCGGCCTTGCGGTGCTCGATACGAAGCGCGTGCCGCAATTGCCGCAGTTGCCCACCAGCATCGAAGCCGGCATGCCCGATCTGCAACTCACCACCTGGTACGGCGTGGCCACGCCCGCGGGCGTGCGCAGTGACCTCATCACGCGCCTGCATAAAGACCTGGTTGCCGGTATGCAAACGAACGAGGTGAAGCAGCGTCTTGCGGGTGTGGGCATTGATGCCGCCGTGTCCGCCACGCCGACAGAGTTTGGCGAATACATCCGCGCGGAAGTCACCCGCTGGGCAAAAGTGATACGTGAAGCGAAGATACAGTTTGATTGAGTTAAAAAAGGGGAGCACAGTGATTTTTCCAAATATAGAAGACGCGCACAATATTTTCGACCTGCGGGACATGGCCAAGCGGCGCCTGCCGAAGTGGCTGTTTGAATTCGTCGACCGCGGCACCGAAGAAGAAGTGGCGCTGCGCAACAACCGCGAGGCGTTCGAACGCATCCAGTTCCGCCCGCGCATGCTGGTGGATGTGTCGGGCCGCAAGCTCGACACCACCATCTACGGCAAAGAACACAAAATGCCCATCGGCATCGCGCCCACGGGGGCGGCGGGCATGATGTGGTACAAGGGCGAGCTTGAACTCGCGCGCGCCGCCAAGGCCGCGGGCATTCCGTTTTCGCTGGCTACCGGCTCCATCACCAGCATGGAAGAAATCGCCGGCGAAGTCGGCGGCACGCTGTGGATGCAGCTTTACATGTGGGCCGACCGCAAGCTCTCGCACCAACTGGTGCGCCGCGCTTCGGCCGCGGGTTTCGAGGCGCTGCTGGTGACGGTGGACGGCGCGGTGGCCGGCAATCGCGAATACAACAAGCGCAACGGCTTCTCGGTGCCGTTCAAATACAACCGCAAAAACACACTCGATGTGCTCACCCATCCGCGCTGGATGTTCGGCGTGTTGGGGCGCTACATCGCCAACGGCGGCCTGCCCGAGCGCGTGAATTTTCCCGATGAATTAAAAGGCAAAATCACCACCGCGTACGGCGGCACCAAAGACACCCGCAGCGATTCAGTCAGTTGGGACGACCTGAAAGCGCTGCGCGACATCTGGCCCGGCAAGCTGCTGGTGAAGGGATTGTTGCATCCCGATGACGCGTCGAAATCCGTCGAACTCGGCGCGGACGGCATAATCGTTTCCAACCACGGCGGACGCAATTGCGATGCCGCGCCCGCACCCATCGAAGTGCTGCCGGAAATCGTCAAAGCGGTGGGCGACCGCACCACCATCATTTTCGACAGCGGCGTGCGCCGGGGCAGCGACGTGGTGAAGGCCCTGGCACTCGGCGCGAAAATGGTGCTGATCGGACGCAGCACGCTGTATGGCACCGCTGCCGCGGGCGAAGCGGGTGCGACGCGCGCGCTGGATATCTATCGCGGCGAAATCAGCCGGGGGATGGCGAATATTTCGTGCAACCGGGTGTCGGAGATCGGGCCGCAGCATGTGATTGTGCCGCAGGCACGGCTCGCGGTGTGATGCAGCGCGCGTAGGGTGGGTGGAGCGCAGCGCAACCCATCACAAACACAATGGCAACTTGGTTTGTGATGGGTTTCACCCATGCTACGGGTGATTCGCCGAGTTACTCGCGGCTACTTCCCCACCATCTGTTTCAGCAGCGCAAAATTTTCCACTTTCATTTCAATCTCGCCACGATTGATTTGACGGTCGATCTCCGCCACCGCTGCATTGCACGTGACGTCGATGCCCAGCTCCTTGCCCTTGCGCGCCACCAGCCCGCTGATAAACGCCATTTCGCTGACGCGGCCTTTCATGTGATCGTGGATCGGCGCGGTGCGGCCACGGCTGACGTGGCCGAGCAGCGTTTTCATTGCGGTGACGATATTTTCTTCGATGGTGCCGGCGAATTCGTCGGCGCGTAGGCCGAAAATCGGTTCCATGCGCAGGCCCATCGCTTCGCCGACCGCCGCCGATTCCTTGCCGAGCTGTACCGACAGATCGAACATACCCGGCAGATGCGCAGCGTCGGTGTTGCCCAGCCCCAGCAGGCCGAACGGCCCCATGGTCATGCTGTTGGCGATGAGCTTGGTCCACTTCGCGCTTTGGATGGTGCCGGTGATGTCGCAGCGGCCGACGTGATTGAGAATCGACTGGATTTCCTTCACGCGTTCGGTGAGAAAGCCGTCGTGTTCCCCCACCGATAGCCAGGTGGTTTTGTGCGTGGTGTTGCGCTTGACGAAGCCGGGGTTGAAAATCTCCGCCGACAGCTCGACCACGCAACCGATCAGGCGTTGCTTGCCGAGGATGGAGGCGAGCGAGTCTTCGTTGAAACCATTCTGAATGGCGACGAGTACGCCGTTGGCCTTGAGATACGGCTTGATGAATTCCGCCAGCCAGCGGTGATCGTTCGACTTGACGCACATAAACACGATGTCGAATTCAAGCTTCGCCGATGACAGCTCGCACAGATGCAGTGCGCGGATCGGCGTTTTCACCACGCCGTCGGGCATGGTGATTTCGAGGCCCTCCGTGCGGATTTTTTCAACCTGCGCCGGCCATTGATCGATGACGGTAACGTCCAGGCCCGCCTTGGTGAGATCAGCGCTGACACTGCTGCCGATGGCGCCGCAACCCAGCACCGCAATTTTTTTGTTCATGTGTGTTACTCAAAATGCAGAGGCCGTGATTGTGCCAGTTTCGTCGTGGCGTGGTGCGGATAGCGGACAAGCGCTTGACTCAGTTGCGCGACAGGTGGAATCTTCCGTAACTAAATCAGAGGGGATTCCACATGCTGCCAACCGATACTATCGCCAACCGCCGTCAATTTTTGAAATGGCTATCCGCGAGTCCATTGCTCGCGTCACCGGGCTTGGCAGGATTCAATGCGTTGGCGGCAGAGGCCATGCCCACCACGCGCTCGCCTGATCCGCTGATGTGGGGATCGCTCACGCCACAAAATATCATCAGCAATCCCAAAGACGCGATCAACGTGTTTGATTTTGAATTGGCGTGCCGCAAGAACGTGCCGCCCGCGCACTTCGGCTACATGGCCTCGGGTATCGACGACGAGGTAACGCTGCGCGCGAATCGCGAGGCGTTTCTCAAATATTATTTGCGCCCGCGCCGCATGAACGATGTGTCGAAGATGGACATGAGTATGGAAATTTTCGGCCAGACGTACGCGTCGCCAATTTGTATCGCGCCCACCGGCGGCAACAAGGCGTATCACGCCGATGGTGAAGTCGCCGTGGCGCGCGCGGCGAGGACGGGCAACCATCTGGAAATGCTCGCCACCGGCGCCACCACATCCATTGAGTCGGCGATGGAGGCGCGCGGCGGGCCCGTGTGGTTTCAGCTCTATGCCACGTCAAGTTGGGATGTCGCGCGTGCATTGGTGAAGCGTGCCGAATCGGCGGGCTCACCGGTGCTGGCGGTCACGGTGGATCGTGTTGGCGGGCGCAATCAGGAGACGCTGTTCCGCCTGCGGGCCACCGACAATCGCGATTGCAAGCAGTGCCACAGCGCCGCTTCGGGTGGCGGTGGCAGCGGCGGTGATCGTGACCGCCGGCCCAACTACGCAGGCATTGATCTATCCAAAGCGGGGAGCATGCAGTCCGCGAACATGACGTGGGATTTCATCAAGCGCCTGCGCGACGTGACACAAATGAAAATTGTGTTGAAAGGCATCCTCACCGCCGAAGACGCCGCGCTGGCGGTGCAGCATGGCGCCGATGGCATCATCGTTTCCAATCACGGCGGTCGCGGTGAAGACAGTGGACGCGGCACCATCGATGCCTTGCCCGAAGTGATCGAAGCGGTGAAGGGTCGCCTGCCTGTTTTGGTCGATAGCGGATTTCGCCGCGGCACCGATGTAGTGAAAGCGCTGGCGATGGGCGCGCGCGGCGTGTGCATCGGCCGGCCTTATCTGTGGGGTCTGGGCGCGTTCGGTCAGGCGGGTGTGGAGCGCGTGCTGGAACTCCTGCGCATCGAAACGCGCGCTGCCATGCAGCAATGCGGCGCGCGTTCGATCAAGGACTTGACGCCGAATCATGTGCGGAAGTTTTAGTATCGTAAGTATCTGTTTTTAAACGTTAATCTGGATGTCATCTGCGCGGTGGAGGGCGTCGATGTGGTTCACGTCGGCGCGAATGATTTGCTTACCGCGATGGGCACGCCCGGCAGCTTTGTTAGCACACAGCACATCGCCGCGTTGGAGAAAGTCATCGCGGCGTAAAAAATTCGGCAAGGTGCCGGGTGTGGGCGGCGATCGCGATCTCGCGCTTCAAGTGGAGTGCATCCGCAAGGGCATGCGTTTTATCACCACCAACAGCGAGATTGCGTTTATCCTCGCCGAGGGTTCACGTGTGACGGGTGAGTTGCGCACCGCGCTGGCGTAGTGACCGAGTGTGGTATAGGCACGTTGAAATTTTTTCCGGAAGGAATGGG
>CANIID010000017.1 GCA_947467315.1 Betaproteobacteria bacterium | reverse complement strand
TTGCCCATCGGCGTGCATGAAGTCTCGGGCGAATTCGAGCGTGGCGAAGTCGTCAGTTGCCTCGATGAATCGCGCCGGGAAATTGCGCGCGGCCTGATCAACTACAGCGCATCCGAAGCGCGGCGCATCCTGCGCACGCCTTCCAGCGAAATCGAATCCAAGCTCGGCTACGTGGATGAATCAGAGCTGATTCATCGAGACAATCTTGTGCTGCTGTGAAACGGCAGAGCAGGATTTCGACGCAGGCACGTCAATCGGTCGAAGTCCCCAGTGGCCCCCGCTGCTTTAGCGTCCGAATGATCTGCGGCACCGTCGCGATTGTGTTGCGGGTCGGGCAGAAATGCTCGCGAAACAACGTCAGGTGATAATTATTAACATCGCGAAATTCGATATACCGCCAACCGGTATTGCGCGCGCGCGACCATTCGCCATTCGGGCGGCCAAACGCATAGACCCGCAGCTCGCGCGTATCACAACGTATGCCCTCGAATGACACGTTGGTGGCGCCACCCGTGGTTTTGACCATCAATGCATAACGCACTACACCATCGTCCCCGACGGTTAGCGACGCCCCATCCACAAAAAAGTTATTAGCACCCCCCCCCACATCCAGCTTCAAAAGAGTTTCGGGTTTGGGATAAGGCGGAAGCTTAGTCTGCATCTCCTCCCAGGATTTCTTTTCCTGATCGAGATCGTAGTCCCAGTCTTTCCACTGCGACGCCGCCGGCAACGACAGGATTAACGCGCTCACTGCCGTGATCACATTGGCACACCATCGCAGCCGCCTGAGAGATATCATAAAAATATCAATAAAAAAACAACTTATGTTAAATCCATCAATAGTGCCGCAACTGTCGAGGACGGCAACGGGTCTACCGACACCCGATACTGCGGATGATCCACGCCCGCCGCGACTACCGCACGGGTGCCAGCGGATTTCAAGGCTTCGCGCATTTTGACATCGAGTTCAAAACGCAGAAAGTGTACTGCGGAGGTTTTCTCATCGGTCGAGCGATCGAGGTCTTCGTCGGCAATCGCATACACCGGCGCAAAACCCGCGACGCGCATCCACACACGGTCTTCGACGCCGATCAGCTTGCCCAGCATGCGCGCGCGCTCCTCGACATCCGGGTACTCGATCATCATTGTCGCCTTCCAGTTGCCGCCGTCGGGAATCATCGGGTTGTAGGCCTCGAGCTCGTCCCGTATGCCCGCCTCTTCGAATATTTTTTCCACGCGTAACATTTCCTGCACCTGATAACGCATGGTGAGTTCGTCTTCAAAAATCAACGTGATGTTCGCGCCCAGCGGCACGGTGCGTGTTTTTTTGTGCTCGATGACTTTGGTGCGGAAATCAACACGCGCCTTGGCATAGGTTTCGAGCGTCATCAAACTATCGCGGGTAATTTTCGGCATATCTTCTTGGTAATCTTTTTCTTGGTAATCTTACAGTCCATACGCGATGCGCAGCAGCGTCACCGGATGTTGTTTTTCAGCCTTGTTCCCACCGTCAGCTTCATTCATGCCCTGCTGAATGTGGCGACCGGCGATGGCGCAATCGGAACTGATGTAATCCGGTTTTGCATCCGCCATCAGTTTGAATACCGGCTTGCCTATCTTCATCGAGTTGTCGTAGTACTCGCTTTTCACGCCCCAAGTACCATCGTGCCCCGCACAGCGTTCAACCGTCGTCACCGTGGTCCCCGGAATTTTCTCCAGCATCTCGCGGGTTTTTTGCCCCATGTTCTGCACGCGCAGATGACACGGGATGTGATACGACACCTTGCCCAACGGCGTTTTAAAATCAGTTTTCAGCAGCCCGTCTTTCTGCCGCAACACAAAATATTCAAACGGGTCATACATCGCCTCGGCGACGGCTTTCACTTCCGCGTCATCCGGGAACATCAGCGGCAGTTCTTGCTTGAACATCAGCGCGCACGACGGCACCGCCGCCAGAATCGCGTAACCTTCGCGCGCCAGTTTCGCCAGCACAGGAATGTTGATCGCCTTGTTACGTGCGACCGCTTCCAGATCACCCAGTTCCAGCTTGGGCATGCCGCAGCACACTTCTTTTTCGACGAGCCTGGCGGGGATATCGTTGTGCGCCAGGATTTTCAGCAAATCGTGACCGATGCCCGGCTCGTTGTAATTGATGTAACACGTTGAATATATGGCCACTTTACCCGGCGTTTGTACGCCATTGCGTACCGGAAAGGTTTCATTGAGTCGCGCCGTGTTGCGAAACTTCGCGCTGTCGTATTCCGGCAGCTCGCGATCCTTATGCACGCCGAGCACGCTGTCCATCAGCCCGCGTGCGACGCTGTTCTTGTTGACCGCGTTCACCACCTGCACCACCACCGGGATCGACGCCAGCTTGCCCATCGCATCGGTATTCGACAGCAATTTGTCGCGAAATCCCACTTCGCCTTTTTTAAACTTCACCGCCTTCGCACGCAACATCAGGTGCGGAAAATCCACGTTCCACTCGTGCGGCGGCACATACGGGCATTTCGTCATGTAGCACATGTCGCACAGGTAGCATTGATCGACTACCTTGCCAAAATCCGCCTTCGCCACGCCTTCGACTTCCATCGTCGGGTTGTCGTCTATCAGATCGAACAGCGTCGGAAACGCCGTACACAAACTCACGCAGCGGCGGCAGGTATGGCAAATGTCGAACACGCGCTCAAGCTCTTTGTTGAGCGAGGCTTCCTCGTAGAACGCCTCGGACTTCCAGTCGAGCGGGTGGCGCGTGGGTTTTTCCAGACTGCCTTCTTTAACGGTGATGGCCATGTTGTATGTCTCAAAAAGAAAAAGCGGAGGCGATATTTCGCGCTCCGCTTTTGTTCATGCAACTACGGTTAGTCTGCCAGCGCGTCCAGAGCCTTCTGGAAACGGTTGGCGTGCGAGCGCTCGGCCTTGGCCAGCGTTTCGAACCAGTCGGCGATTTCGCCGAAGCCTTCGTCGCGCGCGGTTTTGGACATGCCCGGATACATATCGGTGTACTCGTGCGTCTCGCCCGCAACAGCGGCTTTCAGGTTATTGCGCGAGCTGCCGATCGGCAGATCGGTGGCCGGGTCACCGATGGCCTCCATGTGCTCCAAATGGCCGTGCGCGTGGCCGGTTTCGCCTTCAGCAGTCGAGCGAAACAACGCTGCGACGTCGTTCTGGCCTTCCACGTCAGCTTTCGCTGCGAAATAGAGGTAACGGCGGTTGGCTTGTGATTCGCCGGCGAACGCGGCTTTCAGATTACCGTGGGTTTTAGAACCTTTGAGTTGCATATAAATCTCCTTTAAAAACAAATACTTAAATAAACTACACTGATTGAACACCGCAAACGATGCTGCTATTTACGACCGTCAAAAATGGGGGTTCTTGAACGCTGCACGTCGATAGCGATTAGGCTAGGAACGGATTTAGATTGAATCTAACTCGCCCTTGAAGTGTAGAAGACCTGTGATGCAGTGTCAAACCGGCGGTTGGCCCCCGACTTCGCTGCCCCGCGGGTCTTCATCGGTATGGCGCGCGGGCCGGCGGCGTGCCAGCACATGGTTCTGCCGCTCCAGATAGCGCACCAATTCTGATAGCGCCTTTTGATACACGTCGCGTTTGAATTCGACCACCGACTCGGTCGGCACCCAGTAGTCGTTCCAGCGCCAAGCATCGAATTCCGGCTTTTCGGTCGCACGCAAGCATACGTCGGTGTCGCGGCCCACCAGGCGCAGCAGAAACCAGATTTGTTTTTGGCCGCGATAATTGCCGCGCCACTCACGGCGTAGCCAGCGCTCCGGCACTTCGTAGCGCAGCCATTCGCGCGTACGGCCCAGGATGCTCACATGCTCCTGGCGCAGCCCGACTTCTTCGTGCAGTTCACGGTACATGGCGACCTCCGGCGACTCGCCCGGATTGATGCCGCCCTGCGGGAACTGCCATGAGTGCTCACGCACCCGTTTACCCCAGAAAACCTCGTTCTTCGCGTTGCAAAGAATGATGCCTACATTGGGGCGGTACCCATCGCGGTCTATCACGATCACGACCCCAGCTATGCGTTAATTGGGTTGATTCTTCCACAATTTTGGTGTGATTGAAAGCATCTCAACCCGCTTCGCAAGTACTTAAATGAACAAATATTTTTCGTCGTGTGGGTTCATCTTGCGCAGGCCCTCGACAAACCGCGTAAATCCCAACGCGTAGCGCGCTTCCAGCCCCGTGGCGCGCTCTGCCAGCGTGTCCCAGGTGAGCTTTCCTGTCGGCCCGCGAAAACCAAAAACAATCACGTTGCCGGGCTTTTCAGCCGGCAGGCACAGGGTGCCGTGCGGAAAGGCCGCTTCGATGCGCTTCAATGTGTCATGGAATTCGCGGTCACCGCCCCACAGATTCACCACCAGCATGCCGCCCTTGTTCAGCCGGTCATGACAGTCGCGGTAAAACGCCGTGCTGGCCAGCGCTTCAACATGCGAATCGCCGTCGTAACCGTCCACCACCATCAGGTCAGCACAGACTTGCGGGCGACTGGTGAACTCCGCGCCATCGCCGAGGATGATCTCGAAGCGCTCGTCGTCCGGCGGCACGCCAAAGTAGCGCCTCGCCACGGTCAACACGCGCTCGCTGATTTCGATCACCCGTAACGTCGTCCACGGCATGCGGTGATAAATAAACTTCGCCACCGAGCCGCCGCCCAGGCCGATCATCAACACCGATTTGGGCTTTTCGTTAAACAACAGAAAACCCATCATGCTGCGCGTGTACGACAGCTCCAGGTCGTTGGGCGCGGCGATGCGCATCGCGCTTTGCACGGTGTCGCTACCGATGTGCAGCGAGCGCACGCCGAATTTCTCGCTGATGTATACCGTTTCAGGGTCTTCCGATGCCTTTCTGATCCGCCAATTTCCGCGCAATTCCATGATGAAATGAATGTCCCGAAGAATTTACCTTGTCCGGTAGAATACGTTTTTTTTCGATAGTTGGCAGCCATGCGTGTATCTAAATTCTTCATTTCCACCCTGAAAGAAGCCCCTTCCGAGGCCGAAGTCATCAGCCACAAACTCATGCTGCGCGCGGGCCTGATCAAGCGCCTGACCAGCGGCGTGTACACCTGGATGCCGCTGGGCCTGAAAGTGCTGCGCCGCGTCGAAACCATTGTTCGCGAAGAGCTGAACCGCAGTGGGGCGATTGAACTGTCGATGCCCGCCGTGCAGCCCGCCGAGCTGTGGATCGAGTCCGGCCGCTGGGAGCAATACGGCCCCGAGCTGCTGCGCATCAAAGACCGGCACCAGCGCGATTTCTGCTTCGGCCCCACGCACGAAGAAGTCATCAGCGACGTGGTGCGCCGCGAAGTCAAAAGCTACCGCCAGTTGCCGCTGAATTTTTACCAGATACAAACCAAGTTTCGCGACGAAATCCGCCCGCGCTTCGGCGTCATGCGCGGGCGCGAGTTTGTGATGAAGGACGCGTATTCGTTTCACACGTCATACGAAGATTTGCAAGCAACGTATCGCGAGATGTACGACTGCTACTCACGAATTTTCACGCGACTCGGATTAAAGTTTCGCGCGGTGGCCGCCGACACCGGCTCCATCGGCGGCACCGGCTCGCATGAGTTTCACGTGCTCGCTGATTCCGGCGAAGACGCCCTCGCCTATTGTCCGGATTCGGATTACGCCGCGAACGTGGAGTTGGCCGAAGCGGTGGCGCCCGCCGCACCGCGCCTTGCCGCAAGCCAGCCGCTGACGAAAATTCACACCCCCGGCGTGAAAACCATCGCCGAGTTGTGCGCGTTCCTGAAAGTGCCCGCCGAGAAAACCGTGAAAGCGGTGGTGGTGGACGGCGCTGACGGCCATCCGGTGCTGTTAATGGTGCGCGGCGATCATGAATTGAATCTGATCAAAGCCTCGAAACTTTCCCAATTAAAACAACCGGTTACCTTTTCTTCGACGGAGAGCATCCGGGCTGCGTTTGGCGCTGATCCGGGCTCGCTCGGCCCGGTGGGATTCAAAGGCACAGTGATCGCCGACCGCACCGTCGCCGCGATGGCCGATTTTGTCATCGGCGCCAACGCAAACGATCAGCACTACACCGGCGCCAACATCGTGCGCGACTTTGCCGAGCCGCTGGTCGCCGACATCCGCAATGTTGTCACGGGCGACGCCTGCGCCGACGGCAAAGGTCAACTCGAACTGTGCCGCGGCATTGAAGTCGGCCATATTTTTCAGTTGCGCACCAAGTATTCCAAGGCGCTGAACCTCGCCTTCCTCGACGAAGGCGGCAAATCGCAGATCATGGAAATGGGCTGCTACGGCATCGGCGTCACGCGCGTGGTCGCGTCCGCCATCGAACAACATCACGACGAGCGCGGCATTATTTTCCCGCCCAGCATCGCGCCATTCGATGTGGCCATCGTGCCCATCGGCATGAAAAAAAGCGCGCAGGTCAAAGAAACCGCCGAGAAACTGTATGCCGATTTACGCGCTGCCGGCCTTGACGTGTTGCTTGACGACCGCGAAGACCGCCTAGGCTCCATGCTCGCGGATATTGAGCTGATCGGCATCCCGCAGCGCATCGTCGTCGGCGAACGCGGCCTTAAAGCCGGGCAGGTGGAATATCAGCGCCGCAGGGACGCTGCCGCTACGCAGGTGGGCTTGAACGATATAATAAGTCATGTAAAATCAAACACATGCGACATTTAATCCGAACACCTTTGATTGCCGCCTGCGTGCTTGCCTCGGCACTGGCGCACGCCGGCAACCAGCTGGAAGAAAAGATGTCGGACAGCGTGCGCGCCGCGCTGCACAAAGCCGTCTCCGACCAATCCGTGCCGTTTCTGGCGTTTGCAACACCTACTGATGCCCGCTCATGGCTCGACGCCATGTCGAGCAAACTCGAACGGCGCATGCCCGATAAAACGCTGCGCGAGGAGTTTCTCGTCACCGTGCATTACGAGGCCAAGCGCGCCGGGCTCGATCCGCAAATGGTACTCGGCCTGATACAAGTCGAAAGCGCGTTTCGCAAATACGCGGTCTCCACCGCCGGCGCGCGCGGCCTGATGCAGGTGATGCCGTTCTGGGTCAACGTCATTGGTGATCGCGAAACCAATCTGTTTCACCTGCGCACCAACCTGCGCTTCGGCTGCGCCATCCTGCGCCACTACATCGACATCGAAAAAGGCGATCTCTACCGCGCGCTGGGCCGCTACAACGGCAGTCTCGGTCGTCCGGAATATCCGAACATGGTGCATGCGGCGTGGAAACAGTGGGATTTTTCGCCGGCGGCCGGCGTGGTCCGAACCGGGAACTAAGCTCAGTCCTGCGCCACCACCCGCTTTTCACGCGTCGCATCCGAAACTCCCGCCTCAAACAAGTTGGCCACTGACATCTCCGCGCCGTCGCCGATGCGATTGCCGAAGGCGCGCGCCAGCGACACCAGTTCAGGTTGCTCCTCCGGCCCCGGCACCGGCAAGGCCGGATCAAACACGAACAGTTTGTAGACATCCGACACGGCGATGGTGGCTGGGTTGCGATGCAACACCCAGCCCGCAGGCAGCGCGCGATTGACCCACGCGGCGCGCTGCATGGTGTCGAGGATGGCTTCGATGCGCTCGTAGCGTATGTGCAGATTGGCATGCAGCGAAGGAACCGTTACCACGTCGCCGCGCTGCTGCGCCTGCCACAACGCTTTCAACACTTGCAACGCGTAGACAAAATTGCTGCCCGGCGCGAGACGCCCCTGCACCGATTGCTGACGCCACTCCGGCAGCGCCGCCACCACCACCGCGCCCAACAGCACCACCAGCCACGAGATATACAGCCACATCAAAAACACCGGCACCGCAGCGAACGCGCCATACACCAGCTTGTAGGTCGGAAAGTTGGTGATGTAAAACCCGAATCCCTGCTTGGTCAACTCGAACACCACGCCCGCCAGGATGCCGCCAGTCAGCGCATCGCGGATTTGCACCGGGCGGTTGGGCATGGCGAAATACAGCAGCGCCAGCGCCATCGACGTCAGTGCGATGGCGGACAATTTAATCAGGGATACGCCGGCATACGGAATGCCCTGGGTCCAGCCTGCCGAGGCACTCATCAGCCATGAACTCAACGACAGACTGCCGCCCATCAGCAATGGCCCCACGGTAATCAGCGCCCAATAAATGAGTATGCGCTGCAACATCGGACGCGGACGCCGCACGCGCCAGATATCGTTGAACGCATCGTCGATGGTAATCAGCAGCATGATCGACGTCACCGCGAGAAACGCGATGCCCACTGCCGTCAGCTTCGCCGCGTTATCGACGAATTGCTCGGTATATTTCTCGATCGCCTCGGCGGATTCCGGCACCACGTTGTCGAAGACCCAATCTTCGATGATGCCGGACATGCCCTGAAACACAGGAAACGCCGACATCAGCGTGAGCGCCACGGTAATAATGGGCACCAGTGACAGCAGCGTCGTAAAGGTCAGGCTCGACGCCGTTTGCAGGCCGTGATCCTCCTGAAACCGTCGCGCCACCACGCGCACCAACTCGGCCAGCCGTGCAAGCAATTTACGCAAAGTATTCATCCGTTTGCCAATGGTTATTCTGGCAGTCTGGCTATAATACTGCATGCATGAAATCCTGGTTCTCTACTACAGCCACCACGGCGCGGTGCGGCAAATGGCGCAACTCGTCGCACGGGGCATCGGAGAAGTCGATGGCGTCTGTGCGCGCGTGCGCACGGTGCCGCGTGTGTCCAGCGTGGCCGAGGCCGTCGAGCCCGCCGTGCCGGACACCGGCGCCCCGTACGCGGAACTGCAAGACCTCGAAGCATGCATCGGCGTAGCGGTTGGCTCGCCCACGCGCTTTGGCAATATGGCCGCGCCGATGAAATATTTTTGGGATGGCACCGGTGGCCTGTGGATGAAAGGCGCGTTGGCGGGCAAACCTGCCGCCGTGTTTACCGCGAGTTCATCGATGCACGGCGGGCAGGAAACCACGCTGACCTCAATGCTGCTGCCGCTGCTGCATCACGGCATGCTGATCGTGGGTTTACCCTATACCGAGCCCGACTTGCTCAACACCGCGAGCGGCGGTACACCATACGGCGCCAGCCACGTCGCCGGCGTCTCCAGCGATCAACCCATCAGCGAGCACGAACGCAAGCTGTGTATCGCACTGGGCAAACGGCTGGCGCTCACGGCCTTGAAATTGGCGCGGCCGTGATGGGGCTCTCAAGTCCGCGCGCGCCGGTCGTGCTGAATGTCATCACCAGCACTAGTCTCATCGCGTTGATTGCGCTGTGCGTGGCATGGGAACTGTGGCTCGCACCGCAGCGTGCCGGCGGCTCATGGCTGGTTGTGAAAGTGTTGCCGTTGCTGATACCGCTGTTCGGCATTTTGCGCGGCAAGATTTACACGCATCGCTGGATGACGCTGTTCATCATCGCTTACTTTGTCGAAGGGGTGGTGCGCACGTACACCGACAAAGGATTGTCCGCGCAGCTCGCCAGCGTGGAAATCGCGCTGACGGTGATACTCTTTGTCAGCGCGATTCTTTATGTGCGCAATCTACGCCAGCCCAAATAAATTACTTTAAAAACAGATACTTACATTCCCTGCGGATTGACCCGCTGAGGCTTCGATTGCAGCTTGTTCAGGGCATTGATATAGGCCTTGGCGGAGGCCACCACGATATCGGTATCCGCGCCCTGACCGTTAACAATGCGTCCTTCTTTGGACAGCCGCACCGTCACCTCGCCCTGTGAATCAGTGCCGCTGGTAATGTTGTTCACCGAATACAGCAGCAGCGATGCGCCGCTGTGGGCAATCGATTCCAGCGCCTTGAACGCCGCATCCACCGGGCCGCTGCCCTGCGATTCGCATTTGCGTTCCTTGCCATCCTCGGCCACCACGAGCTTCGCGTAGGGCATCTCGCCGGTCTCGGAATGTGCAGTCAGCGACACCAGCCGCCAGTGCTGATTTTCGACCTGCTCGATTTCTTCTTCGGTAATCAACGCCTGCAGGTCTTCGTCCAAAATCTCGCGCTTCTTATCAGCCAAATCCTTGAATCGTTTGAACGCGGCGTTGAGCAACTCTTCGGATTCAAGATCGATGCCGATTTCGTGCAAGCGCGATTTGAACGCGTTGCGACCGGAGAGCTTGCCCAGCGTCAGCCGGTTGGTGGTCCAACCCACCGACTCCGCGCTCATGATTTCATAGGTTTCGCGATGCTTCAGCACGCCGTCCTGATGGATGCCCGATTCGTGCGCGAAGGCATTGGCGCCCACCACCGCCTTGTTGGGCTGCACCGGATAGCCGGTAATGCCCGACACCAGCTTGGAAGCCGGTACGATTTGCGTGGCATCAATGCCGGTATCACAGGTAAAAATATCCTGCCGCGTGCGCACCGCCATGACGATTTCTTCCAGCGAGGCATTGCCTGCGCGCTCGCCCAGACCATTGATGGTGCATTCCACCTGGCGCGCGCCGTGCATCACCGCCGCCAGTGAGTTGGCCACCGCCAAGCCGAGGTCATTGTGGCAATGTACCGACCACACCGCCTTGTCGGAATTGGGTATGCGTTCGCGCAACGTCTTGATTAAGCCGCCAAACTGTTCCGGCAGCGTGTAGCCGACGGTGTCAGGCACGTTGATGGTGGTGGCGCCGGCCTTGATCGCCTGCTCGATAATGCGGCACAGAAAATCAATATCCGAACGGCCCGCGTCTTCCGGCGAAAACTCGATGTCGTTGGTGTACTCGCTCGCCCAGCGGATCGCGCGCACTGCCTGATCGACCACCTGCGTCGGCTCCATGCGCAGCTTTTTTTCCATGTGGATCGGCGAGGTGGCAATAAAGGTGTGCAGCCGCGGCCGCGCCGCTACGCGCACGGCGTCGCCACAGCGGCGCACGTCTTTCTCGTTGGCGCGCGCCAGCCCGCAAATGGTGCTGTCCTTGATGATGCGCGCCACCGCCTGCACCGATTCAAAGTCGCCGTCGCTGGCAGCAGGAAACCCCGCTTCGATCACGTCGACGCGCATGCGCTCCAGTTGGCGCGCGATGCGTAACTTTTCTTCTTTTGACATCGATGCGCCGGGACTTTGTTCGCCGTCGCGCATGGTGGTATCGAATATGATGAGTTTTTCTTTGGCCATGATGTTCTCCGTTGCTGCTTTCACTCGCTTCGTTCGCTAGGCGCCGAGGCGAAAATATTCAATATCTGGCGCTGGGCGCCAGCCCGGGGTACTGCCAATGTGGGATAAGTTTAGTTTGCGCTTGCGCGCAGCAGCAGGCCGGCCAGCAGGGGGCTGGACAGTGAAAGCAGCGCGCTTGCCCGAAAGGCATGTGCCGCAATGGCCTGTGTCGAATAACTCATATCGGGAAATATAAAGACTTTTCCGCAATCGCGCAAGTCAGCCCAGTCAGCTCTGAGCAGGTGGCGATGCCGGGGACTTTTTCAGCTTTTCCCAGCCCCACAACACGTAGCCGGACAGCAGGTAGATTAGAAACACCGCGAACAGCATTTCCGGCAGCGTGCTGGCGAAGATGAACAACGCGCCGACGCCCATGGCGATGCCGACCAGCGCCGAAAACGGCACGCTCTTGCGCAGGTTGATATCCTTGCCGCTGTAGAATTTGACGTTGGTCACCATAGTGAGGCCGGTGAATACCGTCAGGCCCCACGCCAGCCATTTCACGTCCACGCCCTTGATCTGCCATTCGTTCACCGCCCACACCAGCCCCGCCAGCACACAGGCCGCAGCCGGGCTCGGCAAGCCCTGAAAATAGCGCTTATCGATGACATCGATATTAGTGTTAAAGCGCGCCAGCCTTAACGCCGCACACGCGCAATAAATAAACGCGGCGATCCAGCCGAGCCGGGTGGACAGCCACGGCCCCAGCACCGGCACGGCTTGAGAAAACGCGAAGTCCCGTAGCGCCCACGTGTACATCACCAACGCCGGCGCGACACCGAACGACACCATGTCCGACAAGCTATCGAGTTCGGCGCCAAAATCGCTTTGCGTGCGTGTCATGCGCGCGACGCGCCCGTCCAGTCCGTCGAGCACCATCGCCGCGAAGATGCCGATAGCGGCCATTTCAAAGCGCTCGTTCATCGCCTGCACAATGGCGTAGAAGCCGGAGAACAGCGCCGCCAGCGTAAACATATTCGGCAGCCAGTAAATGCCGCGGCGGGCGAAGCGTGATTTGATGAATTGCTTGCTGTTTTTGTCGTCGTAACTCATGGTGTCGCTGGCAACACTGCCAGCACCGACTCCGTGGCGTAAACCTTGTCGCCCACCACCGCACGTGGCGTGGCGTCCAAAGGCAAATACAAATCGACCCGTGACCCAAAGCGGATAAAACCAAAGCGCTGCCCGCGTGTCAATATTTGACCTGCCTTGGCGTAACACAGGATGCGGCGCGCAACGAGTCCCGCAACCTGCACGCAGGTCACATCCGCCCCTTGAGCGGTTTTGATCCACAGCACCGCGCGCTCGTTTTCCAGCGACGCCTTGGCCAGCGCCGCATTGAGAAAACTGCCGGGGAAATACCAGGTTTTTTTAACTTCGCCATCCACCGGGCTGCGGTTGGAGTGGGCATTGAACACGTTCATGAACACGCTGATTTTCAGCGCGTCACGCTCGAGATACGGGTCGCGCGCGCGTTCGATGGAAACCACGCGCCCGTCGGCAGGCGAAATCACCGCAGAAAGATCGGCCGGAATCTCGCGCGGCGGATCGCGGAAAAACTGAATCATGAATACCAGCACGATCCAGGGGAATAACGCGGCAGCCCATCCCGCGTAGGCATGCACGGCAATGGCCACCACCAGCGCCAGCGCGATAAACGGCCAACCTTCGCGGGCGATGATGGGGTGAGGGTAGGTCATCAGTGAACGAGTCAACCAGTGAATATGTGAACGAGTATACCTGCTTTGGGGTGCTTACCCGCTCACTTATTCACCCGTTCACGCCTCCCTAGTTCTTCGACTGATCCACCAATCGATTGCGCTTGATCCAAGGCATCATGTCGCGCAGCTTGGCGCCGACCACTTCGATTTCGTGCTGCTTGCCGATGCGGCGCATGGCATTCAGCTTGGTGGCGCCTGTTTGATTCTCGAGCAGGAATTCCTGCGCGTAGGCGCCGGTCTGGATTTCCTTGAGGATCTTGCGCATTTCGTTTTTGGTTTCTTCGGTCACGATACGCGGGCCGCGAGTAAAGTCGCCGTACTCGGCGTTATTCGATATCGAATAACGCATGTTGGCAATGCCGCCTTCGTACATCAGATCGACGATCAGCTTCAGTTCGTGCAGGCACTCGAAGTACGCCATCTCCGGCGCGTAGCCGGCCTCGACCAGCGTTTCGAAACCCGCCTGAACCAGCGCGGTGCAACCGCCACACAGCACGGCTTGTTCGCCGAACAGATCGGTTTCGGTTTCTTCTTTAAACGTGGTTTCGATAATGCCGGCCTTGCCGCCGCCAATCGCCGCCGCGTACGACATCGCCATATCGCGCGCTTTCTTGGTTTTGTTCTGGTGTATCGCGATCAGCATCGGCACGCCGCCGCCCTGCGAGTAGGTGCCACGCACGGTATGGCCCGGCGCTTTTGGCGCCACCATCACCACGTCGAGGTCTTCACGCGGCATGACTTGACCGTAATGAATGTTAAAGCCGTGCGCGAACGCCAGCGTGCCGCCCTTTTTGATATTCGGCGCGACATCTTCGCGATACACCTTGGCGATGTGCTCGTCCGGCATCAGCATCATGACAAAATCGGCACCTTTGACGGCCTCGCCTACATCTTTCACGGACAAGCCCGCTTTGCGCGCCTTGTCCCAGGACGCGCCATCTTTGCGCAAACCGACAGTGACTTTTCCGCCGGATTCTTTAAGGTTCAGCGCGTGCGCGTGGCCTTGCGAACCGTAGCCAATGATGGTTACTTTTTTGCCTTTGATCAGTGAAAGATCAGCGTCTTTATCGTAATAAACTTTCATGGTGTTCCCTTCGTTGGAATCGTAAAACGCGAGGTCTGCGCTTGCGTCGCCCCGCCACTAATTGCCGCAACTAATTGTTTTTATTATGCTTTTAAAACTCTGTCGCCACGGCCAATGCCGGATGCCCCGGTGCGCACAGTTTCGAGTATGGCGGAGCTGTCGATGGCCTTCAGAAACGCGTCAAGCTTGGCGCAGGTGCCAGTGAGTTCAACGGTGTAGTCCTTGTCGGTGACATCGATGATGCGGCCGCGGAAAATATCCGCCATGCGCTTCATTTCTTCACGATCCTTGCCGACGGCGCGCAGCTTGACCAGCATCAGTTCGCGCTCGATGTGCTCGCCTTCCGACAGATCAACCACCTTGACCACATCGACCAATTTGTTGAGCTGCTTGGTGATTTGCTCCAGCACTTCATCCGAGCCGCTGGTGACGATGGTCATGCGCGACAGCGTGGCATCCTCGGTGGGCGCTACCGTCAACGACTCAATGTTGTAGCCGCGTGCGGAAAACAACCCCGCCACCCTTGAGAGCGCGCCCGCTTCGTTTTCCAGTAATACCGATACGATATGTCTCATGGTTACACCAAAATCATTTCCGACAGCCCCTTGCCGCCGGGCACCATCGGGTACACGTTCTCGGTCTGATCCGTCTGAAAATCCATGAACACCAGATCCTTCTTGCGCGCGAACGCTTCTTTCAATGCCGGCTCCACGTCCGCCGGTTTGTCGACGCGAATGCCGACGTGGCCGTAGGACTCGGCGAGCTTGACGAAATCCGGCAGCGCGTTCATGTACGATTCCGCGTAGCGGTTACCGTGGAAAAACTCCTGCCACTGCCGCACCATGCCCATGTAGCGGTTATTCAGCATTACCACCTTGATCGGCAGCTTGTACTGCTTGCAGGTCGACAGCTCCTGGATGCACATCTGGATCGACGCCTCGCCGGTCACGCACGCCACCGTGGCTTTCGGATTCGCCATCTGCGCACCCATCGCCGCAGGCAGGCCGAAACCCATGGTGCCCAGACCGCCCGAGTTGATCCAGCGGCGCGGCTTGTTGAATTTGTAAAACTGCGCCGCCCACATCTGATGCTGGCCAACGTCCGAGGTGACTAGTGCCTCGCCCTTGGTGATTTCGTAGAGCTTCTGCACCACGTACTGCGGCTTGATGATGGCACTGGCGCGGTCATACTTTAGGCAATCGCGGCCGCGCCATTCTTCGATCTGCGCCCACCAGCTTTTAAGCGCGGGGGCATCCATGTGCGTCTTGCCGGCATCGAGCTGCTTGTTGAATTCTTTCAGCACGTCGCGCACGTCGCCGACGATGGGCACGTCCACTTTCACGCGCTTGGAAATCGACGACGGATCGACGTCGATATGAATGATGGTGCGCTTGGGGTCGAAAAAGTGCTTGGGGTTGCCGATCACACGGTCATCGAAGCGCGCGCCGATGGCGAACAGCACATCGCAATTCTGCATCGCGAGATTGGCTTCATAGGTGCCGTGCATGCCGAGCATGCCGACAAACTGCTTGTCGGTCGCGGGATAGCCGCCGAGGCCCATCAGCGTGTTGGTGCAGGGGAAGCCCAGCGTTTTCACGAGCTGCGCCAATTCAGCCGACGCATTGCCGAGTATCACACCGCCACCGGTGTAAATCATCGGACGCTTGGCCGCCGCCAACAACTGGATGGCTTTTTTGATCTGCCCTGGATGCCCCTTGATCACGGGGTTATACGAACGCATGCTGACCGTGGCCGGATAGGAAAACTCCGTCTTGGCCGCCGTGACGTCCTTGGGGATATCCACCACCACCGGACCGGGCCGGCCCGTCGAAGCAATGTAGAATGCTTTCTTGATGGTGACGGCGATATCTTCGACATTGCGCACCAAAAAGTTGTGCTTGACGCACGGGCGCGTAATGCCGACGGTGTCGCACTCCTGAAAGGCATCTTCACCGATGGCGTAGGTCGGCACCTGGCCGGTGATCACCACCAGCGGAATCGAATCGGTGTAGGCCGTCGCGATGCCGGTCACGGCATTGGTCACGCCCGGACCTGAGGTCACTAACGCCACACCCACCTTTTGGGTCGAACGCGCGTAGCCGTCAGCGGCATGCAACGCCCCCTGCTCGTGGCGGACGAGGATGTGCTTGACCTTGTCCTGCTTGAACAACTCGTCGTAAATGAATAACACGGCGCCGCCGGGATAGCCGAACACATGTTCGACCCCTTCTTCCTGAAGACAGCGCACAACAATTTCTGCACCAGTCAATTGCATGGCCAATAAAACCTTAACCTTAAATAAACCTTAAAGAAACCCGAAAATCAGGCAAGACTCGGGCAGGACGTGCGGGAACCTGCAACCTTACCGTTTACGGCGCTTTCGGTCAAGTAAAACTGTATTGTAAACAGCATGATAGCCGCGCTTATCGCCGCGCGTGACCGGCTCACTTGCGCAGCCGGGGTGATTTGCTAAGATGCGCCCGAACGGTCTGCTCGCGATGGCGCGGTCCGGCGGCATTGCTCCACATTGCGGGAACGCAAAAGATAAAAGAGGCGACCGAACTGGCTACATACAAAGAACTGGCGGACTTCCTCGCGGAGGTGGAGCGACGGGCTTACAAGCAGGCGATGTTTGCGGTACGGGATGAACATGTCGCATTGGACATCGTTCAGGATTCCATGCTGAAACTGTCGGAAAAATATGCGGGCCGTCCGAGCGCGGAATTGCCACTGCTGTTTCAGCGCATCCTGCAAAACACCATCCGCGATTTCTATCGCCGGCAAAAAGTGCGCTCGACGTGGACCACGCCCATTTCGTCGCTGGTCGGCGGTGATTCCGACGACGACTATGATCCATTGGACACGCTCGATGTGGAAAATGAGTCGCCCTACGCCGCGCCCCCCCTGAAACAATTGGAGCGTGCGCAAACGCTTGAATTTATTGAAAAATGCCTACAAAAACTCCCCCCCCGTCAACGTGAGGCGTTCGTCCTGCGTTACTGGGAGGAAATGGACGTCGCGGAAGCGGCAAAAGCAATGGGGTGCTCCGAGGGAAGCGTGAAAACGCACTGCTCCAGAGCCACCCATACGCTCGCTGATGCACTGAAGAAACTGGGAATTACGCTATGAACAACACACAACAAGACCATGAATTGGCAGAGAAAATTGCAATGCTGCTGAACCAAGGCACGCAGCAATTGGACCCCCGTACGGCTGCCAAATTACTCGATATCCGCAAGCAAGCCCTTGCTCACTTCAACGAAGAACCCGTGCGTTCCTGGGCACCCGAGTGGGCCACGCAGGGTGCCGCGCGCATGGCCGAGCCGTTCAGTCACAACCTTCGTGCTCTGGCGATATTGCTGACGTTGCTGGTGTCGCTGGCGGGCGCGGTAGCCTGGCAATCGTTCAGCACCCAAGGCAGTGAAATCGCGGATATCGATGAAGGCCTGCTCACCAGTGAATTGCCGATCAACGCCTATCTCGACCGGAGCATTGATTCGTGGTTAAAGCGCCCCTCGCACTGATCTTCTCGCTGTGCGTAGTTTGCGTCGCCTGTGTTGCAACAGGGGCGGAAGCGCAGCAGCAGAATCAGAAAAAATCCGAAGCCGCCAAGCCCGCGCGGCCGCTGTGGACGGAACTTTCGCCGCAGCAGCAGCACGTGCTCGGCCCGCTGGCGGCGGATTGGGACAACCTCGATACGACGCGCCGCAAGAAGTGGGTCACCATCGCCAATCGTTATCCGAAAATGAAGCCGGATGCGCAGGAGCGTCTGCGAACCCGCATGCAGGCGTGGGCGAAACTGTCGCAGGAAGAACGCCGCCTCGCGCGCGACAATTACAAAGCGCTGAAAAACCTGCCACCGCCGCAGCAGCACGAGGTCAGTCAGAAATTGCGTCAGCGTCAACAGTCGAAATCGGATTCTCAGCGCTCTGACGCCGCACCTGACGCCACATCGACCACGCCAGAGTCGGCCGCGCCCGACGCATCGGGCAAGTGACGGCAGCACCCAGCCCTCCCGCTGCCAGCATCAAGCGGCGGCTCCTCAGCCTCATCTACGAATCACTGGTACTCGCCGCGATGTTGCTCGCGGCCGCACTGCCGGTTGTCATGCTCTCACGTCCGTGGGATCCCGCTCTCGCCCGCAGCGCCTTGCAACTGTGGCTGGTCAGTGTGTGCGGCGTGTATTACGTCTGGCAGTGGGTCGGCGCGGGACAAACCCTGCCGATGAAAACCTGGCGCCTGCGCGTGGTAACGAATGACGGATCACCGCTCACGCCGGCACGCGCCACCGCGCGATACGCGCTCGCACTCGTCAGCACCTTCGCACTGGGGCTGGGCTTTGTGTGGGCACTGCTCGATCGCGACCGGCAATTTCTGCATGACCGGCTGGCCGGCACGCGGATCATCGACACCCCAGGCAACTCGCCCACCGCCACGCCATCCAATCGTTAGCGCCGCTCCTGCCACCACAACATGGTCAGCGCGACGCACAGGAACACCGCCGTCGGCGCCAATGCACTCACCGCCGGCAGCCATTCGTTGATCAGACCCAGGTGCGCGGAAAGCTTGCCTAAAAAGTAGAACGCCAGGCCGAGCATGATGCCCGTGAAGATTTTGGCGCCCACGCCGCCCTGGCGTCGCTGCGAATACGCAAACGGCAGCGCCAGTATCATCATGGTCAGCACCGCAATGGGATACGCCGCCTTGGACCACATGGCAATCTCATAGCGCAAGGTCTTCTGCCGGTTTTCGCGCAAATGCTGGGCATACGAATACAGACTCGCCGCCGACATTTTTTCCGGCTTGACCAGCAGCACATTCAGCAGACTGGGCTCCAGCACCGACTGCCAGCTTGCCGACGCCACCTTGTTGGTAGCAGTACGCACATCGGTGAACGTGGTTTGCGCAATGTCCTTGAGCAGCCAGCGCCGGTCGCCTTGATACGTGCCGCTTTGGGCGAAACTGACCATGCGTAATTTGGCGTTTTGGTCAAATTCGTAGATGCGCACGCCTTTCAGATTGCCATCGGCGGTGACCTCCAGCACATTGATAAAACTGGAATCGTCTTTCATCCACAAGCCGGAGCGAAACTCCTGCGCCACGATGCCGGTGATCGCGCGCGAGCGAAACCGTTGCGCCGCCTGGTCGGCCGCCGGGCCGATATACTCGCCGAACACAAAGGTCACGATCGCGAACAACAACCCGACGCTCATCAGCGACAGCACCATGCGCGTCACCGACACGCCCGCAGTACGCATCACCGTGTATTCCGAACTCGCCACTAACTGCGCCAGCGCAAAGAGGGTGCCGATCAGTGCCGCGATGGGGAACAACTCGTACATATGCGTGGGAATCGACAACACCACATGCCTGACGATATGCCGCATCTGATACGTACCGAGCCCGAGGTCCTTGATCTCTTCCACCAGATCAAAGAAAGCGAACAACATCAGCAGCGCCAGCATCACCAGTGCGGTCGCCAGCATGATCTCGCGCGCGAGGTAGTGGCGCAGCGTTTTCATCGAAACAACCGGTACAAGGAAAACACGCTGAGTCTGCGGTAGAACATCAACACCATCAGGATCAGCATCACCGCATGCACCGCCAGCAGTCCCGGCACGAGACTCACGCGCGACTGCGCGATCGTGACCTGCATCACCGACAGCATATTGCTGTAGGCCATATACACCAGCAGCGCAATCACCAGATTGACCGAGCGGCCCGCACGCGGATTGACGAACGCCAAGGGAATCGCCAGCAGCGACAGCAGAAACGCGCTGATAGGCAGGCCGATGCGCCACGACAGCTCACCCAGATTTTTCGGCTCGGGCTGATCCAGCAATTCCCGAGTGGAAGCCGTTTTGGTGCTCGGCGCACGCAGCGCCTCGCGCGTTTCCGTGCGCACGGCGTAGCGCTCGAATTCGTAGAGCTTGAAATCCGCATTGCCAGGCTCGCCTTCATAGCGATAGCCGTTGAGCATCACCAGGAAACGGTCGCCATTGGCATGCGTTTCCTGAAAGCCCCGTTTGGCCACCATCACACCCTGTTTGCCGTTCTGCGTGGAACTGATAAACACGTTGGCAACCAGATTGTCGGCGCCGGTCACTTCTTCCACGAAATACACTCGCTCGGACTGGCGCGATTCGCGAAACACACCCGGCGAAACGGTGGAGGCATCATCGCGGCTGTCCATGATCTTGCGATAATCCTCGGCGCGGCCCGACGCCCAGGGCGACAACGCCAACGCCAGCGCGGCGATGGTGAGCGCCAGCGGCAACGCAAACATCAAAACCGGCCTCACCCAGCGCGTGAGACTCATGCCACAGGCAAACCACACCACCATTTCAGAATCGCGATAAGCGCGGCTCAGCGTCATCAACACGGCGATGAACAACGTCAACGACAGCAGCGTCGGCAGGTAGCTGAGCGCGGTAAAGCCCAGCAGCGCGATCACGCTGGTGGAGGTAATCATGCCGCTGGCGGCCTGCCCCAGAAGCCGCACCAATTGCGTGGTGAGCACGATACCCAGCAGCACGAGAAACGTTGCGAACGCAGTGCTCGTGAGCTCGCGCAGCAGGGTCTTGTGGAATATCATCCGGGCAATATTATGTGAGGGCGCAAGCGTGTTCCAGCAGGGTTCCAGCGCGGGTTTGACTTTGCTTTTCGCGGAGAAACCATCGATAATCAACGCTCTATCATCGGTTTTCCGCGCAGGAAAAAGTCACACGAGCCACAGGATTTACAGGAGTATTTCATCGTGGAATTTAGCACAAAACTGAGTACGCCGGGTTCGTCAAAGTCCGCTTGCGTCGTCGTGGGCGTGTTCGAATCGCGCACCTTGTCGGCCCCCGCTGCGGCATTGGACAAAGCGGCGAAGGGCGCGCTCTCCAAAATCGTCCAAAGCGGCGACATGGATGGCCGCGCGGGCACCACGCTGTTGCTACAGCGCATGCCACAGCTTGCCTGTGAACGCGTGCTGCTGGTGGGACTCGGCCCGGAGAAGTCATTCGACGCGAAGGCTTTTCGCGGCGCATTGCAAGCCGCACTTCGCGCCGTCAAGTCCACCGGGGCCAAGGAAGCGGAAATTCACCTGACCGCGCTCGCGGCGGGCAAGCACAACGGAGGTAATGTCACCTGGCGCGTGACGCAAGCTGCCGCGCTGGCCATCGAAGCGTTTTATCGCTTCGATCATATGAAAAGCAAACCCGAGACGCCCGCATCTGCACTCCAGCGGCTGTCCTTCGCCTATGCCGCCGCGAGCGAACGCGGCGCTGCGGAAAAGGGCCTCGCGCAGGGCATGGCGCTGGGCAACGGCATGAGTTTCGCAAAAGACCTCGGCAATCTGCCCGGCAATGTATGCACCCCCACGTATCTCGCGAATCAGGCAAAAGAGCTGGCCAAGCACTTTCGCACGGCAGGCATGACCGTGCAAATTCTCAACACGGCCGAGATGAAAAAACTCGGCATGGGCACCTTGCTCTCGGTGGCGCGCGGCAGCGCCGAACCGCCGAAACTGATCGTGCTCGAATACCGGGGCGGCCCCAAAAACCAGAAGCCGGTGGTGCTGGTGGGCAAAGGCGTCACCTTCGATACCGGCGGCACCTCGCTCAAACCCGCCGGCGAAATGGATGAAATGAAATTCGACATGAGCGGCGCGGGCAGCGTGCTGGGCACCTTGAAGGCCGTGGGCGAAATGCGTTTGCCGATTAACGTGGTCGGCATTATCCCCGCCACCGAAAACATGCCCGGTAGCCGTGCCACCAAGCCCGGCGATATCGTCACCAGCATGTCCGGCCAAACCGTTGAAATCCTCAACACGGATGCCGAAGGCCGCTTGATTCTGTGCGATGCGCTGACCTACGCCGAGCGTTTTGATCCGGTGGCGGTGATCGACATCGCCACCCTCACCGGCGCCTGCGTGATCGCGCTCGGCCATGTGGTCAGCGGCGTTTTCGCCAACGACGATGCCCTCGCACAAGAAGTCCTCGCGGCCGGCGAAGCGTCGCATGATCGTGCCTGGCACATGCCGCTGCATGACGAGTATCAGGAACAACTCAAGAGCAACTTCGCCGACTTCGCGAATATCGGCGGACGGCCGGCAGGCGCGGTGACCGCGGCGTGTTACCTGTCGCGTTTCACCAAAAAATTCAAATGGGCGCACCTGGATGTCGCCGGCACCGCATGGAAATCGGGCAAGGAAAAAGGCTCGACCGGCCGCCCCGTACCCTTGTTAACGCAATATCTCATCCATCGCGCAGACGAAAAATAATTGTTTAAAAACAATTC
Organism: Betaproteobacteria bacterium; assembly: GCA_947467315.1. GTDB lineage: Bacteria > Pseudomonadota > Gammaproteobacteria > Burkholderiales > SG8-41 > UBA5216. Next base: position 10,051 of record CANIID010000017.1, on the reverse strand, counting down.
CTTATAACGATTCGGCACGCATGACGCAGATCGATTTCTATACCCACGTCGGCGACAAGTGGCACACCGCGTGCCGGCTCGCCGCCAAAGCCTATGCGCGCGGATTGCGTGTGGCGGTGTTGTGTCCCGACGCCGAAGCCGCGCAGAAAATGGATCGCATGCTGTGGACCGCATCGTCCACCGGGTTTATTCCGCACTGCCAGGCCACGCACGAACTGGCGGCGCGCACACCCATCACCATTGCGCACGACGATGGCGAGCCGCCGCACGACGAAGTGCTGCTGAACCTGCGCGACCAGTGGCCGCCGATGTTCAGCCGCTTTCAGCGCCTGATCGAAATCGTCAGCACGGACGATACTGATCGAGCCAGCGCACGCGACCGTTTCAAGTTTTATCGCGACCGCGGCTATGACATCCGCAGCCACGATCTGTCGAAAACCGAAGCGTAAATCGTAGCCGGACGATCAATGGCGCAGGAGCCGACGCAGGACGACGACGACCATAGCAGCGAAATCCTCGCACGCGCCGACGCGCTGCTGGCGCGGCATCGCAGACCCGCTACGGCGTCCGCCGATCCCGTCACGGTTGTTCCCGACGTTTCCGCCGTTCCCGACGTGCCCGATATCCCCGTTCCGCCAGCGGCGGGCTACGCGGACGTGGAAGACGACGACGTGCCCGAACTCACCGATGTGGTGCTGTTCAAGCCCATGAAGCCCGTGGCCATGAACCCGGTGATTGAAGCGGATGCGCCGCCGGTAGAAGCACTTCCGGAAGCGGCCGAGACGGCCACGTCCGACAGCACCGAAGTGATTTCGCGCGTGCAAAACCAGAATCTCGAACATGCCGCGTATTTGCGCGTGATGTCGCAAGTCGATGAGCGCATCACCAGCGTGGTGCAAAAACAGGTGCTGCCGGAAATCGGTTCTGCGCTGGATCAGGCGCTGGCGCGCATCACCGACGACTTGAAAGCCAACATCGGCGCCATGGTGCGCAGCTCCGTCGAAGAATCGCTGCGCGCGCATCTGCAATCGCTGCGTCCGGCGCCGGACGCCAGCGCACCCTCCGGTATAATCCCGCCCTCTGCTCCGCTTCAAGTGTTCCCTTGTGCTCCGCTTCAAGTGCTCCCTTGTGCTCCGCCTCAAGCGTTCTCTAGCCCCGCATCACCCCTTTCAAGCGATTCAAGAAAAACCATGGAACTCGCCAAGAGCTTTGAACCGGCGGCTATCGAAGCACGCTGGTATCCCGAATGGGAAAAAAACGGCTACTTCAAGGCCGGCGCCGATGTGACAAAAAAAGCGCCGAACGAGAATTACTGCATCCTGCTGCCGCCGCCGAACGTCACCGGCACGCTGCACATGGGCCACGCCTTTCAACACACGCTGATGGATGCGCTGACGCGGTATCACCGCATGCGCGGCAACAACACGCTGTGGCAGCCCGGCACCGACCACGCAGGCATCGCCACGCAGATCGTGGTGGAACGCCAGCTCGACGCGCAAAAAGTGTCGCGCCACGACCTCGGCCGTGACAAATTCATTGAACGCGTGTGGCAATGGAAAGAAGAATCCGGCTCCACCATCACGCGCCAGATGCGCCGCCTTGGCAGCTCGTGCGATTGGGAGCGCGAGCGCTTTACCATGGACGAGGGCCTGTCGCGCACCGTCACCGAAACCTTTGTGCGCATGCACCAGCAGGGCCTGATCTATCGCGGCAAACGGCTGGTGAACTGGGATCCGGTGCTGCAAACCGCAGTGTCCGATCTCGAAGTCGAATCGGCTGAAGAAGACGGCAAGCTGTGGCACATCCGCTATCCGCTCGCTTCGGGCGAAGGTTTTCTGGTGGTGGCCACCACGCGTCCGGAAACCATGCTCGGCGACGTCGCGGTCGCGGTCAATCCCGAAGACCCGCGCTACGCCGCACTGATCGGCACGCAGGTGGTGCTGCCGCTGACCGGCCGCAAGATTCCGGTGATCGCCGATGACTACGTCGATGCCGCGTTCGGCACCGGCTGCGTGAAAATTACGCCGGCGCACGACTTCAACGACTATCAGGTTGGCGTGCGGCACAAGCTCGAACCGATCAGCATTCTCACGCTGGACGCAAAAATCAACGACAACGCGCCGGCCGCCTATCGCGGTCTGGATCGTTTCGAGGCACGCAAGCGCGTGCTCGCCGATCTCGAAGCGCAGGGCTTGCTCGCCGAAACCAAACCGCACAAGCTGATGGTGCCGCGCTGCGGTCGCACCGACGCCATTGTCGAGCCCATGCTCACCGACCAGTGGTTCATGAAAATGGAATCGCTGGCGCAACGCGGACTCGACGCCGTGGCGCTCGGTCAACTCAAGTTTGTGCCGGAGAACTGGACCAACACCTACAACCAGTGGCTGGTCAACATTCAGGACTGGTGCATCTCGCGCCAACTGTGGTGGGGCCATCGCATCCCCGCGTGGTATGACGCCGAAGGCAATGTCTACGTCGCGCGCAGCCACGACGAAGCGCTGGCGTTGTACGACGAGCGCCTGCCCGAACGCCTGGAAGCCGGTGAAAAAGTCGCGCCGGTGTCGCTGCGGCAGGACGAAGACGTGCTCGACACCTGGTACTCGTCGGCGCTGTGGCCGTTTTCCACGCTCGATTGGACGGCGGAGTATCCGGCGAAATCCAATCCCGCGCTGGATCGTTATCTGCCGTCGTCGGTACTGGTCACCGGCTTCGACATCATCTTTTTCTGGGTCGCGCGCATGGTGATGATGACCCTGCACTTCACCGACAAAGTGCCGTTTCACGAAGTGTATGTGCATGGCCTGATCCGCGACGCGGAAGGGCAGAAGATGTCGAAGTCCAAAGGCAATGTGCTCGATCCGCTGGACATCGTGGACGGCATCACGCTCGACGCGCTGATCGCCAAGCGCACCGCCAACCTGATGGACCCGCGGCAAGCCGAAAAAATCACTGCGACAACCAAAAAGCATTTCCCCGACGGCATCGCCGCCTTCGGCACCGATGCGTTGCGATTTACGTTTGCAAGTTTGGCCTCGCCCGGTCGCGACATCAAATTCGATCTGCAACGCTGCGACGGCTATCGCAATTTCTGCAACAAACTGTGGAACGCCACGCGATTTGTGTTGATGAACTGCGACGGCAAGGATGTGGGGCTCGACGCGGGCAACAACAATGCGGTCGCGCTGGAATTTTCCACCGCCGACAAATGGATCATCAGCCGCCTGCAACGCGCGGAAGCCGAGGTGGCGAAGGCGTTCGGCGAATACCGCTTCGACAATCTCGCGCGCGCGCTGTATGAGCTGGTGTGGGACGAATATTGCGACTGGTACGTCGAGCTGGCCAAAGTACAAATGCAGAATGGCACTGAAAACCAGCAGCGTGCCACGCGCCGCACGCTGGTGCGCGTGCTGGAATCGATATTGCGTCTCGCGCATCCGGTGATGCCGTTTATCACGGAAGAACTGTGGCAAATCGTGGCCCCGCTGGCGGGCAAAAGCGGTGCATCGATCATGGTGCAAACCTATCCGCAATCCGACGCCTTGCGTATCGATGAGGCCGCCGAGCGCGACATCGATACCCTAAAACAACTCATCAACGCCTGCCGCACGCTGCGCAGCGAAATGAATTTGAAGCCGGGGCAGAAAGTGCCGTTGATCGCGCAAGGGGATGCGGCGCAGCTCACCGCGTACGCGCCGTACATGGCGGCGCTTTCGCGCCTCACCGACGTGCAGATCGTCGACGTGCTGCCGCAAGCCGACGCGCCAGTCTCTATCGTCGGCGCGTTCAGGCTGATGCTGAAAGTCGAAATCGACAAGGCGGCGGAAAAATTGCGGCTTGAAAAAGAACGCACGCGGATCGTCGGCGAGATGGCGAAATCCAACGCCAAGCTTTCCAACGCCAGCTTCGTTGACCGGGCGCCACCCGCGGTCATCGCTCAGGAACGCGAACGCCTCGCCAAGTTTGAAGAGACACTGCGGGATATCGACGGGCAACTGGGAAAGCTCACTTAACTGGCGCCGAAAAATACGGCAAGTATTTGTTTTTAAACAATAATTTTACCTGCCTCGCGTTGCACTAAACTCACGTGCATCACGCCCTGCGCGCTTTCCGCCACGCGAATTACCGCTTGTATTTCACCGGGCAATCGGTGTCGCTGATCGGCACCTGGGTGCAGCAAATTGCCATCAGTTGGCTGGTGTATCGCTTGAGTGGTTCGGCGCTGTTGCTCGGCATCACCGGCTTTGCGGGGCAGATCGCGATTCTGTTTCTGTCGCCGTTCGGCGGCATCTGGGCCGACCGTTTTGATCGCTGCAAGTCCCTGATCGTCACGCAGGTGCTAACCATCATCCTGTCGCTGATCCTCGCGGGCGTGACGTGGACCGCGCAGGATCACGCCAGCCCCAGCGTAACCGTGTGGACGGCGATCACCCTCGCCATGCTGCTCGGCATCGTGCAGGCGCTGGAAACACCGGCACGCTCGTCGTACACACCGGAGCTGGTGGGAACCAAATCCGATTTGCCCAGCGCCATTGCCTTCAGCGGCGGCATGCAAAACGCCGGGCGCATGATCGGCCCCACCATCGCCGGCTTGCTGCTGGTGTATTTCAGCGAGGCGTTTTGTTTTGTGCTGAATGCGGTCACCAAGATCTGGCTGATCGGTTGCCTGCTGATGATCGGCGTTGCGCCGCTCGCGAAAGCGATGCCCGCCGAAAAGGCGTGGGCGAGCATCGTGGATGGCGCGCGCTACACCTGGGGCTTGAAGCCGCTACGCTATATGCTGCCGATGCTGGCGCTGATGAGTTTTTGCATCACGCCGTATCAGGCACTGATGCCGATCTTCGCGGCGGAAATTTTTTCCGGCGGAGCGTCGATGCTGGGCTTTCTGGTCGGCGCGGCGGGCTTCGGCGGCATCATCGGCATGGTGTATCTCGCGGCGCGTCCGCAGATCCGCGGCTTGCTGCGCTGGGCGGCCGTCGGCCCCGGCATTGCGGGCGTCGCGCTCACGATATTTGCCTTGTCGCATCATCTCGCGCTGTCGCTGGCGTGCATGGTGCTGGTGGGTTTCGGCGTAATCACCACGGCGATGACCAGCAACACGATTATCCAGACCGTATGCGACCCCGAAAAACGCGGCCGCGTTACCAGCTATTACATCATCGCCTTCATGGGCATCCATCCACTGGGCTGTCTCGCCGCAGGCGCGCTGGCATCCCGGATCGGCGCCCCGTACGCGCTGGCGATCTTCGGCGTGATTTGCACCCTCGGCGCGGCGTGGCTGCTATATCGCATGCCGATGTTGCGTGAACATATACGGCCGCTTTATGCGCGCGCGGGTGTGCTCGAAAAATAACGCGCCTTCATGCGCCGGCAATAGGCTTCGAGATTGGCAAAGGTCGCGGCATGCGCGCGCATCGGCAGATCAATCGGCACCCACAGCAGATTCGCCAGAAACGCGTAGGCTGTCGCGTCTATCGACGCCGGCTCGTCACCCAGAAAATACGGCTGGTCACCCAGCAAATCCGCGAGCGCAGTGATGTCGCGGCAACCGATGGCATAAATCTCGTCGCGGGTGTGCCGCCCGGTACCTTGCGCGTGCAACTGCTTGCGCAGACCGCGCCGCGCGACGATCGGGATGACCTGCCGCAGCGGAAATGTCATGCGCCCGAAAACCGCTTGGTTCACTTTGGCGAATCCTATGTCGTCGATCCAGCGCGAATGCACCACGGGCCAGTAGAGGCTTTCCTCGAAGGTGCGCTGGATCACCACACCGAGCGCGCGTTGCGCCTGGGTCAAGTGCGCATCGAGCGTGTCACCGTAGGTGGCCTTCAGATAATCGATGATGAAGGTCGAGTCGGCGACGACCTTTCCATTGTCGTCGATATACGGCATCTTGCCCTTGGGCGATTTGCGCAGATCCGCGCCGCGCGGACACTCGTACGGCAAGCCCGCCATGCGCAGGTAGGTTTCGACCTTCATGCAAAACGGGCTCATGTTGGGCAGGCCGAAGGCCGGTGGAAATTGATAGAGTTTAATCATAAGACTATGTTTTTAAACAGTATTTATAAAACCTGGCCAGCACCCGGATCACCTCGGCGCCATGCCGCTAAACCGCATGCTACACCCGCGATCACACCGAACGCGTACACCGCGCTAGACTGCGCACGTTGAGTATTCAGGTATTTGAGGAGAACATAAATGGAAGCCCTTGCCTCTTTAGCCCCATTAGCGACCGCCGCCGGACTCGGCTGGGCCAGCGGCGTGCGCCTCTACGCCGTGGTGTTTTTTCTCGGCCTGTTGCAACAGTTCGGCATCTACACGCTGCCGGCTGATTTGCAGACACTCGGTAATCCGTGGGTGATGGGCGCGTCGGGCTTTATGTTTCTGGTGGAATTTCTCGCCGATAAAATTCCCGGCTTCGATTCGGTGTGGGACGCCGCGCACACCTTCATCCGCATACCGGCGGGCGCGCTGTTGGCCGCCGCCGCGGTCGCGGGCGGCGACGCGAGCATGGGCATCGCCGCGGGCATACTCGGCGGCGCGGTGGCCGCCGGCAGTCACATTACCAAGGCCAGCACGCGCGCGCTGATCAACACCTCGCCCGAACCCATCAGCAACTGGACGGCATCGTTCAGCGAAGACGCGTTGTCGATCGGCGCGGTGTGGATGGCGATTGCGTTCCCGCTGCTGATGCTGGTGTTTCTCATTATTTTCTTCGTGCTCGCGATCTGGTTGCTGCCGAAAATCTGGCGCGGTTTGAAACGCGTGCTATCGTCGATCCGGCAATTGATCGGCCATCCCGCGTAAATTACGCCCGGCTCCGGTTCGCCTCTGCCGCCGCGGTTTATGAAAAAGCCGTGCGCCACGCAATATCGAGCTGCGCCTGGGTAATCGCCTCTGCAAAATCCGCCAGCGTCATCAACCCCATGCACGGCATGACGCCGCGCGTGGTAAGCGTGCCCGCCGCCAGCTTGCGCGCGATCACAATCGCAGGCACACAGGGTATCTCCGGCCCGTGACCGCGTCGCGCCACCAGATGCCAGTCGATGCGCGCCGTGCGCCCGTCGTGATCCGCGCCGCACAAGCCCACATGCATGCCGCCAGTGTCACTGCCCAGCCAATCGACGCAGCCGGCCCACCGTTGCATCAGTCCCGCAAAGCGTGTGGCGTCGTTGACCAGCCCACAGCGCACCGCGCCAGCCAGCAGCCCGAATACGCCCTGCGCCAGCGTGACTTCAAGCCCCGCATCGAAGCGCACGCGCTGCACGCCTGCCCCCGCATAACGCTGCGGCAACAGTTGCAGATCGGGCACATCACAGCGCGCCAGCCAGCGTGCGCCAAAATCCGGATAGCGAAATCGATGCAGGTCCTGCCAGCCGTACACGGTTTGCCAGCGGCCTTGTTCCCATGCCTCGAATGGTTTGCCGCAGTACGACAACACCGCCTCCAGCGTGGCGCGCCCGCGCGGCGCAAGCTGGCCGGGCGCGATGCTGATGTCGATGCTGTCGAGCCGCGCGAAATGTCCCACGTGCTCATCGATCACAGCGGACGACAATGCCGGCAAGGTGCTGGCGCCGCTGGTCACCAGCACGCTCTGTGCTCGCGCCTCGGCTTGCAGTTCGCCGATGCCCGCGACAAACGCGCGGCCATCGGCGAGATCAATATAGTGCGCGCCGGCCGCCACGCACGCGCGCGCCACATGATAACCCTGCTGCTGGAACGGGCCGCTGGTGTGTATCACCGCATCGGCGTGTAACGCGCGCAGGCGCGCGGCGAGATCGTCTGCGGTGTAATCGAGGGCGACGCTTTCGTGCGCAGGCCCCAGTGCGCTCGCCGCAATCCCGGCTTTTGCGGCGTCACGTCCCGCGACAATCAGCGTCGCATCGTGCGCCAGCGCCGTGCAGATACGTCCGCCGAAATGTCCATAGCCGCCGAGCACCAGAATGCGGTAAGCGCGGCGCTCATTCGGCAATGGCGGTCAGCCTATTTCTTCTGCATGAAAAACGTGAACACTTTGTCGGCCTCGTCCGCTGCCAACAGCGCATTGCCGGTCTGTTTGGCGAACGCCTGAAAATCCTTGGTGGAGCCAGGATCGGTCGCCAGAATTTTGAGCACCTGACCGGACGTCATGTCGGTCAGCGATTTTTTCGTGCGCAGTATCGGCAGCGGACAATTCAGCCCGCGCGCATCGAGTTCTTTATCAAACAGTGTAGACATCATTCGCCTCGTTATTGCATCTCACTCAATGTCACATGGCCCGCGCGCGCATGCGGCAAAGCGCGCCAGCCACTTCAGGAACGGCGGATTATAAGCGAGCCGGCAACCGCGCCATTTCAAGCGCACAGAATATAATATAAGTATATGTTTTTATTGATTTTTATTTGGGTTTGTCGCGTCATCACCATGGGGGTTCTGTTACACTGGATACTCACCCTTGCGAGCCTGCCGCCATGTCCGATCAGCTTGACCACCGTATCGCGCCGCCAGCCGTCACGCTGACCGAGGCCTTCTGGTACTGGCTCAAGCTCGGCTTCATCAGCTTCGGCGGGCCGGCCGGGCAGATCGCTATCATGCATCAGGATCTGGTCGAGCGTAAGCGCTGGATTTCGGAGCAGCGTTTTTTGCATGCACTCAACTACTGCATGGTGCTGCCCGGCCCGGAAGCGCAACAACTCGCGATTTACATCGGCTGGCTGATGCACCGCACCTGGGGCGGCATCATCGCCGGCGGCTTATTTGTGTTGCCGTCGCTGTTTATTCTGATTGCGCTGTCGTGGATTTATATCGCCTATGGCAACCTCCCGGTCGTCGCGGGCTTGCTCTACGGCATCAAACCGGCCGTCACGGCGGTGGTGATGTTCGCTGCCTACCGCATCGGCTCGCGCGCACTGAAAAACGGCGCGTTGTGGGCCATCGCAGCGGCGGCGTTTGTGGCGATCTTCGCGCTGAAACTACCATTCCCTTTGATTGTGATTGCCGCTGGCGTCATCGGTTATATCGGCGGCCGCGTGGCGCCGGATAAATTCGCCACCGGCGGCGGTCATGGCAAAGCCGGCAAAAGCTACGGCGCGGCTATCATCGACGACACCACGCCCACGCCGGTACACGCGCTTTTCAGTTGGGGCCGCTTCGTGCGTGTGCTGATCGTGGGCTTGCTGATCTGGGCCTGCGCGATGGGACTGCTGATCTATACCACCGGCGGCAACAGCGTGCTCACGCAGATGGGCTGGTTTTTCACCAACGCCGCGTTGCTGACTTTCGGCGGCGCCTACGCGGTGCTGCCTTATGTGTATCAAGCCGCAGTGGGAGAGTTTCAGTGGCTCACCGCCACGCAGATGATCGACGGCCTCGCGCTCGGTGAAACCACGCCGGGGCCGCTGATTATGATCGTCGCTTTCGTCGGCTTCGTCGGCGGCTGGGCCAAGGCTTTGTTCGGCCCGGACGCACTGTTTCTCGCGGGCGCGGCTGCCGCGACGGTCGCGACGTTTTTCACCTTCCTGCCCAGCTTTGTTTTTATCCTGCTCGGCGGCCCGCTGGTCGAATCCACCCACGGCGAACTGAAATTCACCGCGCCGCTCACCGGTATCACCGCGGCCGTGGTCGGCGTGATACTCAACCTGGCGGTGTTTTTCGCGTGGCACGTGTTGTGGCCTTCGGCAACGGAAGCCGCGCCGTTTAGTGGACACTTCGACTGGCCCTCGCTAATCATTGGCGTGGCGGCGGGTATCGCGCTGTTTCGCTTCAAGGCGGGGGTGATTTCGGTGATTGCCGCTTGTGCCGCGGCGGGACTGCTAGTCCGCTTCCTGCTGTAGTCTGCTGCTCTACTTTTTTCGCGCGTTATCCTTGCGCTCTTCGGCATCCAGCATGCGCAACTGGCGCAGGCGCGCTTCGGCTGCGGACAACTGGTAATAATCGCCATCTCCGGCTTTGAGTCCGATCTGCAATTGCTCGATGGCGGCGCCGGTGGACCCCATGCGCGCATAGGCTTCGGCCTGCGAACGATGCACGGCCAACCGCCGGTTAAGCAATGCATACGCACGCGCCTGCAGCAGAT
>CANIID010000016.1 GCA_947467315.1 Betaproteobacteria bacterium | reverse complement strand
TGTGTACGGAAATGTTCAAGAGCATGACGGGTGTCGATATGCTGCATGTGCCGTACAAAAGCAGCATTCTTGCCGCCACTGATCTGGGTAGCGGACAGGTGCATATCCTGTGCTCGGCCATCCCGACGCTGCACGCCATCATGCAAGGCGGTAAAGCGCGCGCGCTCGGCGTCACCTCGCGCGAACCGAGCAAGCTCGCGCCGGGCGTGCCGACCATCGCAGCGACCGTGCCCGGCTTCGACATGGACGGCTGGTATGGCGTCATCGCGCCGCAGGGCACGCCGAAAGCCATCGTCGATAAACTCAACAGCGCGTTCACGCAGGTGCTGAAATTGCCGGAAATTCAGGAACGGCTATTGAGCGTGGGCGCCGAGGCGCTGAGTTCGACGCCCGCGGGCTTCGGCGATTTTTTGAAGAGCGAAACGCAACGCTGGACCAAGGTGATGCGCGAAGCGGGGATCAAGGCGCAATAGCGCAATAGGAGGGTAGGTCAAGATGAAACGCGCGCTGTCTGGATGGGCAATGCTCTTCGCGGCGGGACTTTGCGCCGCGCAGGTGCCGTCGCAACCGTATCCAGTGCGCCCGATCCGGCTGGTGACTTCCAATCCGGCGGGGTCCGGCTCCGACGTGGTGGCGCGTGTGATCGCGCCTAAGCTGACTGAATTGCTGGGCCAGCAGGTGGTGGTCGACAATCGCCCCGGCGCGAGCGGCCTCATTGCCGCCGAACTGGTGGCGCGCGCTGCGCCTGACGGCTACACGCTGTGGATCGTCACCATGACGCAACTGATCAGCACCACCACGTACGACCGGTTTCATCTGGCGAAGGGCTACGCGCCCCTCGGCATGATCGGCGCCACACCGTTCATCATCGTCACCGGACCGTCGCTGCCGGTAAAAAGCACTGCGGAATTTATTGCATACGCGAAGAGCAAACCCGGCTTCGTGATGTACGGCACCGCCGGCAACGGCACCAGCGGGCATCTGTGCATGGAATTGCTGCAATCGATGACCGGCGTGAAACTCGTGCATGTGCCGTACAAGGGCAGCATGATGGCGTTAACCGAAGTGATGGGCGGGCAAATGCACAGCACTTGCACGGCGGCGCCCACCGTGTCGCTGGTGGCGAATCAGCCCAAGGTGCGCGTACTGGGCGTGACTTCGCCCAAGCCCACCGCGCTGGCACCGGGTGTGCCGACCATCGCCGAAGCGCTGCCCGGCTTCGAACTCATGGGCTGGTACGGCATGCTCATGCCGCCGGGCACGCCGGCGAATTTCGTCACGCGCTGGAATCGGGAGATCACCAGGGCGGTGACCACCGCCGAGGTGCGCGAACGCATGCTGACCGTAGGCGCGGAACCCACGCCGTCGTCGCCGGCGGAGTTCGGCGCGTTTCTGAAAAAAGAAACCGAGCGGTGGAGCAAGTTGCTGAAAGAGGCGGGGGTTAAGGCGCAGTAGGCGCTGTCAGAATTTTTTTTCGCCGACGATGAACAAGGTCGCGGCAACCGTAGCAACCGTAGGGCGGAAAAGCGCAGCGCCTCCCGGCGAACGAAATTTTCTGTATCGCCTATGCATTTGCATTTGCGTCTGCATCCGGCGGATTGCGGCTATGGCCTTATCTGCCCTACGCTTTTTTGTCACCCAAAATAAACGAAGTCGCCGCCCAACTGATAAAGCTGTAAACAATCGCGCCAAATACCGCTGGCCAGAATCCGGCGATGCTGAAGCCTGCCACGAACGAGGCGACAAACCATAGCAGCAGTCCGTTCAACACGAAGATGAATAGCCCGAGCGTCACCACCGTGATCGGCAGGGTCAGCACAAATAATATCGGGCGAATGAGAGTGTTGAGGATGCTCAGGATCAGCGCGACGATTAATGCCGTGTAAAAGCTTTCGATTTTTATCGAGTCGAACAGATAAGGCAGGGCGAACAGGGCGGCGGCGTTGATGAGCCAGACCAGTAGTAGTTTCATCATCGTTCATTCATCTTTATGCGGGCGGAGCAACCACAACACCGTCGTTCCCGCCTGCGCGGGGACGACGGATGTGGTTTTTCGTGCTTATCCAAGGGCTTTACTTTTTATCCAGCGCCGCCAGTGCAATATCCGTCAGCGCATTCAACCAGTCATGCCGTTCATTCAAACACGGAATGTAATTGTATTCGCAGCCGCCGGCGTCTGTGAAAATCTGTTTGCCTTCGATGGCGATTTCTTCGAGGGTTTCGAGGCAGTCGCCGACGAAGCCGGGGCAGATCATATCCACGCGGCCGGTTTTTTGTTTGCCGAGTTCGGTGAGCACATCGGCGGTGTAGGGCTTGATCCACTCGGCGCGGCCGAAGCGCGACTGAAAACAAATCTGGTACTGGTGCTCGCCGAGGTTGAGCTTGGCCGCCAGCAGCTTGCCGGTGGTCAGGCAATGTTGCTGATAGGGCTCGCCGCGAGCGATGGTGTATTGCGGCACACCGTGAAAACTCATCACCAGTTTGTCGGGGCGGCTGGCGGTGCGCATCTGGTATTCGCGCACGTTGTTGGCGAGTGCGTCGATGTAGCCGGGGTGATCGTGAAAGTCTTCGACCTTTATCACTTGGGGGTGGTAGTCGAGTGCCTTCATCGCCGCCGTGGCGGCATCCAGCGCGGTGGCGGTGCTGCTGCGCGCGTTTTGCGGGTAAAGCGGCAGTAATACCACGCGGGATATATTTTTCTCTTTAAAAACATATAGTTGAGTCTTAATCGACGGCTCGCCATAACGCATGGCGTAATCCACGATGACGTCGCGGCGGCCGCGTTCGCCCAGGTAGCCGCTGACAAATTTGGCTTGGGCGACGGTGTGCGCGCGCAGCGGCGAGCCTTCCTTGGTCCACACCGAGGCGTAGCGCGCGGCGGCATCCTTGCTGCGCTTGGGCAGAATGAAGCAGTTGAGAATGATCCACCATATCGGGCGCGGAATTTCGACCACGTACGGGTCGGAAAGAAATTCCTTGAGGAATTTTCCGACTGCCTTGGGCGTAGGCTCGGCGGGCGTGCCGAGGTTGATGAGGAGGATGCCTGAGGTCAATGCAGAGTTGTGATAATTAATGTTGAGACAGCGCGCTCGACAACAGCTTCGCCGTGATGTCCACAATCGGTATCACGCGTTCGTACGCCATGCGCGTGGGGCCGATGACGCCGACGGTGCCGACGATTTTGCCATCAACTTCATAGGGCGCGGTGACGACGCTGCATTCATCCAGCGGCGACAAGCCCGCTTCGCCACCGATGAAGAGCTGCACGCCCTGCGCGCGGCTGGAGATATCGAGTAGTTGCAAGAGGCCGGTTTTGCGCTCGAACAAATCGAACAGGTTGCGCAGCCGCGCCATGTTCGACGACAGATCGTCGATGTTGAGCAGTTTGTTTTCGCCGGAGATCAGCACTTCCGTTTCGGCTTCGGTGGCGACCTGGCTGCCGGCGTCGAGCGCCACGGTCATAAGCCGGGTCATGTCTTCGCGCAACTCGCGCAATTCCTGCTGAATGCGGCTGCGGATTTCGACGAAGGTCAACCCGGCGAAATGCTGGTTGAGAAAATTTGCCGCTTCAGTCAATTCGGAAGGCGAGTAGGCTTTTTCGGTGAGGATGATGCGGTTTTGCACGTCGCCTTCAGGCGTGACAATAATCAGCAGCAGCCGCTTATCCGCGAGACGCAGAAATTCGATGTGGCGAAAGCCCGCGCTGCGCCGGGGCGTTACCACCACGCCGGCAAAACGCGTGAGTTCTGACAGCATTTGCGACGCGGACGCCACCAGCTTTTGCGTGTTGTCGGGATGCAACTGGCCTTCGAGCTGATTGATTTCCACGCGATCCAGCGGCTTGATGGTGAGCAGCGTATCGACAAAAAATCGATAGCCGCGCGCAGTCGGCACGCGTCCGGCAGAGGTGTGCGGGCTGGCGATAAAGCCCATGTCTTCGAGATCCGCCATCACGTTGCGGATGCTCGCGGGTGATAGATCAAGCCCGGCGACCTTCGACAGCGCGCGCGAACCCACCGGCTGGCCGTCGGTGATGTAGCGTTCCACCAGCGTTTTCAGCAGCAGTTGCGCGCGATCATTCATCGGGTTGGACATGGGGCTATTTTATACAGAGTGCGCACAAAATGGTGAAGCGTTCGTTTCCGCCGCCGCTTACCTGCCATTCAGCCGCGTTCACGCTCCGCGCGGGTTGTGGTTTAATGCCGATATGGAAAAATCCTTTAAAACCATAGCGCTGATCGGCAAATACAACAGCCCGGAGATTGCCGAGCCGTTGGTGAAGCTGGCTGACTTTCTGGCCAAGCGCGGCATCACGGTGCTGATCGACAAATTGACCGGTGCGCATATCCGCAATTCACCGTATCCGATACGCGACCTGGAAGACCTCGGGCGCGACGCCGAGTTGGCTATTGTGATGGGCGGCGACGGCACCATGCTCAACATTGCGCGCACGCTGGCGCCGTACGACGTGGCGCTGGTGGGGGTGAATCAGGGCCGGCTGGGGTTTCTGACCGATATCTCACTCGACACCATGTACGAGACGATATCCGCCATCCTCGACGGGCAATGCGTGACTGAAGATCGCATGTTGCTGCAAGGCGAAATTCACCGCGATGGCAAGCAAGTCCTCGATGTGCTGGCCTTGAACGACGTGGTGGTGAGCAAGGGCATTGAAGGCAACATGGTCGAGTGCGAAGTGCGCATCGACGGTGAATTTATTTACCACCAGCGCTCCGATGGCCTGATTATCGCAACACCGACCGGCTCGACGGCGTACGCCATGTCGGCGGGCGGGCCGATTGTCCACCCAAGTTTGCGCGTGATCTCGCTGGTGCCGGTGTCGCCGCACACGCTATCTAACCGGCCGATCGTGATCGGCAGCGATAGCACCATCGAAATTATCATGAGCAGCGACAACGACGCGCGTGCGCACTTCGACAGCCACTCGCACTACGCGCTGCGCGAACGCGACCGCGTGATCGTGAAGCGTTATCCGTACACTGTCAGCCTGCTGCATCCGATCGGGCATAGTTACTACCGCATGTTGCGGGAGAAGCTCAACTGGAACAGGGAGTGAGTGAAGCGTGAGGTGTGAGGCGTCAGGCGTGAGGAGTTATTAGCGGCATGCTGCGTTCGCTTGCTATCCGCGATTTCGTTATCGTTGAGAAAATGGAACTGGAGTTCGACTCCGGCTTCACTGTATTGACCGGCGAAACTGGCGCGGGCAAATCGATATTGATCGATGCGCTGGCGTTGGTGTTGGGCGCGCGTGCGGATGCGCTGGTGGTGCGCCAAGGCGCCGAGCGCGCGGAAGTGAGTGCGGAGTTTGATGTGTCTGCTCTCAAGGGTGTAAAAAAATACATTCAAAAACAAGAGCTTACAGACGAAGGCGAGTCGTGCCTGGTGCGCCGGGTGATCGACGCCGGGGGCCGTTCCCGCGCTTTTATTAACGGCACGGCGGTGACGGCGACGCAACTGCGTGAGCTGGGCGAGTTGCTGGTGAATATTCACGGCCAGCATCAGCATCAGTCATTGGCGCGCGCACCGGCGCAGCGCGAGTTGGTGGATGCGTACGGCAAACTCGACGCGCAAGCCGAAAAAGTCGCTGAACTGCATCGTGACTGGCGCGACAAAGCCGAGCGGCGGCGCGCGTTTGAGACCAACGCGGCGGCGTATGTGGCCGAACGCGAACGTCTCGAATGGCAGGTCAGCGATCTCGCGCAACTCGATTTCAAAGCCGAAGAATGGCCGGAACTGACGGCCGAGCATTCGCGCCTCGCGCACGCTGCCAGCTTGATCGAAGCCGCCGAGTTCGGCATGGAAACCTTGTCCGAAGGCGAGGGCGCGAGTCTCGCGCAGGTCAACGGCGTGATTGCGCGGTTTAAAAATTTGCTCGATTACGACCCGAAGTTAAAAGAAGTGCTGGACGTGCTGGAACCCGCGCAAGTGCAGTTGCAGGAGGCGGTGTACAGTCTGCGTCATTATCAGCAGAAACTCGATCTTGATCCCAAGCGCTTGCGCGACGCCGAACAGCGCCTGGATGCGATTCACAGTGCCGCGCGCAAATATCGCACCGAGCCAGAGCAGTTGCCCGAGATGCTGGCGAAGGCGCGCGCGCGTCTCGATGAGCTGTCGCTGGCGGGTGACGCGGATGCGCTGAAAAAGTTCGAGGAAGCCGCGCGCGAGGCGTGCGTTGCCGAGGCGAAGAAACTGTCCATCGGCAGACGCAAAGCTGCAAAGCAGTTAGCCGAAAAAGTCACCGCCGCCATGCAAACCCTGGCCATGACGGGCGGTGTTTTCGATGTTGCGTTGCATGCGTTGGATGAACCCGCTGCGCACGGGCTGGAGACGATTGAGTTTCTGGTGTCCGCACACAAAGGCATGACGCCGCAGCCGATGGCTAAAGTTGCTTCCGGCGGCGAACTGTCACGCATCAGCCTGGCGATACAAACCATCACCAGCCAGATCGCGCAGGTGCCGACGCTGATTTTCGACGAAGTGGATGCCGGCATCGGCGGGCGCGTCGCTGAAATCGTCGGCAAGCTGATTAAAGACCTCGGCAAAAAACATCAGGTGATGTGCATCACCCATCTGCCGCAAGTGGCCGCGTGCGGCGATCAGCAGTGGCAGGTCGCCAAGAGCGCTGGCAACGGCAAGGTCGCCAGCAAAGTCACCGTGCTGGGCAAGACAGAGCGCGTCGAAGAGATCGCGCGCATGTTGGGCGGCGTGAAGATTACCGAAACCACGCGCAAGCACGCGGCGGAGATGTTGAAGGGCGCGGACTGAGTCGATTTATTTCCGGGGACACTCATGGCTAAGAAATCAAAGGCAGACCCGGTGTACGATGCCGGCATGAAAGCGCGCCGCCGCATACTCGGCGACAAATATGTGGATCGCGCGGTGAAAAAGATTCGTCCGCACACGCGCGATTTTCAGGACTACGTGGTGCGCAGTGCGTGGCAAGTGTGGACGCGACCGGGGCTGGACGATCGCACGCGCCGCCTGTTGGTGCTCGGCACCATGGTGGCCATCGGCCGCTGGGAAGAGTTTGTCATGCACGCGCGCGCGGCGCTGGAGGCCGGGATGTCGCTGAAAGACATCGAAGAAGTGTTGATACAGCAGGGTATTTACTGCGGCGTGCCGGCGGCGAACACCGCGTTTCAGCACATCAATGATTTGATTGATGCGATGACCCAGGAAGGTGTAAAGATCAAGGGACTCAAATAGTTTTGCAGGTGGATAGGGGCCGCTACGCCTACAGTTTTCTGATCATGCGCGGGCAACTCTCCCGCGTACAATCAGCGTAAATATGCAGCGAGTGGTCGTGGATACGAAAGCCGCGCGCCTCAGCCACTTGTGACTGGCGTTTTTCGATTTCAGGGTCGTAGAATTCTTCGACGTGGCCGCATTGCATGCAGACGAGGTGGTCGTGATGCGTGCCCTGATTGAGTTCAAACACCGCTTTATCGGATTCAAAATGGTGGCGGATCAGCAGCCCTGCCTGTTCGAATTGCGTGAGCACGCGATACACGGTGGCGAGGCCGGTGTCGGTGCCGTCTTTTTGCAGCAGCTTGTAGACGTCTTCGGCGGACAGGTGGCGTACCGTGCTTTTTTCGAACAGTTCGAGGATGCGCAGGCGCGGCATCGTCGCTTTGAGTCCGCTGGTTTTGAGGTTTTCGGTTGAATTCAACGGCGTCTCTATCGGAGAGTGTTCGGTCTGGGCTATGATATTAGTAATTATTCAAGGTGGAAACCTCGCGTTGCTGGCGCGGTCTATGTTTGGATGATGCCGCGTTAGCCGCGCCCGTCCTGTCCCCAAAAAATCACAAAATGCCTATTAAAAACAAATACTTATTTAGTCTTGCGCTGTTGGCTGGCGTGGCCGGCTGCAAGCAGGTGCCGATGATGCCCGGCCTGAGCGCGCACAAGATCGATATTCAGCAGGGTAACGCAGTGACGCAGGAAATGGTGGCGAAGTTGCAGCCGGGCATGACGCGCAGTCAGGTGCGTTTTGCGCTCGGCACGCCGCTGCTGGTGGACCCGTTTCGCGGCGATCGCTGGGATTATTTCTACAGTTACATGAAGGGCGGCGTGCTGATTGAGGAGCGCCAGCTGGTGGTGTTTTTCAAGGACGACAAGCTTGATCGCATGGAAGGCGATGTGATCGCCAAACCCGCGACAGAGAAGGGGAGCGACGGCAAGAACGAGCTGGCCAAACCTGCGGCGGCAGCAGCCCCCGCAATTGCTAAACCGGTAGCGGTGCCGGAATCGGGCAAGTCAGAGGCTGCGAATCCCTCGGCTGCGGCTGCATCCACAGCCAATGAGGGAGTGCCAGTGGGTTCAGGCGCAAGTGTGGCTACGGACAAACCGGTAGCCAAGCCTGAGGTGAAGGTGCCGGAAAAACCTGCCGAGAAAGCAGCAGAAAAGCCGGCGGCAACCAAGCCTGAAGTCAAAGCGCAGGAAAAACCGCCCGAAAAGCGCGGTTTCTTCGGTCGCATGCTCGAGAAAATCGGTCTATAAAAACACCAGCGGACGAAACAATGACGTTGAACATAGCTATTGCCGGCGCCAGCGGACGCATGGGCCGCACAC
Organism: Betaproteobacteria bacterium; assembly: GCA_947467315.1. Classification (GTDB taxonomy): domain Bacteria; phylum Pseudomonadota; class Gammaproteobacteria; order Burkholderiales; family SG8-41; genus UBA5216. The sequence continues at coordinate 24,031 of CANIID010000016.1, read as the reverse complement.
TGATTGAAGGTGTGCTGCGCCACAAGACATTGAAGCTGGCGGCGGCGCTGGAAATCCCCGTCAATCTGAACATCGGCAAAGATGCCGGCGAATTCGCGGGCGTGGCCACCGGTGTCAAAATCACTGCTGATTACAATAATGCGCTGAAAGGGTGCGACGTGCTGATTGATTTCACGCGGCCCGAAGGCACGCTGGGGCACATGACGGCGTGCCGCAAACACGGCGTGCGCATGGTCATCGGCACCACCGGGTTTTCTGAAACGCAAAAACAAACCATCAGTGAGGCCGCGCGCGACATCGGCATCGTGTTCGCGCCGAACATGGCGGTGGGCGTCAATGTGACGTTCAAGCTGGCGGAAATTGCCGCGAAAATTCTCGGCGACGATTACGATGTCGAAATCATCGAAGCGCATCACCGTCACAAGATCGATGCGCCGTCGGGTACGGCATTGAAATTTGGCGAAGTGGTAGCCAAGGCGCTGGGACGTGATCTGTCACAGGTCGCGGCGCACGGCCGCGAGGGTGTGACCGGCGAGCGCGACGCCAAAACCATCGGCTTTCACGCCATCCGCGGCGGGGATATCGTGGGCGAGCACACGGTGATGTTCGCGGGCGAAGGCGAGCGCGTCGAAGTGACCGTGCGTTCCGGCAGCCGCTCGACGTATGCCGAGGGCGCGTTGCGGGCGGCGCGGTTTCTGGCGGATAAAAAATCGGGGCTGTTTGATATGTTTGATGTGCTGGGGTTGAAGTAGCGGTAGCGCGTGAGCCTCTGTCCCAGCCGGTGGTAGTCATGCATGTGAAATGGTTTGAAGATGCGGTGCAACAGGTCGGCATGGATAAGCTGCTCAAGGGCCAGGACGGCTACGCCTTGCCCAACCCGTATTGGGATACGCCAACGGAAACCACCCAGGTATTTTTTGGGATCACCAAAATCTTTGGCGACAATCCCCAGCGGATGGCTGAATTTATCGAGAGTATCAAGGCCGTATCGCGTGACCCGGACTATTCATGGACGGCGCTGTATTACGTTAATGACGTCATGCGACAGCCTGCGGTTTTTGGCGTGACATTTGATCTTCAGGCATTCGTAGGTGAAGTGTTGCTCAATGTTCGACGGCACGAGCATCATCTGCGCAAGCTTAAACGCTGGGCAGGGAGTCACGACGTCAATGGCTGCTGGAGCAGCGCGGAAGGCATGCTCGGGCAAATTGAGAAATCCGGCGCCAGCAATCACGCCAGCAATCAATTCAAGGCGCGGTGACATCGGCCACGCAGGTGTTTTTCAGGCGCGCCGTCCTGGTGCTGATCCTGGGGGCGATTCCGCTGGCCGTGCTGGGCCTCAATCTGTATGCGCTCCATCAGTGGATGGAGATACGCGACCTTGAAAAAAACGGCATCGCGACCGAAGCAGTGTTGGTGGCGAAGGATAGCAACGACCCATCGCGTAACAGCACGTATCGAATCACATTGCGCTACGATGCCACATTACAGGATGCACGCGTGGCAACGCTGAAAACGGAGCAGGTCGTCGACGAATCGCTGTTCAAACGTACGATGGTGGGTCGCCAGGTCAAGCTGCACTACTCGGCTGTCAGGCCGGAGCAGGTGCATGTGAGCGGCAACGACATCTACCTCAAGCACATTCTGTATGCGTTCGTGGGAGACCTGTTACTGGTGATCGCGGCAGTAGGTTTGTTCAAGATGGAGCGTCACTCGCGGATTCCCGCAACGTCATAGCGGGGTATTGCGCGTATGAGACGGTACGCGCCAAGCGATGCGGTGAAGCAGGCACGGTTCAGCTATCTACACCATCTGAAAGCGCTCAATTTGAAGCCCACCGCGCCTTCGCGTATAATGTGAACCTCAAGTAGCGGGGCGGGCCTAATTGTTTAGACCTGTCCCGCTTTCCACATCCGGTGTTGAAAATACACTCGTAAAATCAGGAGGTTGCCGTGTCACCACGTACGCCCGCTATCCTCGTACTCAAGGACGGGACGGTATTTCGTGGCACGTCTATCGGCGCTGATGGACTGTCCGCCGGCGAGGTGGTGTTTAACACCGCCATGACGGGGTATCAGGAAATCCTCACCGATCCGTCGTATTGCCGGCAGATTGTCACGCTAACATACCCGCACATCGGCAACACCGGCGCAAACGACGAAGACGTGGAGTCAGATCGCGTTTATGCGGCAGGTTTGGTGATTCGCGATTTGCCGTTGCTGGCGTCGAATTTCCGCATGAAATGGACGCTGGACGAATATCTCAAACGCGAAAACGTGGTGGCGATTGCGGATATCGACACGCGCAAGCTCACGCGCATTCTGCGTGACAAGGGTGCGCAGGAAGGCTGCATCATTGCCGGTAAGGTTGATGAGAAGGTCGCACTGAAAGCCGCGCAGGATTTCCCCGGTTTGAAGGGCATGGACCTCGCCAAGGTGGTGAGTTGCCAGCAAAATTATGCTTGGGACGAAACGTCGTGGGTGTTGGGTGAGGGCTACGGCAAACTCACGGAACCGAAATTCAATGTGGTGGCGTACGACTTTGGTGTGAAGCGCAACATCCTGCGCATGCTCGCCGCGCGCGGCTGCAAACTGACCGTGGTGCCTGCACAGACGTCAGCCAAAGACGTGCTGGCTTTAAAACCCGATGGTGTGTTTTTGTCCAACGGCCCTGGCGATCCGGAGCCTTGCGATTACGCAATTGCCGCTATCCGCGAACTGCTCGAAAAAAATGTGCCGCTGTTCGGCATCTGCCTTGGTCATCAGTTGATGGGGCTGGCGAGCGGGGCACAAACGATCAAGATGAAATTCGGCCACCACGGCGCAAATCATCCGGTGCAGGATTTGGATTCCGGTCGCGTGATGATTACCAGCCAAAATCACGGTTTCGCGGTGGATGCGAAAACCTTGCCCGCGAATTGCCGCGTGACGCATGTGTCGTTGTTCGACGGCAGCCTGCAAGGCTTTGCACGCACCGACAAGCCAGCGTTTTGTTTTCAGGGGCATCCGGAGGCCAGTCCGGGGCCGCATGATGTGGCGTATTTGTTTGATCGATTCACCGCGATGATGGATAAGCAGCGGAAAGCGTAACCAGTCATCATGCCAAAAAGAACCGACTTAAAGACCATCCTGATCATCGGCGCCGGCCCAATCATTATCGGCCAGGCGTGCGAGTTTGATTACTCCGGTGCGCAGGCGTGCAAGGCGCTGCGCGAGGAAGGCTATCGCGTGGTGCTGGTGAATTCGAATCCGGCCACCATCATGACCGATCCGAATATGGCGGACGCGACCTACATCGAGCCGATTACCTGGCAGATGGTCGAGAAAATTATCGCCATCGAAAAGCCCGATGCACTGCTGCCGACCATGGGCGGGCAAACGGCGCTGAACTGCGCGCTCGATTTGGCCAAGCACGGCGTGCTGGAAAAATACGGCGTGGAAATGATCGGCGCTTCCAAAGAAGCCATCGACAAAGCCGAAGATCGCGAAAAATTCAAAAAGGCGATGGCCAAAATCGGCCTCGACAGCCCGCGCTCGGCACTGGCGCACTCTCTGGAAGAGGCGCTGCAGGTGCAGGCGATGGTGGGTTACCCGACGATTATTCGGCCCTCGTTCACACTCGGCGGCACCGGCGGCGGCATCGCGTATAACAAAGAAGAATTCATGTCCATCGTGGAGCGCGGCATAGACGCCAGCCCCACGCACGAAATCCTGATCGAAGAATCCGTGATCGGCTGGAAAGAATACGAAATGGAAGTGGTGCGGGATCGCAAGGATAACTGCATCATCATCTGCTCGATTGAGAATCTGGACGCGATGGGCGTGCATACCGGCGACTCGATCACGGTGGCGCCGGCGCAAACGCTGACGGATAAAGAATACCAAATCATGCGTAACGCCTCGATTGCGTGCCTGCGCGAGATCGGGGTGGAAACCGGCGGCTCGAATGTGCAGTTCGGCATCAACCCTAAAGACGGGCGCATGGTCATCATCGAGATGAACCCGCGCGTGTCGCGTTCAAGCGCGCTGGCGTCGAAGGCGACGGGTTTTCCGATTGCCAAGGTCGCGGCCAAGCTCGCAGTGGGTTACACGCTGGATGAGTTGCGCAACGACATTACGGGTGGGGCGACCCCGGCGTCGTTCGAGCCGACGATTGATTACGTCGTCACTAAAATTCCGCGTTTCGCGTTCGAGAAATTTCCCTCGGCCGATGACCGCCTGACCACGCAGATGAAATCCGTGGGCGAAGTGATGGCGATGGGCCGCACCTTTCAGGAGTCGATGCAAAAAGCGCTGCGTGGTCTCGAAGTCGGCGTCGATGGCTTTAACCAGCGCACACGCGATCGCGAGGTGATCGAGGCCGAGCTGGGCCGTCCGGGGCCGGAGCGCATTTGGTACGTGGGTGACGCGTTCGAGTGCGGCTTTACGCTGGATGAGGTCTACGCGCTGACGCATATCGATCCGTGGTTTCTGGCGCAGATCAAAGACCTGATCGATATCGAAATGGTGCTCGACGATCAGCAGTTGGTGCACATCGACGCGGATGAAATGCGCCGCTTGAAGCGCAAGGGTTTTTCCGACCGGCGGCTCGCGCACTTGCTCAAATGCACCGAGACCGATGTACGTAATCGCCGGCATGTGCTGGGCGTGCGTCCGGTGTTCAAGCGCGTGGATACCTGTGCAGCGGAGTTTTCGACAAACACTGCGTACATGTACTCGACGTATGAAGAAGAATGCGAGTCACAGCCGACCAACCGCAAGAAAATCATGGTGCTGGGTGGCGGCCCTAACCGTATCGGGCAGGGCATTGAGTTTGACTACTGTTGCGTGCATGCGTCTCTGGCGCTGCGTGAAGATGGCTTTGAAACCATCATGGTTAATTGCAATCCCGAAACTGTTTCCACGGATTACGACACCTCGGGCCGTCTATATTTCGAGCCGGTCACGCTCGAAGACGTTCTGGAAATCGTGCATATCGAAAAGCCCTTTGGCGTGATTGTGCAGTTCGGCGGGCAGACACCGTTGAAGCTGGCGCGCGACCTCGAAGCCAATGGTGTGCCCATTATCGGCACCACGCCGGATTCCATCGATGTGGCCGAAGACCGCGAACGTTTCCAGAAACTGCTGCACAAGCTGAAGTTGAAGCAGCCGCCCAACCGCACCGTGCGCAGCGCCGCCAAGGCGCTCGTTGCCGCCGAAGAAATTGGTTATCCGCTGGTGGTGCGGCCCTCGTATGTGCTGGGCGGGCGCGCGATGGAAATCGTGCATCAGAAAGAAGACCTCGAACGTTACATGCGCGAGGCGGTGAAGGTTTCCAACGATTCGCCGGTGCTGCTGGATCGCTTTTTGAACGACGCGATCGAGGTCGATGTCGATGCGGTTTCGGACGGCAAGCAGGTGATTATCGGCGGCGTGATGGAGCACATCGAGCAGGCGGGCGTGCATTCGGGCGACTCGGCGTGTTCGCTGCCACCGTTTTCGCTGTCGCCGGAGTTGCAGGCCGAAATGCGCCGTCAGACGGTGGCGATGGCCAAGGGCTTGAACGTGGTCGGCTTGATGAACGTGCAGTTTGCGATTCAGAAGCACGGCGACACTGACGTGGTGTATGTGCTGGAAGTGAATCCGCGCGCATCGCGCACCGTGCCGTTCGTATCGAAAGCCACCAGTCTGCCGCTGGCGAAAATCGCCGCGCGTTGCCAGGCTGGGAAAACGCTTTTAGAACAAGGGGTTACTGATGAGGTCGTACCGCCTTATTTCTCCGTGAAAGAGGCGGTGTTTCCGTTTATCAAGTTCCCCGGCGCGGACACTATCCTCGGCCCGGAAATGAAATCGACCGGCGAAGTGATGGGCGTGGGCGAGACCTTCGGCGAAGCGTTTGTGAAATCACAGTTGGCGGCGGGCGAAAAACTGCCGGAATCTGGCAAGGTATTCATCAGTGTGCGCGACGGGGACAAGCCGCGCGCGGTGGAGATTGGCCGCGCGCTGGATGCCCTTGGGTTTGCGCTGGTGGCGACACGCGGTACTGCGAACGCGTTGATTGCCGCCGGACTCAAATGTGCGCCGATCAACAAGGTGGCCGAAGGCCGCCCGCATATCGTCGATATGATCAAGAATGCCGAGATCGTGCTAGTGGTGAACACGGTCGAGGAATCGCGCAAGGCGATCAAGGATTCCTATGCGATCCGGCGCGCGGCGTTGCAGCATCGGGTGCCGCTCTATACCACCATCGCGGGCGCGCGGGCAGCCTGTGCGGGCATGGCAGAGGCACGCGAGTTGCACGCCTACGCATTGCAAAATCTACATAAACGACTGGCTGCGGCATAGCCAGCGGAGACAACCATGAACAAAGTACCCCTGACCGTACGCGGCGCGGAAAGAATGCGCGTCGAACTACATGATCTGAAAACGGTGCAACGCCCGGCCATTATTGCCGCCATTGCGGAAGCGCGGGCACACGGTGATTTGTCGGAAAACGCCGAGTATCACGCGGCCAAGGAACGGCAGAGTTTTATCGAAGGCCGTATTGCCGATCTCGATGGGAAAATTTCCAATTCCGAGATCATTGATCCCACGACGCTGGATGCCGACGGTCGCTGTGTGTTCGGCGCGACCGTGGATCTCGAGGACGTTGAAAAAGGTCTGAAAGTGACCTACCAGATCGTGGGTGAGGACGAGGCCGATATCAAGCAGGGCAAGATTTCCATCAATTCGCCCATCGCACGATCGTTGATCGGAAAATCAGCCGGTGATGTAGCCGAAGTGCAGGCGCCCGGTGGCGTGCGGGAGTATGAAATTCTGGACGTTAAATACGTCTGAGGGCATCACCCGCTTACGGATGGATCACCGCGTTACTGCCCGCTGCTTATTTTGAACCTTGATAGCTGCGTTTGGTTCGGCGCGGGCCTTTACGCGCGGCGTGTTTGCGTTTAGACGGCATGGCCGGCGCGCTGGCGCCGCGGCGGGTGCCCTTGGACTGGGTGCCGGCGGTGCCTGCGGTTTTTAGGGAGGCCCGCGGCTTCGGCCTGAACACGATCAGCGTCTTTCCGATATGCTGCACCAAGCCGGCGTGGAGCGATTCGCAAATGGTATTGATCATGGCGGCGCGCGCATCGCGGTCGTCGCCGGCTACGCGGACTTTGATCAGTTCGTGGCTTTTGAGATGCACGTCAATTTCGAGAATGACGGCCGGTGTCAGGCCGGCATCGCCGATAATCACCACGGGCTCAAGATGATGCGCGCGCGCTTTAAGTGTGCGGCGCTGCTCGGAGCTTAGTTGAATGGATGTTGAATCAGTCATGCGCGGAGTGTAACCCAGAAGTTGCGGCGCGCTACATCGCCGAGGCACGCAAGTCTATAAACCTTAAAACCTAATGTCCCGAACCCGAACCAGTAAAGCGTGGATGATGCAGCATGTCAACGACCCGTACGTCAAACGTGCGACGGCCGAGGGCATGCGTTCGCGCGCCGCTTACAAGCTGCAGCAGATCAATGAGAAAGACCATCTGCTCAAGCCGGGTATGGTGGTGGTCGATTTGGGCGCGACGCCGGGCGGCTGGTCGCAGGTGGCGGGCCGTATCGTCGGGCCCGCTGGCCGTGTAATTGCCATCGATTTGCTGGAAATGACCGGTCTGGCCGGCGTGACCTTTATTCGCGGCGATTTTTCCGCGGATGCCGGTTTGGCTGCGGTGGAGCTGGCGCTGGCCGGCGCGCGCGTTGACCTTGTGCTTTCGGATATGGCCCCCAATATCAGCGGTATCGCACAGGTGGACCAGGCGCGACTCATCGGTTTGGTGGAACTGGCGCTGGACTTTGCAGCAAAGCATTTGAAACCGCAGGGGAATTTTTTGGTCAAAGTGTTTCACGGTGCAGGCTTTGATGATTTCGTCACAGCGATGCGCGCGGTGTTCGTGCAGGTGCAGACGCGCAAGCCGGACGCGTCGCGCAAAGGGTCACGCGAGGTGTATTTACTGGGCAAAGGCTTGAAACAGGCTTGAAAAGTGCTGGATTGGCAGGGAATATCAGGCTGCGTCTGTGGTGAAAAACATATAGAATTGAAAGACCTAGGTAATCTCGGACAAACAGAGTTGCTGTAGTCGCAAATACAGCAGGCCAGAACACCGGTAATTTTTTGAATCACGTGCGAACTTGGATGCCGTGCCGTAGTGCGGCGAGGAGCAGCATTGAATAATTTAGTAAAAACCGTGGCCATTTGGCTGGTTATCGCACTGGTGCTGATGACGGTGTTCAATCAGGTGGGCGGGCAGAAAGCGGCGCAGAAGCCAGTCGAGTATTCAGCCTTTCTCGATGAGGTCAAGCAGGGCCGGATTGCCCGCGCTACCTTTTTGGAAGGCGGTCGCCTGATCAAGGTCGTCAGAATCAATGGCGAGAAGTTCGAGACCTTCGGCGTTCCCGACCGGGATTTGATCAACGACTTGCTGAAATACGGTGTAGCCATTGAGGCCAAGCCGGAAGAAGCGCAAAGCTTCCTCGCGCAGGTATTCATTTCGTGGTTCCCGATGTTGTTGTTAATCGGCGTGTGGATATTCTTCATGCGGCAGATGCAGGGTGGCGGGCGCGGCGGCGCGTTTTCGTTCGGCAAGAGCAAGGCGCGCATGCTCGATGAATCCAACAATACGGTGACGTTCGCCGATGTCGCGGGTTGCGAAGAGGCGAAAGAAGAAGTCGCTGAACTGGTGGAATTTTTGCGTGATCCGTCGAAGTTCCAGAAACTCGGCGGGCGCATCCCGCGCGGCGTGCTGATGGTGGGCAGTCCTGGTACCGGCAAAACGTTGCTGGCGCGCGCGATTGCCGGTGAAGCGAAAGTGCCGTTTTTCTCGATCTCCGGTTCTGACTTTGTGGAAATGTTTGTCGGCGTGGGCGCGGCGCGGGTGCGCGACATGTTTGAGAACGCCAAGAAACATGCGCCGTGTATCGTGTTCATCGATGAGATCGACGCTGTGGGCCGTCAACGCGGCGCCGGGTTGGGCGGCGGCAACGATGAGCGTGAACAAACGCTCAACCAGTTGCTGGTCGAGATGGATGGCTTCGAGGCCAATGCCGGCGTGATCGTGATCGCTGCCACCAACCGGCCTGATGTGCTCGATCCGGCGCTGATGCGTCCGGGCCGTTTTGACCGTCAGGTGGTGGTGCCGCTGCCGGATATCCGGGGTCGCGAACAGATTTTGATGGTGCATATGCGCAAAGTGCCGATTGCACCGGACGTGAAGGCCGACATCATTGCGCGTGGCACGCCGGGCATGTCGGGAGCGGACCTTGCGAACCTGGTCAACGAAGCCGCGCTGTTCGCGGCGCGCAGTAACAAGCGCCTGGTGGACATGGACGATTTCGAGCGCGCTAAAGATAAAATCTTTATGGGTGCCGAGCGCAAATCCATGGTGATCACCGAGGAAGAAAAGCGCGCCACGGCGTACCATGAGTCTGGCCACGCGATCGTGGGTATGTCGCTGCCGGGTATCGATCCGGTGCATAAGGTGACCATCATTCCGCGCGGGCGCGCACTGGGCCTGACCTGGGTGCTGCCGGAGCGTGATCGCATCAGCCAGTATAAAAACCAGATGCTGGCGCAGATCAGTTTTCTGTTCGGCGGCCGCATTGCCGAAGAACTTTTTGTGCATGACATTTCCACCGGTGCCTCCAACGACTTTGAACGCGCCACGCAATTGGCGCGCGACATGGTGACGCGATTCGGCATGTCCGATTCGATGGGGCCGATGGTGTACGGCGAGAATGACGGCGAAGTGTTTCTGGGTCGCTCGGTGACCACGCACAAGAATATGTCCGAATCGACCCTGCAAAAGGTGGATGCCGAGATTCGCCGCATCATCGATCAGCAATACGCCGTCGCGCGAAAAATCATCGAAGACAGCCGCGACAAGGTCGAGGCCATGACCAAAGCGCTGATGGAATGGGAAACCATAGACGCCGATCAGATCAAGGACATCATGGATGGTCGTCCGCCGCGTTCGCCCAAGCCGCTGCAATCCACAGTGCCGCCGCCCAGCGATAACACACCGAGCGCGACAGCGCCCGCCGCGCCTGCGGCGGAGACTTGAGGTGCTGTGAAACGTGAGATGTGAAATGTGAAACGCCGTGGCGCGCGGCCTTTTCGTTTCACGTTTCACGTTTTACGTTTCACGATGTTTCTCTGCTGCGGAAAATTCCAGCTCCCGCTAGACCGCCCCCTCATCATGGGCGTGGTCAATGTCACGCCCGATTCGTTCTCGGATGGCGGAAAATATATTGAATTAAAACATGCGCTTACGCACGCGCGCGCGCTGATCGCCGAAGGCGCGGACCTGCTCGACATCGGCGGTGAATCCACACGGCCTGGTGCAGCGCCGGTCAGTCTGGAGGAAGAGCGGCGGCGTGTGCTGCCGGTGATCGAGGCCCTGGCCGATGCGGCAATTCCGATCTCGGTCGATACGCAAAAGCCGGCGCTGATGCGCGAGGCGGTGGCGGCGGGCGCGGCGATGGTGAACGATGTGTGCGGCTTCCGCGCGCCCGGCGCGTTTGAAGCGGTGGCCGCGAGTCAGGCCGCCATTTGCATCATGCACATGCAGGGCGGACCGCGCACCATGCAGCACGATCCCCATTACGCGGATGTGATCCAGGACGTTCGAGGTTATCTGACCGAACGCGTGCGAGCTGCGGAAGCCGCAGGCATTGCGCGGGATCGTATCGTAGTTGATCCGGGTTTTGGTTTCGGCAAGACGCAAGCGCATAATCTCGCGTTGCTGCGCCAACTGGGAAAGTTCAAAAACCTTGGCGGCGTGCTGCTGGCAGGGTTGTCACGCAAGTCGCTGTTGGGCAAGATTACCGGGCGCGAACCTGCCGATCGTGTATTTGCCAGTGTGGCCGCGGCGATCATCGCAGTGCAAAATGGCGCACAGATGGTGCGTGTGCATGATGTTGCGGCGACACGTGATGCGCTGGCGGTGCTGCGTGCGGTGGAATCGAACTGATTTTTTGAGAAGGCATCATGAGTAGAAAATATTTCGGCACAGACGGTGTGCGTGGCAAGGTCGGCGTGGCGCCCATCACACCCGACTTCGTCATGCGGCTCGGCTATGCCGCGGGCAAGGTGCTGGCGAGCCGCGAAGGCGGAGAGCGACCGACGGTTTTAATTGGCAAAGACACCCGCGTGTCGGGCTACATGCTCGAGTCCGCCCTGGAGGCGGGCTTCGCGGCGGCGGGCGTGGATGTGCTGCTGGTGGGGCCGATGCCGACGCCGGCGGTGGCGTATCTCGCGCGCGCGCTGCGGCTGGCGGCGGGGGTGGTGATCAGCGCCTCGCACAATCCGTATGACGACAACGGTATCAAGTTTTTTAATGGCGACGGCGCCAAGCTGCCCGACAGCGTTGAGTCCGCCATCGAAGCCCAAATCGACAAGCCGCTGCTGTGCGCGGCATCGGCGCGGGTGGGCAAGGTGCGGCGTATCGATGATGCACCCGGTCGCTATATCGAATTTTGCAAGAGCACGTTTCCGTCCGATCTGGATTTGCATGGGTTGAAGATCGTGGTCGATAGCGCGAATGGCGCGGGCTACCACGTCGCTGCAAAAGTGTTTCATGAGCTGGGCGCTGAAGTGATTGCCATCGGCGATGCGCCCAACGGTTTCAATATCAATGACAAGGTGGGGGCGACTCATCCGCAGGCGTTACAGCAAGCGGTGAAAACGCATCGTGCCGATCTGGGCATCGCGCTCGACGGCGACGGTGACCGCCTGGTGATGGTGGACGCGCGTGGCGTGGTGTACGACGGTGATCAGTTGCTGTATGTGATCGCGCGTGACGCGCAGCGACGGCGCCGGCTCGACGGCGGCGTGGTGGGCACGTTGATGAGCAATCTCGCGTTCGAGAATGCGCTGGGCAAACTGAAAATTCCGTTCGCGCGCGCCAATGTCGGCGACCGTTATGTGCTGGAGATGATGGTGGCGCGCGGCTGGAAATTCGGCGGCGAAAATTCCGGGCACATCCTGTGTCTGGATCAGCATACGACGGGGGATGCCATCGTTGCCGCGCTGCAAGTGCTGCGCGCATTGTGTGAATCCAAATTGACGCTGGCACAGGCGTGCGCGCCGGTGGCGCTGTATCCGCAGGTGATGATTAATGTGCCGGTCAAGCGGCGCGCGGATTTTCAGGCGAAACCAGGCGTCGCGGCCGTGGTGAAAAAAGCGCAGGATGATCTGGCGCACGAAGGCCGCGTGTTGCTGCGGGCGTCGGGCACGGAACCGGTGATACGCGTGATGGTCGAAGCCAAGTCGCGCGTCAAGGCAAGCCGCTGGGCGAAAGCCATCGCCAGCGCGGTGCGAGCGGCGGGTGAATAGGTAAAGTTCGACGGGTTCATAAAACACAGGAGGCGGGCATGCGTGCGTGGCGAGTACTGGCGATACTGTTTTTGCTGGCGGGATTTTTATCGGGTTGCGAGGGGGTGGTGACCGGCACCGAAGTGGCGCGTATCCCGTTGCAGCCGGCCGAGGGCGGGCCGGCGGGCGCCTACGCGCCGGTGAAATTCAACCTGACGCCGGACATGAACCCGGTGGCGTTTAATTTCCGCACGGATTTCACCCTGAATTCCACCGAAGCCGGCAAGTGGAATGCCTATCGCGCCACTCTGAGCCGCGACGGCAACGTGGTGACTACGCGTTCGTTTAACGTCAACCATCCGTCGGCGCATTCGGATCAGTCACCGGCCGCGCCGACATCGGCAGTGCACACCTTATTCCTCGTCGATCTGCAGGGCGGCGGTGAATACGAATTGACGATCACGCCCGTCTCGCCGGTGGCGGTTACGCTCAAAGACGCACAAGTGGATGCGCGTCGCAACGTGCAGCGTCCGCCGCAATAAGCGGTTCGTTGGGCGCGGCATAGCGCGCCTGCTTCATGGGTGAAACATATAACACTATGTTTTTAAAAGACATTTTATTTATCGCCGCCAGCGCACTCTGTACGCTGGCGCATGCACAATCCGGCTTTCCCAGCAAACCCGTGCGCCTGGTGGTGGGCTTCGTGCCGGGTGGCGGCGCCGATACTGCAGCGCGTCTGGCCGCGCAAAAGCTGTATGAAAGCTGGGGCCAGCAAGTGGTGGTTGATAATCGCGCCGGTGCGGGCGGCAACACCGCTGCGGAAATCGTTGCCAAATCCACGCCTGATGGCTACACGCTGTTGCTGAGCAGCCCCGGGCCGGTAGCCATCAATCCCGCGATGCAGGTAAAACTCGCGTTCGATCCGCAGAGAGACTTTTCGCCCATCACGCAAGTGGCGTTCGGCCCCAATATGCTGGCGGTGCCGGTGTCGCTCAAGGCTGCGAACGTGAAAGAGTTGATTACGCTCGCGGCGTCGAGTCCGGGTAAATTGAGTTACGGCTCGTCGGGGATGGGCAGCACGCCGATGCTATCGGCGGAGTTGTTCAGGATGATGGCGAAAGTGGATTTGCTCGGCGTGAGCTACAAGGGGGCTGCGCCGGCGGTGATTGATCTGGTGGCGGGACGGCTGGACATTTTGCTGATGTCCATACCGTCGATCCTGCCGCAGGTGCGGGCGCAGCGTTTGCGCGCGCTGGCGATCACCAGCCTGACGCGTTCGCCGTTGCTGCCGGACTTGCCGACGCTGCATGAATCGGGTCTGACTGGCTACGAGGCGGGTGTGTGGTGGGGCATGTTGGCGCCTGCCGGACTGCCGCGCGAATTGGTCGCGCGCATTAATAGCTCGGTGGTACGCGGTTTGCGCGCCCCCGAAGTGGTGTCGCGTCTGGCAGCGGAGGGCGTGGATATTGCCGCCACGTCGCCCGCTGAATTTGCCGCATTTATCCGTGACGAAACCGCCAAATGGAGTCGCGTCGTCAAGGCGGCGGGCATCAAAGCCGAGTAGTGCGCGTTAGTCGGTGGGGCTGCATAAAAACCCCATGAAATCAACGTATTTCAGTGACGCGGCATGTGTCACGTTCGTTGACCCACTGTCGTTGCCCCTGTAAAATCCACTGGTTTTGGAAACACGGAACTGCAATGCGAGGCAAGCTGGTCGCGGGTAACTGGAAGATGAACGGCAATCTGGCCTCGAACCAGTCGCTGCTGAAGTCTTTGATTCCGTTATTGAAACCGATCTCGGACACGCGTTGTGCGGTGTGCGTGCCGTATCCGTATTTGTATCAAACCGAACAGCTATTGCGCGGTAGCGGGATATCGTGGGGCGCGCAGGACGTGTGTGAGTACGATCACGGCGCGTATACCGGCGGCGTGTCGGCGGGTATGGTGGCGGATTTTGGTTGCCGTTATGTGTTGGTGGGTCATTCGGAACGGCGTGCGTTGTTTGGCGATACCGATAAAGCGGTGGCGCTCAAATTTGCGGCGGTGTTGAAGGCTGGGTTAACGCCGATTTTATGCGTCGGCGAGACGTTGGCTGAGCGGGAATCGGGCGTGACCGAGCAGGTGGTCGAGCGGCAGATGGATGCAGTGATTTCGAATTCAGGTGTGGCTGCATTGGGCCAAGCGGTAATGGCGTATGAGCCGGTGTGGGCTATCGGCACCGGCAAGACAGCGTCGCCGGATGAAGCGCAAGCGGTGCATGCGTTTATCCGCGGGCGCGTGGCTGAGCAGGACATGCGGGTGGCGGATTCGCTGCTGTTGTTGTACGGCGGCAGCGTCAAGGCGTCGAATGCGAAGCAGTTGTTTGCGATGGCCGATATCGATGGCGGCTTGATCGGCGGCGCGGCGCTGGTGGCGGAAGAGTTTGCGGCCATCTGTAAAGCAGCTTAGGCAGAGCGGCTTCGTGGTTTGGGGTTAGCGCGATAGTGGGCGCGGCAGTTAGCGTAAAGGATGGCTTAGCGTTATGGAAATGATCGTTTTAATTGTGCATATTCTGGTCGCGGCGGGCATAGTTGGCTTGGTGCTGATACAGCATGGCAAGGGCGCCGATGTCGGCGCGGCATTTGGCAGCGGTTCCGCAGGCAGCGTGTTCGGTTCTGCGGGCTCGGCGAATTTTATGAGCCGCTTGACCGGGATACTAGCGCTGGTGTTTTTTCTCACCAGCATGGGGCTCACCTGGCTATCGGGCAAGCGTGGCGTCGACAAGGGCGTAATGGCCGTGCCGGCGGCAACGCAAAAAGCGCCGGGGGCGGTCGATGTCCCCACAGCGCCTACCGTTACGGTGGTGCCTGTAGCCAAGGGGGACAAGGGCGAGAAGACAGAAAAGACAGCACCAGCAGCGCCGGCAGAGGGGGCGAAAGCCGCAGATGCACCGAAGGATGCACCCAAGTAAGTAAGGTATCAAATCAATAATCGGAAATTGGTAAGTCGCAGGTAATGCCGTCGTGGTGGAATTGGTAGACACGCCGTCTTGAGGGGGCGGTGGCGAAAGCCGTGAGAGTTCGAGTCTCTCCGTCGGCACCAGGGTTTGGTTGAAGTAGGTTGGGTTAGTGGAAGTGGATGGGTGGGGTCGTTTGCAGAAGATTGATTAAAAATTCATTAAAAACAATAGGTTGGTCATATCAATTGTCATTGATGCCACATGCTTGAGAACTACTTTCCCATCCTGATGTTCGTTGGCGTCGGCCTCGCGGTCGGCATAGCGCCAATTTTGTTGGGCGGCGGCCTGTCACGGCTGGTCGGCTCGCACAAGCCGACGGACGAAAAACTCTCGCCGTATGAATGCGGCTTTGAAGCCTTCGAAGATGCGCGCATGAAATTCGACGTTCGCTACTATTTGGTGGCGATACTGTTCATTCTGTTTGATCTCGAAATCGCGTTTCTGTTTCCGTGGGCGATTGTGCTTGGCGAACAAAGCGAAAGCTGGTTCCGTTATATCGCCATGGTGGTGTTCCTCGGCATTCTCGTCGTGGGGTTCGTTTACGAGTGGATGAAGGGGGCTCTCGACTGGGAATAAAACCCCTGGCCAACGAGGTAATCCTATGGGCGCGATAGAAACATTAAACGAAAACCTTGGTGAAAAAGGTTTCATGACCACCACCGCCGATGCGCTGATCAACTGGACGCGCACCGGTTCATTGTGGCCGATGACGTTTGGTCTGGCGTGCTGCGCGGTGGAAATGATGCACGCGGGCGCCTCACGCTACGATCTTGACCGTTTCGGCATCGTGTTTCGTCCGAGTCCGCGTCAATCGGATGTGATGATCGTCGCCGGCACGCTGTGCAACAAGATGGCGCCCGCGCTGCGCAAAGTGTATGACCAGATGGCGGAGCCGCGTTGGGTGATTTCGATGGGCTCGTGCGCCAACGGCGGCGGCTACTATCACTATTCGTATTCCGTGGTGCGCGGCTGTGATCGCATTGTGCCGGTGGATATTTACGTGCCGGGCTGCCCGCCCACCGCCGAAGCGTTGCTCTACGGCATCATCCAGTTGCAAAACAAGATCAAACGTACCAATACGATTGCACGTGCGTAACTGGTAACTCCACGCGACAATGGCTTCCCGACTTGAAACCCTGACCACCGTGCTGCAAGCATCGCTAGGCGATTTGCTGGTGAGCGCAGCTATCGCGCTCGGCGAATTGACCGTGGTGGTGAAGGCGGAAAACCTGTTGACGGTTGCGGAGAAGCTGCGCGATTCGCCGGAGCTTAAATTCGAGCAACTGATTGACCTTTGCGGCATGGACTACAGTGCATTCGGTCGCGTGGACGGTGATGATGTCGCCTGGAATGGTCAGCGTTTCGCTGTGGTGTACCACCTGCTCAGTATCAGCTACAACTGTCGTTTACGGGTACGTGTGTTTGCTGCGGAAGATGATTTTCCCGTGGTCGCGTCCGTGATCGGCATCTGGCCATCGGCGAATTGGTACGAGCGTGAAGCCTTTGATCTCTACGGCATCATGTTCACCGGCCACCCGGATTTGCGCCGCCTGCTCACCGATTACGGTTTCATCGGCCATCCGTTCCGCAAGGATTTCCCGCTGTCGGGTAACGTCGAAATGCGTTACGACCCCGACAAGCAGCGCGTGATTTACCAGCCGGTGACCATCGAGCCGCGCGAAATCACGCCCCGCATCATTCGCGAAGCGCAGTATGGCAATAGCGAAGGGTTCCGCAAAGGTTAATCATGGCGGAAATACGAAACTACACGATGAACTTCGGCCCGCAGCATCCGGCTGCGCACGGCGTGCTGCGTCTGGTGCTGGAACTCGACGGTGAAGTCATCGAGCGCGCTGATCCGCATATCGGGCTGCTGCATCGTGCCACCGAAAAGTTGGCCGAACACAAAACGTTTATACAGTCGGTGCCGTACATGGATCGTCTCGACTACGTGTCGATGATGGTCAACGAGCATGCCTACGTGATGGCGATTGAAAAGCTTGCGGGCATACAAGTGCCGATACGCGCGCAATATATCCGCGTGATGTTCGATGAAATCACGCGACTGCTGAATCACCTGCTGTGGCTGGGTTGCCACGCGCTCGACGTGGGGGCGATGACGGTGTTTTTGTATTGCTTCCGCGAGCGCGAAGATTTGTTCGACACCTATGAAGCAGTGTCGGGCGCGCGCATGCATGCGGCGTACTATCGTCCGGGCGGCGTGTATCGTGATCTGCCGGACAGCATGCCGCAGTACAACGCGACCAAGCACCAAAACGCCAAGGCGATTAAAGACCTTAACGAAAACCGCCAAGGCTCGCTGCTGGATTTTCTTGGCGATTTTACCCAGCGATTCCCGACGTATATCGATGAGTACGAAACGCTGCTCACCGACAACCGCATCTGGAAGCAGCGTACGGTCGGCATCGGCGTGGTAACGCCAGAGCGTGCCAAGGCGCTGGGATTTACCGGGCCGATGTTGCGTGGCTCTGGCATCGAGTGGGATTTGCGCAAGAAGCAGCCGTACGAAGTGTATGATCAGATGCAATTCGATATCCCGGTGGGCGTGAATGGCGATTGTTATGACCGCTATCTTGTGCGTGTTGAGGAGATGCGGCAATCGAATAATATCGTCAAGCAATGCATCGATTGGCTGCGCAAGAATCCCGGCCCGGTAATGATCGACAGCCACAAAGTAGCACCCCCGTCGCGCGTGGGTATGAAACAAAACATGGAAGAGCTGATCCACCACTTCAAATTGTTCACCGAGGGCATGCACGTGCCTGCCGGTGAGGCCTATGCCGCGGTCGAACACCCCAAGGGCGAGTTCGGTATTTACCTGGTGTCGGACGGCGCGAACAAACCCTATCGTTTGAAAATCCGCGCGCCGGGTTTTGCACATCTGTCGGCACTGGATGAAATGTCGCGCGGCCACATGATCGCAGACGTGGTGGCGATTATCGGCACGCAGGACATCGTGTTCGGCGAAGTAGATAGATGAGTGAGTCGATGAACGCGCCCTCACTACAGCTCGCCGTCTTGTCACCCGACTCGCTGGCGAAAATCGACAAGGCGGTGGCCAAGTATCCGTCTGAAGAGAAGCAATCCGCGGTGATGGCCGCGCTGACCATCGCGCAGGACGAAAAAGGCTGGCTCTCCAACGAGACCATGGATTTCGTGGCTCAATATCTCGAGATGCCACCGGTGGCCGTGTATGAAGTCGCTTCGTTTTACACCATGTATGACTTAAAGCCGGTGGGGCGGCACAAGCTGACCATCTGCACCAATCTGCCATGCGCCTTGCAGGGTGCGACGCATGCTGCTGATTATATTAAGAAAAAACTCGGCATTGGCTTCAACGAAACCACGCCGGATGGCCGCTTTACGCTGAAAGAAGGCGAGTGCATGGGGGCTTGCGGCGATGCGCCGGTGTTCATCCGCAACAACAAACAAATGCTGTGCGCGATGTCGAATGACAAAATCGACAAGCTGATCGAGGACCTCAAATGATCGGTCTTCCATCAGTTCCGTTCGCCAAAGGCAGCTACGGCCCCGATGCCTTGATCATGAAGGACATCGACGGCGCTAACTGGCGTCTGAAGGATTACGAAGCGCGGGGTGGCTATCAGGCGTTGCGTAAAATCCTCAATGAAAAAATCACACCCGAAAACGTCATCGCCGAAGTCAAAAAATCGGCGTTGCGCGGACGCGGCGGCGCGGGTTTCCCGGCAGGGCTGAAGTGGAGCTTTATGCCGCGCCAGTATCCAGGCGCGAAATACCTGGTGTGCAATTCCGACGAAGGCGAGCCGGGTACGTTCAAGGATCGCGACATCCTGCGTTACAACCCGCACAGCGTGATCGAAGGTATGACCATCGCCGCCTACGCAATGGGTATTCCCGTGGGCTACAACTACATCCACGGCGAAATTTGGGATACCTACGAGCGCTTTGAAGAGGCTCTTGAAGAAGCGCGCGCGGCGGGTTATCTGGGTGACAAGATACTTGGCTCGGATTTCAATTTTCAGTTGCACGCGCATCACGGCTTCGGCGCCTATATTTGCGGCGAAGAGACCGGCTTGCTCGAATCGCTGGAAGGCAAAAAAGGCCAGCCGCGCTTTAAGCCCCCGTTCCCCGCAAGCTTCGGTTTGTACGGCAAGCCGACCACCATCAACAACACCGAGACCTTCGCTGCGGTGCCGTGGATTATCGTCAACGGCGGTGAAGCGTTTCTCAACATGGGCAAGCCCAACAACGGCGGCACCAAATTGTTCTCGGTGTCCGGCGACGTGGCGCGTCCGGGCAATTACGAAGTTAAGTTGGGTACGCCGTTTGCCAAGCTTTTGGAAATGGCCGGTGGCATGCGCGATGGCGTCAAGTTGAAAGCGGTGATTCCCGGCGGCTCGTCGATGCCGGTGCTGCCCGCCGATATCATGATGGCCACCGACATGGATTACGACTCCATCGCCAAGGCGGGCTCGATGCTGGGCTCGGGCGCGGTGATTGTGATGAACGAGACGCGTTGCATGGTGAAATCGCTGCTGCGGCTGTCGTATTTTTATTTTGAGGAATCCTGCGGCCAATGCACGCCGTGCCGCGAAGGCACCGGCTGGCTGTATCGCATGGTTGACCGTATTGAGCACGGTAAGGGCCGCAACGAAGACCTCGATCAATTGAATCGTATCGCCGACAACATACAGGGCCGCACGATTTGCGCGCTGGGCGACGCGGCAGCCATGCCGGTGCGTGCTTTCATCAAGCACTATCGAGATGAATTTCAATATCACATCGACCACAAGAAATGTCTTGTGGCGCCGTACTTTTAAGTTGTAAATAGTTATGCCACTAGAAATCGAAATCGACGGCAATAAGCTCGAAGTGCCCGACGGCAGCACGGTGATGGATGCCGCGCGTCTGGCGGGCATCTACGTGCCGCATTTCTGCTATCACCGCAAACTGTCGATTGCCGCCAATTGCCGCATGTGCCTGGTGCAAGTTGAAAAAGCACCCAAGCCGTTACCCGCGTGCGCGACGCCAGTGACCAACGGCATGAAAGTGATGACGCATTCCGAGCAGGCCGTCACCGCGCAAAAAGGCGTGATGGAATTTTTGCTGATTAACCATCCGCTGGATTGCCCGATTTGCGATCAGGGTGGCGAATGCCAGTTGCAGGATCTCGCGGTCGGCTACGGCGGCAGCGGATCGCAGTACGAAGAAGACAAGCGCGTGGTGGTGAACAAGAACCTCGGTCCGCTGATTTCAACCGACATGACGCGCTGCATCCACTGCACGCGCTGCGTGCGTTTCGGGCAGGAGATCGCCGGTGTGATGGAGCTTGGCATGATTGGTCGCGGCGAACACGCCGAGATCATCACATTTGTCGGCAAGACGGTGGATTCGGAATTGTCGGGCAATGTGATCGATCTGTGCCCAGTGGGCGCGCTGACATCGAAGCCGTTCCGTTACAGCGCGCGCACGTGGGAACTCACGCGCAAGCAATCGATCAGCCCGCACTGCGGCCTGGGCTCGAATCTGACGTTGCAGATTAAACAAAACCGCGTCATGCGCGCGTTGCCGGCCGAGAACGAAGCCATCAACGAATGCTGGATTTCGGATAAAGATCGCTTCTCGTACGAAGCGTTGAATTCCGATCAGCGGCTCGCTCGACCGATGCTCAAACAGAACGGCGCATGGAAAGAAGTCGATTGGCAAACCGCGCTGGATTTTGTCGCCGCCGAATTGAAACGTATCGCGGCCACGCACGGCGCGCAGTCCATCGGCGCATTAGCCACGCCGCATCAAACGGTTGAAGAGCTGCATCTGCTGCAAAAAGTCGTGCGCGGTTTGGGATCGAACCATGTCGATTTCCGACTGCGGCAAACCGATTTCAGTGCAGACGGCAAATTGAGTGGCGCGCCGTGGCTGGGCATGAGTATCGCCGATGTATCGCAACTGGATCGCGTGCTGGTGGTGGGCTCAACGCTGCGCAAGGATCATCCGCTGATCGCCAACCGGCTGCGGCAGTCTGCTAAAAAACTTCTAAAAATCAATATATTGCATTCAGTGGATGATGATCTGCTGATGCGCGTGGCGAACAAGGCGATCGTGTCCCCAGCGGCGTTGGTGGATGCGCTGGCGCAGGTGGTGAAAGCCGCAGCAGCGGCAAAAAATGTGGCTGTGCCGCAAAGCGTAAGTGCGGTGGTGGCCAATGTGGCCGTCGCTGATAACGCGCAACGCATCGCCGCCAGTCTCGCGGACGGCAAGAACGTCGCGGTGTTTCTCGGTAATTTTGCGCAGCATCACGCGCAAGGCGCGCAACTGCATGCACTGGCGCAGGCGCTGGCGGAAATTACGGGCGGGCGATTCGGTATTTTGGGCGAGGCGGCCAACAGCGTGGGCGGGTACGTTGCCAACGCCGTGCCCTCGAACACCGGCGCGAACGCAATGCAGATGATTGCAAAGCCGCTCAAGGCTTATGTGCTGCTCGGCGCCGAGCCTGAACTGGATATGCACGATCCCCGGCAAGCCATAGCTGCGATGAAGCAGGCCGAGTTGGTGGTGGCTTTGAGCGCCTATCAAACCAAGGCCACGGATTACGCGCAGGTACTGTTGCCGATTGCGCCGTTTACCGAAACCGCAGGCACGTTTATCAACACCGAAGGCCGCGCGCAAAGTTTCCAGGGCTTGGTGCAGCCGTTGGGCGAAACGCGTCCGGCGTGGAAGGTATTGCGCGTGCTGGGTAACTTGCTCGGCCTGGCGGGCTTTGACCAGCAAAGCACCGACGAGGTGCGCCTTGAGGTATTAGGTGTCGAAAATAAAAATATCAATAAAAACAATAACTTATCATATGTTGTGGCTGCTGGCGCCACTGCCGCTGCCGGATTGCAGCGCATCGCCGAAACCCCGATTTACGCCGCAGATGCGATAGCACGCCGTGCGCCGTCGTTGCAAAAAACACGCGATGGATTGCCGCCTGTGGCAAGCATGAATCGCGCGCTGGCTGACAAACTGGGTTTGCGCGATGGCGATAGCGTACGCGTGCGTCAGGGCGGCGGCGACACGGTAGTTGATTACGCGATTGACGACAAACTGCCCGTCGATTGCATCCGCTTGGCCGCCGCGCGTGAAGAAACCGCCGTGCTGGGCGCAGCGAGCGCTGAGCTCACGGTTGAGCGCGTGGCAGCGGCACAAAAGGGTGCGGCGTGAGCGCAGTGTTCCAGCCCATCATCAATTTCGGCTACTCGCTATGGGGTGTGCTCACGGCGTTGGCCGTCGCACTGTTCGGCAACGAGCTCGCGCCGTACGTGCTGTATGGCGTCAAAACCCTGTTACTGATCGTCTGCATCGTGGTACCGATCATGCTATGCGTGGCCTACCTCACGCTGTGGGAGCGTAAAGTCATCGGCTGGATCCAACTGCGCTTGGGGCCGAATCGCGTGGGGCCGCTGGGTCTGCTGCAGCCCATCGCCGATGGCGTCAAGCTGATGATGAAGGAAATCATTATTCCTTCAGGCTCCAACAAGCTGCTGTTCGTGGCCGCGCCCGTGCTGACCATCATGCCGGCGCTGGCGGCGTGGGCGGTGGTGCCGTTCGATCCGGAAATGGTGCTCGCCAATATCGATGCAAGCCTGCTCTACATCATGGCGATTACCTCGATGGGCGTGTACGGCGTGATCATCGCGGGCTGGGCGTCGAATTCCAAATACGCGTTCCTCGGCGCCATGCGCTCGGCGGCGCAGATCGTGTCGTATGAGATCGCGATGGGCTTCGCACTGGTGGGCGTGCTGATGGCTTCGCAGAGTTTGAATCTGGTGGAAATTGTGCGCGGACAATCGAGCGCTTACGGCATGTTCGGTTGGTTCTGGATACCGCTGTTTCCGCTGTTCATCACCTACCTGATCGCTGGCGTGGCGGAAACCAATCGTGCGCCGTTTGACGTGGCCGAAGGGGAATCCGAAATCGTCGCGGGTTTCCACGTCGAATATTCCGGCATGACCTTCGCGGTGTTTTTCCTCGCCGAATACGCCAATATGATGCTGGTGTCGATATTGTGCGCGCTGATGTTCCTCGGCGGCTGGCTGTCGCCGTTCCCCGCGTCGTGGGGCATACTGGGCGCATCGAGCTTCCTGTGGTTGTTGTTCAAGACCTTCCTGGTGGTGTCGAGCTTTCTGTGGTTTCGCGCGACGTTTCCGCGTTACCGCTACGACCAGATCATGCGTCTGGGCTGGAAAGTGTTCATTCCAGTGACGCTGGTGTGGATACTCGTGCTGGGCGCGTGGATGCAGACGCCGCTCTGGGTATGGTGGAAGTCATGAGGCACAGCGCATGATCGACAAAATTCGCGGATTCTTCCGAACCTTCCTGCTGTTCGAGTTGGTGAAGGGCATGATGCTCACCGGCCGTTACCTGTTTGCACGCAAAATAACCGTGCAATTCCCGGAAGAAAAAACACCGCAAAGCGGGCGTTTCCGCGGCCTGCATGCGCTGCGCCGCTATCCCAATGGTGAAGAGCGCTGCATCGCGTGCAAGCTGTGCGAGGCGGTGTGCCCGGCGCTGGCGATCACCATCGAATCCGAGCAACGCGATGATGGTTCGCGCCGCACCACGCGCTATGACATCGATTTGACTAAATGTATTTTCTGCGGTTTCTGCGAAGAATCGTGTCCGGTGGATTCCATCGTCGAGACGCGCATATTCGAGTATCACGGTGAG
>CANIID010000015.1 GCA_947467315.1 Betaproteobacteria bacterium | reverse complement strand
TACTGGCGCGCGTAGACGGCAAGCTGATTACCATCCCCGCGAGCCTCGCCGTGTTCCGGGTCGGCGAAGACGGCAAGCTGACTTACGTGAACAAGCTCGATGTGGATGCCAGTGCGACGCCGATGTTTTGGATGGGGATTGTGGGTTGAGGGTTTCTGCCGGTCATAGGTCGCGTGGGATATATCGCTGATGTTGGACTTGCCAGCCCATTCACCTACCGGGCTGGTTTCACGGCATCACCACCGGCGCCACCGCCCCCATCACCCACCGCGCCATCGCAGTAACCCGCGCATCCTCATGCTGTTGCCCCATCAGTTGCACGCCCACCGGCATGCCGCCCACGCCCAGCAGTGGCACCGTGACGCACGGTGCGTGCAGCATCGAACTCGGGGTATTGAATACCGAATCGCCGGTAGGGCGCGGCGCCAACGGCTGGCCGGGTGCGTCGCCGGGCCACAGTGGCGCGGGGCCGGGGCAACTCAACATGATGATTGAGTCGGCGAGTGGTGCTAAGGTTTGATGGCACTGTAGCGCCGCGGCGCGTTGCAGCAGCAGCGCGCGGTAATCGTCGGGTGTCATCGCTTCGGCTTTTTTCACCGTGGCTTTGAGCCGCGCGCTGACACTCTGTGGATGGCGTTCAACCAGCGCGGCCTGATACCAGCGGTTCTCCCACGCGGTGAGCGTGTTGGCGATGTCGGCGGCGTTGACGATGGATTGCTCCAGGGCCTCGATCCACGCGTGATCCTTGCGGCGGAGCAACGCAACCCCCGTTCGGGCAAGGCATTCCAGCAGCGTTTCGAATGCGGCGCGGGTGGCGGCACCGGTTTTGGCCCAGCCTGCGGATTCAATCACGATCAATCGTTGCGGCTTTACGGCTTCCGGTGGAGTGGCCGGGCCGAACAGTCCCGGCTTGCCCGGATCGCCGCCCGCGCGGCGCGCGATTTCAATGGCGACTTGCCACATGTCTTCGATGCAGCCCGCGTGGACGCCGGTGGTGCTCATGCTCGTGGTTTGGCGTTCGCCACGATTGATCGCGCCCTGCGTGGGTTTTAACGCGACGTTGCCGCAGTAGGCCGCCGGACGAATGATGGAGCCGCCGACCTGCGTGCCGAGCGCGGCGGGCGCCATTTGCGACGCGATGGCCGCCGCCGAGCCGGACGATGAGCCGCCGGGCGTGCAGGCCGGATCGAACGGGTTCGTCGTGGGGCCGGGGTGCGTGCCGCCGAGTTCGGCGGTGACGGTTTTGCCGAGGATCACCGCGCCGGCCTGACGCAGCGCCCATACGGCGGCGTTGTCGCGGCCAGTGACGTTGCCGCGATAGGCCTCACAACCCATCTCGGTGGGCATGTCCTTGGTTTCGAGCAAATCCTTGATCGCGATGGGCATGCCGTCAATGGCCGATAGTGGCGTGCCCGCTTTCCAGCGCGCGGCGCTGGCGTCGGCGGCGGCGCGCGCGTTGGTTTGGTTCAGTACAACGAACGCTTTCACCACGGGCTCGCGCATGGCGATGGTGTCGAGGCAGCGTTCAAGATACGCGCGCGGTGTGTCGGCGCCATCGCGAAAACGCGTAGCGGCATCGTGAAACGTCAGCGCCTTGAAGGTGCGCGGGTCATAGGTGCGGGGTGTCGGGGTGGTCACGATGCGTCCTTTAATAGGGTCTGCGGGAAATATCGCTTAAAAACAAGCAGATGTCGAGGCGAACCATTTGGTGGCGGCTGTGGTGTCCTATGCGGACTCCATACGAATGACGCGCGTGGTTGATTTTGCGCAGGGGCCGTATCAACATGCTACGCTCGATTCAACACAGGGAGAACTGGCGTGGCGAACAATGGCTTGAAACCGATACGGCGCGTGGTCACCGGCAATGACGCGAATGGCAAATCCAAAGTGGTGTGGGATGGCCCCGCGCCGGACATGAACCCGAACCCGATTCCGGGCAGCGGCTGGATCGATTTCTGGGTGTGGAATGAATCTCCCGCGCCGCTCAATGGCACGAACGACGACGGCAGCCTGCCGTATGATTTTCCCGGTCCGCCGATGGGTGGCCAGTGGCGCGTGGTGCAGGGCGTGGGCAAGCCTGCGGATTACGATGCCAAAAAAGACCCACACATCGTCGCGCCGCACGCGCCGGTGGAGCACGAGCTCACGCGACGCTGGGATCGCGGCGGGCACAGCTATTACTCCGGCGGTATGCACAAAACAGAAACGGTAGACTACGCCATCATGCTCGACGGCGGGCGCACGCTGGTGCTCGATGATGGCGAAGTGGAATGGCAGCCCGGCGACGTGGTGATCGACGTCGGCGCGTGGCATCAGTGGTCGAGCCGCGTGCCGGAAGGCGGGCGCATCGCGTTCGACATGATCGCGGCGAAGTTTGTCGACGGCCCGGTCGGGCTGGCGCAGGGCAACGATAAGATTCTGCGCGATGTGCCTAAGCTGCCCGCAGGTGTGCGTCCCGCGCGGCGCATCGTGTGCATGGATCGCGAGCCGAACAAATCCACGCTGGTGAGCGACGGCCCGTCGCCCGATGTGCATATCGATTCCGCGCGCCCCGGCTATGCGTCACAGCGCATGTGGGTGACCGACGGCACGCCGGCGAAAATTGTTTTAGAGACGCTGCATCTGCCGCACAGCATCGAACCGCCGCGAGGCGGATCAGTGTTGAACGTGGTGACGTTTCCGCCGGATGCCGTGTGGAAAGGCAAGGTCAGCGAGGCTGATGTGAAGGCGTTTTTTAAATCGATGGGTTCGCCCGGCGCTTCTGCTTACTCGCCCAGCGCGCCGCATCCGTACATGCAAAAAACGCAGACACTCGAATTCGGCATTGTGACCGAAGGCGAAATCGTGCTGGTGCTCGACACGCAGGAAGTCACCCTGAAAACCGGCGACTTCATCGTGCAGCGCGGCACCAATCATGCATGGAGCAATCGCACCGGCAAACCGGCCACTGTGGCCATCGCCACGCACGACGGGAAATATTAGGCCGCGCATGTGAAGCAACTGGCGCAACCGAAGCATTGAAAAGGCTAATCCGGCATCAATCTGGCATGAACGCCAGTTTTTTGTCCGGCTCCGACACGATGCTGCTGACCCATTCCGTATCGGGTACGCAGCCGCCGGAGATGTCGAACACGATATAGCCATCGACCGACATATGGATGTCGTCGATGCTGACAGGGCTTAATGCGCCGCCGAACAACTGATATTCGATAAAACTTTTTGCCACGCGCAGTTTAGCCATCATTGTTCTCCGCTGGACCTTCCGGGATCGCGTCCGCTAATTCTCGATATCAAACGCCCCGGCGCGATGTTTGTCAAATCGTTACACTGGGGCTTGACTATGCTGCGGCGCTGACGGAAGCTTTCACGCTCCGCGCTGCGTTGTTTTGAATCCGAAAATTTTTCCATGAAAGGAACCTCTGCTATGGAACGCCTGAAAGCCAGTGATTTTCCGCCGGAAGTATTGCGACTGTTCGACGGTTACGTGCATGGCACCAAAACCCGCCGTGAGTTTTTGGACGAGGCTGCGAAGTTTGCGGCGGGCGGCATGACGGCAGCCGTCATGTTGCAAAGTCTGCAACCGAATTTTGCGTGGGCGCAGCAGGTCAAAAAAGATGATCCGCGCATCAAGACCGAATCCATTGATTATGATTCGCCGCAAGGCCACGGCAAAATGCGCGGCTACTTCGCCAAGCCTGCAAACGCCACCGGCAAGCTGCCCGGTGTGTACGTGGTGCATGAAAACCGCGGTTTGAATCCGTATATCGAAGATGTGGTGCGCCGGCTCGCGCTGCTGAATTTTGTCGCATTCGCGCCTGATGCCTTGTTCCCCGTGGGCGGTTATCCCGGTGACGAAGACAAAGGCCGTGATCTGTTTGCCAAGCAGGACACCAAGAAACGTATCGAAGATTTGGTGACTGGCACGAGCGTGCTTAAAGCGCACCCTGACTGCACGGGCAAGATCGGCACGGTGGGTTTCTGCTTTGGCGGCGGTATTGTCAATCTGCTGGCGACACGTTTGCCTGATTTGGCGGCGGGCGTGGCGTACTATGGCGTGCAACCCGCCGCGTCGGATGTGTCCAAGATCAAAGCGGCGATCATGATTCAAAACGCATCGGATGATCCGCGCATTAACGACGGCTGGCCCGCGTATGAAGAGGCGCTCAAAGCCAACAAGGTGCGCTACGAACATCACAGTTATCCGAAGACGCAGCACGGCTTTCACAACGACACCACGCCGCGTTACGACGATGCTGCGGCAAAGTTGTCGTGGCAGCGCACGGTGGATTTTTTCAACAAGCATTTGCGGTAAATATTACGTAAGTAATTGTTTTTATTTATAAATTTAACGAAGCAGGAGTAGGGCAATGGACAGCACTGAAAACAAGAAAGTCGGCACGATTACCGGATCACGCGCAATGGTGGATGCGTTGTTACGCGAAGGCATCGATCACGTGTTCGGCATTCCAGGCACGCAGAATCTCGCATTTCTCGACGCGCTGCGCGAGACGCCGGAGATTCGCTTCATCCTCACGCGTCACGAACAGGGCGCCGCGTTCATGGCGCTGGGCTTTGCACGCGCGCGCAATGCGCCTGCCGTGGTGACCGCGACCGAAGGCCCGGGGCTGACCAATCTGGTCACTGCCATTGCCGCCGCGAACAAGGGTAACGTGCCGCTCATCAGCATCTGCGGCGTGCAAGAGAGTGAAATGCGCGAGCGCGATGCCACGCAGGATCTCGACCAGATTCCGTTCATGAAGCCGATTACCAAGTGGGCCTACAGCATTCCGTACCCGGAGCGGATACAGGAGATGGTGCGCAAGGCGTTTCGCGTGGCGTTGACCGAGCCGCAAGGCCCCACCCATTTGGAAGCGCCGAACGAAGTGATGTTGCAGAAGGTCAAGGTCGAGGCCATCGCGCCCGCGGCGTATCGCGCCACCGTGCCGGCAGTGTCCGATCCGGGGCAACTCGATGCGGCGTGGGCGCTGATCAGCAAAGCCGAGCGTCCGCTGTTCGTGGTCGGTCGCGGTGTAATGAAAGAAAACGTCATCGCCGAGATGGAAAAATTGGCTACTGCGACGGGTATTCCCGTGGCTGTGCTGCAATACTCACCCGATGGATTTCCATCGACCCATCCGCTGGCACTGGGGCCGCTGGGGCGCAATGGTTTCAGCAGCGCAAACAAAAACGCGCCCAAGGCCGACGTCATCGTCGCCATCGGTTCGCATTTCGACGTGTTCTCGACCATGTACAAATACGGCGTGTTCAGCGAGAACGCCAAAATTATTCACCACACCGCCGCGCCCGGCCAGATCGGCATCATCTTCCCGGTGGAAATGGGTGTCGCGGGTTCGTCGGCGAGTTTCATCAAGGGCCTTACTGAGCGCGCGAGCAAGTCGAGTGCGCGCAAATCGTGGGTGGATGTTGCCAAGGCGCGCGCCGATTTCGATGCGGAACTCAACGCCGTGTTAACGCCCGACGCCGTGCCGATTCAATCGCAGTGGGTCGCGCACGTGATCCGCAAAGTGCTGCCGAAAAACGGCGTGTGCGTGGTCGATGCCGGCAACGGCGGCAAGCATGTGCGCAGCTACTTCAAGAGCCACGAGCCATTCACGTTTATGTGCATCGACGACTGGGCCTCGGTGGGCGGCTCGTTCCCGATTGCACTCGGCGCCAAGCTCGCCTGCCCGGAACGCCCGGTGATTTCAGCGTCGGGCGACATGGGCATCATGTGCAACATCGGCGAACTCGAAACCGCGGTGCGCGAAAACATCCCGGTGGTGCATGTGATTTTCAACGACGAAGGCTTGGGCAACGAACGTGCTTTCCAGAACGAACACTTCGGCGGACGCTTCTTCGCGGTGGATTACAAAAACCCCAATTTTGGCGACTTGGCCAAAGTCTTCGGCGCCTACGGCGAGCGCGTGACCAAACCGGGCGATCTCGAAGGCGCGATACAGCGCGCGCTGGCGAGTGGAAAGCCTGCGTTGATTGATGTAATGATCGATCAGAACACGCTGGCGCCGGTGGTGTTTAAGCAATAACGCGGCACGCAAAACGTAGGGCGGAAAAGCGCAGCGCCTTCCGCCCTACGAAGTACTCACTCCACCCGAATATTCCCGTTCTTCACCACCCGCGAGTACTTCGCGATTTCCTCGGCGATGAACTGATTGAATGCCTCTGGCGTGTTGTGCCCGTCTTCGTAGCCGTTGGCGCGCAGGCGCTCCTGCACATCGGGCAATTTGAGCGCGCGACCGGCGGCCTGATTCAGGCGCGTGATAATTTCTTTCGGCGTGCCCAGCGGCACCCATAGGCCGAACCAGGTGGTTGACGAATAGCCGGGCACCACTTCGCTCAACGCGGGCAGGTCGGGCATGGCCGGCGAGCGCTTCTCGGTGGTGACGGCCAAGCCGCGCAGTTTGCCGGCGTTGATATGCGAGGCCATCACCAGCGAGCCGCCGAAGTAAATCTGAATATGCCCGCCCAGCAGATCGGTGATCGCGGGGGCATCGCCCTTGTACGGCGCGTGGGTCATTTCCAGTTTGGCCATTTGCCGGAACATCTCGGTGGCCAAATGCGGCACGCTGCCCGTGCCCGATGAGCCAAACGTCAGTGCGCCGGGTTTGGCGCGCGCCAGATCGATAAACTCTTTCAGATTCAGCGCCTTCACCGACGGATGCACCGCAAATACAAAAGGCCCGCGCGTGATCAGCGACACCGCCGCAAAGCCCTTGATGGGATCGTAAGGCAGCTTGTAGAGCGCCGCGTTGGAGGCATAACTCGATGCGCCGATGAGTATGGTGTAGCCGTCGGGATTCGCCCGCACCACCATCTCAACGCCGATCGAACCGCCCGCGCCGGTGCGATTGTCGATGATGATGGTCTGGCCGAATGCCTCGGAGAGTTTGGGCGCCAGGATGCGCGCCACCACGTCGGTGCCGCCGCCGGGCGCGAACGGCACAATGGCGCGCACGGACTTTTCGGGCCATTTTGCGGCGGGTTGGGCGAACGCGGGGGGCAAAACAGTTATCAGCGTGAGCAGTAGTAGCGTGCGTATTGTTTCCAAAAAATGCTCCTCCCCGAATCGGGGTTAGTCGGCGTGTTGCGTAAAAGATCATAACCCAACACCGTCGTTCCCGCGCAGGCGGGAACCCATAACACAGTGCCGGGGTGAGCATTGCGTGAGTTTCTGCCTGCGTTGGGATGACGGTAGATGGTTTTCGACGATAATGTGATTTTCACCGACTTGAAACAAGGAGCATCAAATGGTTCGACGCGTAGTCACCGGCCACGACGAAAACGGCAAGGCCATTGTTTTATCCGACGGTCCCGCGCCGTTCGTGATGACCAATCCGGCGCGCCCCGGATATGTCTCCACCGACATCTGGCGCACCAACGCCACGCCCACGCCGGTGGTGGCCCAGCACGAAGAGCCCACGCTGGGGCCCCGCCGCCAGATGCCGGAGAAAGACGGCACCGTGTTCCGCATCAACCGCGTGATGCCCGAAGGCCCCGAGATTCGCAACATGAATGCGGAGCAATCGAAAAAGCTTTTCGCCGCGCTAGGCAACGAACAAGCCTCCACCTTCGGCAAGAACGGCCGCCATCCGTTGATGCATCGCACCGAGACCATTGATTATGTGCTGATCTTAAGCGGCGAAATCTACTGTGTGCTCGACGACAGCGAAGTGCTGTTGAAGGCGGGCGACATGATGATCCAGTGCGGCACCAATCACGCGTGGAGCAATCGCTCGAATGCGCCGTGCGATATCGCGTTTATCCTGATTGACGGCAAGTTTGATGCTGATCTGGAAAAGAAGCTTGAAGGGCATTGATCGTCGATGTGGCCAGGGCTTCGATAAGTGTCACAACCAACCCCGTCGTTCCCGCGCAGGCGGGAACCCATAACACAGCTTCCTACGGCAAATGGCATGGGTACCCGCGTGCGTGGAAATAGCAAGGTTGGAGTTTCGTTGCGCGGTGCGATACTTGCTCTGATAGTTTGTGTGTCGCCTTGGGCGCTTGCGCAGGAATTCCCCACCAAACCCGTGCGCTTCATCCTCTCCGCCGGCGCGGGCGGCGCATCCGACATCGTGGCGCGCATCATGGCCGAGCGTCTAGCCGCGACGTGGAAGCAAAACGTGCTGATCGAAAACCGCCCTGGCGGCGGCGCGGTGATCGCCACCGAAGCCGTCGCGCGTGCCACGCCGGACGGCTACACG
This sequence comes from Betaproteobacteria bacterium, assembly GCA_947467315.1. Taxonomy (GTDB): domain Bacteria; phylum Pseudomonadota; class Gammaproteobacteria; order Burkholderiales; family SG8-41; genus UBA5216. The sequence continues at coordinate 25,642 of CANIID010000015.1, read as the reverse complement.
CTGGGCTTGTTCGGCAGCACGCTGGCGACCAACCCGGCGGTTCGCAATGATCTGCGATACGACACCACACGCGACCTGCGCGCCATCCTCTATTTCGGCGCCGCACCCTCGGCGCTGACCGTGCGCGCGGATTTTGCAGCGCGCACGCCCGCCGAATTTTTTGCACTGGTTAAAGCCAGCCCCGGCAAATATGCCTACGGCAGTCCTGGTGCCAGCACCAACGGTCATCGCGCGATGGAGGCGCTAAAACGCGCCACCGGCATCGACGTGATTCACGTGCCCTACAAAGGCGGCGCAACCGCTGTGACCGATCTCATCGGCGGCCAGATCGCCATGCTGATGGCCACGCCCACCGCGTTCACGCAGCACATCCGTTCGGGGCGCTTGAAAGCCATCGCCGTGACCAGCGCGCAGCGCTTCCCGACTATGCCCGACGTGCCTACGCTGGCCGAATCCGGCGTGGCAGGCTTCGATCACGTCGAGTGGTGGATGTTTGTTGGCCCCACGCGCATGCCAGCGCTTGTCGAATCCAAACTGCACAAAGATTTATCCGCCGTGGTGTCACAGGCCGATTTCAAAAGCCGCGTGCTTGAACTGGATATCGAAACGTTTCCTAACTCGCGCGAAGCGAGCCGGGCGTTTTTGCAGCGCGAGCTGGCGCGCTGGGCGCGGGATGCCAAGGCGCTGGGGATGATGCCGTAGCGCAAGCGAGAACTATTTATAAGCATCTGTTTTTAAACAATATTTTTTAGATAGTGATTGGCCTGTAATCAGGCAATTCGCGCTGCAGTGAACCATGGTTAGAATGACAAAAAACGCGAAAAGCAATATCCATACAAGTAGCGACGCAGGTAACGCCATGAACGCACCAGATAAATTTATCAAGATGCCAGTGGCGCCAGCGTGTGTATCGCGGTGCGTGCGCCGGGTGTCGAGATGCTTGCGATTGAAAGATGCGTCGGAACGCATCGACCGTAGCCAGCGTTATCACATACCGGGCTACGCTTGCTGAATGCCGCTGCGAGCGGCTGACGCATCGATATTGATGGGGGCCACTCGAAACGACGACTTGATGGCGCGGGAACGGTATGCGAAATGAGATCGACACTTAACCGAGGAGATCAACATGGCGAAGTCCCAGTTTGTTTACGCATTACTGGTGAGCGGAGCGCTCGCCGCAGGTGCAAGCGTAACGGCCCACGGCCAGTCGTACCCTACGCGTCCGATCGAACTGGTTTCGCCAACCTCGGCGGGCAGCGGCACCGATATCTATGCCCGCGCACTCGCCGAAATCACGCAGCGCGAAAAGCTGCTGCCACAGCCGTTCATAGTACAGAATCGAACGGGCGGCGGTAGCCTCGTAGCCTACAACTACTTTCAGACCAAGCGCGGTGATCCCTACGTGATGCTCGCCGCAACCGGCACCATTGCCATCATGGCGGCGCGGCCCGATGTCAATATCGGGCTGGAAAATTACACACCACTCGCACTGTTCGCTGTCGATCCTCAGGCCATCATGGTGGGCGCGGACACGCCCTACAAGACGCTGCGGGATCTGGCGGAAGCGGCGCGCAAGCAGCCCGACACCATCATCGGCGCTATCACCAACCCGCTCGGTACAGGACGCATGGTCATACATATGCTCGAAAAGCTGGTGCCGGGCGCGAAGTTCAAGTACGTCACCTTCAAGGGCGGCGGCGAGGCAGTGTTGTCGGTCGCGGGAGGGCACACGCATTTCACCACCGAGAATCTAAGCGAGGGCTTGGCCCTGCTCGAAGCGAAGAAACTGCGCACATTGGCCATTACGTCGCTGAAACGAATGCCGCAACTGCCGGACCTGCCGACGGCAATTGAAGCAGGGTACAAGATCGATGCGGGCACTATCCGCGGCTTCGCTTTCCCGGCCGGGGTGCCGAAGGAAACCGCAGTGATGATGGAAAACGTGCTCGAGCGCGCGCACAAGACGCAGACGTGGAAAGATCATGCGAGGAAGTACTACTACGAGGATCGCTACCTCGGCAGCGCGGAGTACTCGAAGTTCCTCGTCCAGCGCGTGCAGGATTACCGGGAATTCTTCGCCGACATCGCAGCGTTTCCGAAGCCTGCGCCGTGATGCCCCTCGTGGGCTGCGGGCGGCACGGAGTGTCAACCGATTCCGACTCTGACGCTACTTCGGTGACCCGTCGGCCAGAAAGGGATGTTCCCCGCTTTTAAAAAAGTGTGTGTTGTGAGTATTATTCGTTTTGAACCTGTATTTGGCTATCTGCAGACACCCAATGCTGCTGCGGTGTCACGGCGAAGGGCGGATACCATGCGGCTCAAATCAACGCGCCAAAATGCCTACTACCCACATTCCTGGAGAAATCTCATGAAAACCACGCTTGCAGCAATCACCTTGGCTCTTGCCACACTTCCGGCGCTAGCCCAGAACGTAAAAATAACGCCGGTCGGCTCGCACCCTGGCGAGTTATGCGCGAATGATCGCGCGATCATTTTCGAGGATCCGACCGGTGTGCGCTTTCTCTACGACCCAGCGCACAACGTGACCAGCGGCGACGATCCGCGACTGGGCACGATTCATATGGTGCTGCTCTCGCACATGCACGGCGATCACGTCGGTGATCTCAAGCTGAAGGCGCCGGGCGCCGGCACGTGCGCAAACTCGGAGCGGGTGCCCGCGCCGAATTCCACCACCGCCGAAGTGGTTGCCGAGAAGAAGGCTGCGATGGTGATGACGCGCGCCATGGGCGGATTCGTCGGCAACAAGGTTCAGGGCATTCTCGGCGGCAAGCCGATAGAGTTCTGCCCGCAAACGGCTGGCGTTACCACGGTGCCGGTGGCGACCATATGCAGCTCGCAAGCGGATTTGGGTGGCGTTTTTATCGCGAAGGGCGCCGACGCGGCGCAAGGGGTGGAAATCACCATCGTGTACGCCTCGCACGTGAACAACGCGCCGCCTGCGCTGCTCTCCGAGGCGCAACGGGCGCTCATGAAGGCGGACGGCTCCGTACTTGAGTACGGCCCGGCCACGGGCTTCGTGGTCAAGTTCACCAATGGGCTGGTGGCCTACCTCTCGGGCGACACCGGCATTCATTCCGAAATGAAAACGGTGGTGAGCGAGTTCCACAAGGCCAACCTTGCCGTGCTCAATCTCGGCGTGAATCCCGGCATCTTCGTGTCAGGCGCGCATGCGATCAACGAGCTGATACGGCCCGCGTCAGTGATCATCACACATCCGAACGAGCCCGTAACCGAAGGCGGCAAGCTGCGTCCCATTTCGCGAACTGCGGCGCTGATCAAGCAACTGAAGCCGCCTGCTCACCTGGCCATCAGCGGACGCACTATGGAGTTTGACGGCAAAGGCAAGTGCGTGGCTGGCTGCTAGCGTGCCTGCCGTAACTAAAGTAGCTATCGCAAAACAGCTTCATGAGTTTGCACTCGTCTCAAGCCCGATCCGCAATCGCCAACGTTTTACGATGGCACAATGCGCGCCGATGATAAGGAGGGAAAAATGAACCATCGCCCCAATCCGACTGCCCTGCGTGGCGCGCGTGCGCTGACGGCGCAATCCATTGCCCATCCGCGTTGGCGACATACGGTTTGCCTCGCCATGCTGGCTTGTGCTGCTTTCGCGAACTCCCCGGCCTTGGCGCAGCGCGACTACACGGACCTTCCGGTCGTCAAGGAAGGCAAGACGATCAAGATTTCGCCGCACGTGTATGTGATCCCGGATGAAAACCGCCGTGGCGTGCCGAACGTCGGCATCGTTGTCGGCAGCCGTGCGACGCTGATTATCGATCCGGGCATGGGTTTAAAAAGCGGCCAGGCCGTTTTGCGCGAAGCCGCCAAGGTGAGCAAGGGTGGCGAGCTTTATCTGGTGACCACGCATATTCATCCGGAGCACACCACGGGCGAGCTGGCGTTTCCGCCCCATACCAAAATTGTTCGTGCGGTGGAGCAGCAGCGGGATATCCAGGAAGCCGGCATGAAATGGGTGGCGGAGTTCAGCGCGCGATCTGCCGAGCTTGCCGATCTGCTGAAGGAGGTTAAGGGTTTTCGTGAGCCGACTGAAACCTTTGATCGCGAGAAAACACTGGATCTCGGCGGCGTGCGCATCCGGCTTATTTGGCTGGGACACGGGCATACGCTCGGCGATACTGCGATCTTCATCGAAGGCGATGCGGTGGTGTTCTCCGGCGATCTCGCGATGAAAAAGGCGTTTCCGGCCTACACGGCGCCGCAATCCAGCGTCGACAAATGGCTTGCCAGTCTTGATGCCATGGCGGCGTTGCATCCGTCCCAAGTTGTCGGCGCGCACTATGGCATGGGCGATGCGTCGATCATCTCCGCGTATCGCGAATTCCTAACCTCGCTGCGCGCGCGCGTGGTGGCGTTGAAGGCGCAGGGAAAATCGTCCGACGAAACCGCAGTGACCCTGCGCAATGAATTTGCTGCGAAGTACCCGGACTGGGATCAGCCGTTGCGTGTTCATTTGCTGGCTACGCGCGCTTACTCGCAACTGCCGTAGAGCGCCATGGCGCCAGCAGCGCCATCGATGTCTTAACCCGGCAGTTTGATATAAGCGAATTTATCGCTGCCGGGAACGATGGCAATGCCATGATTGTGATCGTGGCCTTCATGGTGCTCATGGCCCTCATGCCCATGGTCGTGACCACACGCCGCATCGTATTGCGCGGCAAACAACTGCGACGTTACCTGAATAGCGTCTTCAGTGCCGACGGCGCGCACATGGTTAGCGCCGCAGTGCAGGCATTTCATGTAGCCGAGGCCATTGCATCCGCCGAATACTTCGCGCGGGGATGCCCACTTGATGCGTATTTTTTTGCTGCATTCAGGGCATTGAGCGGCGGATGGGAACAGCGGTTCGGGCTTGATCATGAGATTTCTTTCCGGGTGCGGCAATTGAGGCCGTGCGTGGTTGGTGCGCGAGGCGGTTTTCTATCGGGCGCCCGCATGGGGTAAACAACGGCGACTGTACGACAATCCCGCGCCTGCGTCACAACGTCAGAAAAGCGCTTTGTCGTTGTCAACGAGACTGTCTATGGCACTGAGTTTCTTGCGTTTTGTCTGCCGCTGCAGATATTTGGCGCCGGCCGCCGGCGGCAGTTCGGTGAACTGGATGATATGTTTTGCAATCAGCAAGTCGATCAAGTCGTCTACCAGGCGCGCCATGCCCTGATCGGTCTCCACCAGTTGCATGCGCAAGGTATGGGGGCCGGGCTCGCGTGCCTCGTTGTATTCCTGAAGCTCGGGGGAGTCCTCGGGCAACGTTTCGTAGGCGCCGGATACGGATTCTTCAATCACCTGTACTATTTTTCCCGCGCTGTTTCGGATCACGTATGGCATAGCGTCCCTCTGCTTTGAAAACGAACGAAATAATACTATCGCTCCGGTTAGCTCTGGCCCGGAGCTGCGTCACGTTGCTGATCTTCACGATGCCATAGCCCAATCCCGAAATTCAGCCGCAGGCCATGGCTCGCAGATCATGCAAGTCCATCAACGCGTGTCGGTATTCTGTAGTGCAGGTCAGCTCCGCTCTACGGCTACATTGTTCTCATATCCGTGCTGCCGTCAAGATATGCCGTCAATTCATTGTGCGCCAGTGTAACGTATGTCACAAAAAGGAGGCATCCCGTGTCGCAGCCCTGCGATTCTAGCGGGAACCTCGCGTTGGCGCCACGGCACCCTATAGCATCGCTCCTGGCTTGCCGATCGCATCGGCGGTGAGGTGTTTAACGAGAAAGTCATAAGCCTCATCCACCGAATCAGTGCGATACACCAGCGATACATCGGCGGCGTTGATCATGCCGTGCTTTACCAGCGCGTCGAAGTTGATGACTTCGCGCCAGTACTCGGTGCCGAACAACACGATGGGCATGGGCTTTCTCATCTTGTGCGTTTGCACCAGCGTCAGCAGTTCAAACAGTTCGTCGAGGGTGCCGTAGCCGCCGGGCATTACGATCACTGCCTTGGCAAGATAATAAAACCAGAACTTGCGCATGAAAAAATAGTGAAAGTGAAACGCCATGCCGTGCGTGATGTAAGGGTTGTCGAATTCTTCCATCGGCAGCGAGATGGTGAGCCCGACATTCACGCCGCGCGCTTCGGCAGCGCCGCGGTTCGCGGCCTCCATGATGCCGGGGCCGCCGCCGGTGCAGACTACGAAGCGCTTTTCGATGCTGTCGAGCGCCTTGGACCAGTCCGTGAGGCGGTGCGCCAGCGTGCGCGCGGCCTCGTAATAGACGGACATTTTTAACGCCATCTGCGCGGCGGCGAGCTCGCTGCCCGATTGGCCATCGGCCTCGGCTTTTTTAAGCGCAGCCTCGGCCCGCTCGCGTGACAGCGTGCGCGCCGAGCCCATGAACACCACGGTGTCGTCGATGTTGTCGTGCTCGAAGCGGCTTTTTGGCTCAAGATACTCGGCGAGTATGCGCAGCGCTCGGCCGTCGCGGCTGTTGAGAAAGGCTTCGTTACGGTAGGCCTTGGGGATGGTGTCGGTCATAGGGGTTCCTCTGCGGATTGGGTTGGCAAGCGCAGCATAACAGACCGAATGGCAATGTAAGTATTTGTTTTTATTGATATTTATTTGTGAGTGAGTACTTGCATGGTTTGCGGGCAGCGCCGTGCGAGGCGCTGCGGTAGCGTTCCTGGCACATCATTGCCGCTGCAAGCCCAGCGCGGGAATCACTTTTGCGAAGGCGTTGAGTTCACGCTCCAGCTTGGCACGAAATTCGGCAGGCGAGCTACCAACCGGATCGCCGCCCAACGACGCGAGGCGCTCCACCGTTTCGGGGCGCTTCAGCAGCTTGACGATTTCGCCGTGTAACTGGTTGATGATGGCGCGTGGCGTGCCAGCGGGGGCCAGCAGCCCTTGCCATGGCGATGCCTCCACGCCGGTGACGCCGGCTTCCTCGAAGGTGGGCACGTCGGGCAGATAGCGCACGCGCTTCGACGCCGAGGTGGCGATGACTTTGATCTTGCCGGTTTTGATTTGCGGCAGCATTGCCGTGGCGGTGAGGAACGAAATTTGCACTTCACCCGACAGCAGCGCGATCTGCGCCGCAGAGCCGCCTTTGTAGCTCACCGACGTGATGCTTTTCGTGGTGTCGGTTTTGAGTTTGAAGATTTCGGCTGCCAGATGCGTCGAGCTGCCGGGTTGGGTGAATCCCGCCAGGAGACCGCCGGGGCTCGATTTCGACAGCGCGATCAATTCCTTGATGGTGTTCGCCTGCACGCTGGGATGGACGATGAGAAACAACGGCTGATCTGCGACCTCGCTGATCGGCGCGAAATCCTTCAACACATCGTAGGGCGGCTTGATATGCAGAAACGGCGTGATGGTGAACGCGGCAAAGGCAAACAGCAACGTGTAACCGTCGGCTCGCGCCCGCGCCACCAGTTCGGAAGCGATCACGCCGCCGCCCGCGCGGTTGTCGATCACGATGGGCCGCCCGAGACTTTGATTCAGGCCGGCGGAAATAATGCGCGCCACGCCGTCATTGCTGCCGCCGGGCGGCGAGGGCACCAGCACGCGAATGGGCTTGCTCGGGTAAGCGTCGGTTTGCGCTCGTGTAATGGCGGGCATGCCGAGCAGCACTGCTGCGGCGACTGCTACTCGCAGACTCATATACAGGCGCTTATTCAAAAAAGAACCGTCCGACTTTCACACCCGTGAGCCACGGTTTGTCGCTGCCTTCCACTTCGATGCGGAATTCGACTTCCACGCGCAATGAGCCATCGGGGCGTTCTTCGATCGCCAGCAGTTTCGAGCGTGCGCGGATGCGCGAGCCGGTGAGCAAGGGCTGCAAAAAGCGGATGCGGTCCCAGCCTTGATTGAGTGAATATTTGCGTGGGTAGCGGCTGTACGGCGAAATCGCGCGGCTCAGTTTCGGCAGGATGGCGATGCCCATGTTGCCGGGCGCGATGGTGTTGCCGAGTTTGGATTGTTTGCTGCGTTCGACATCGGTATGGATCCAGCCGGTTTCGCCGGTGAGATCAACGTAATCGTCGATCCATTGCTGCGTCATCACGTGCCAATCGCCCGGCTCGGATTCTTGCCCGATGTCGCGGCGCATGGCTTCGAGGACGGCTGGTTTTTGCATGTGGCAGATGGGGATGCGCGCTAAAAGCTCTTTGCTGCCGCCCCTCCCCCCCTCTCCCCGTAAGAACGGGGAGAGGGCGTTTCTTTGGGGAGTGAGTTACTACGCCGGCGTAAACATCGGCACCGAGGAGCCGTTCTCGGTTTTCTTGAACACCACTTTCACTTTCTGGCCGATTTTCAGTGCATCCAAATCGCAATCGACGAAGTTGGTCATCATCTTCGGGCCTTCGTCGAGCGTGACGTAGCCAATGGCGTACGGCACGGGGCCGCCGCGGCGCGTGACGCTATAGGTGTAGATCACGCCGGTGCCTTTGGTTTGCAGCCAATCCACTTTGCCGCTGAAGCAGTGCGGGCACAGCGCGCGCGGGTAGTGATGCACTTTGCCGCAGTCGCCGCATTTTTTAATCAGCAACTTGCCTTCGGCACAGGCGTCGAAGTAGGGCTGGTCGCCGGGGTTCAGCGACGGGTCGCGCAGTTTTCTGTCTTGTGCTGGGGTGGCCATGAGTTACTCCCTTTCCATGATGAGTGTGGCGCTGCCGTGACGGTGCCCAAGGGAGCCGCCGGTGCCGTGCGCGAGCGCGATGTTGCAATTTTTGACCTGCACCGCCGGATGCGCTTCGCCACGCAGTTGGCGCACCGCTTCGAGGATCTTGGTCATGCCGCCGCGATTGGCCGGATGGTTGTTGCACAGGCCGCCGCCGTCGGTGTTGAACGGCAGTTTGCCGGTGCCGGAAATCAGGTTGCCATCGGAGACGAACTTGCCGCCGTCGCCTTTTTTGCAGAAGCCCAGGTCTTCAAGTTGCATCACCACGGTGATGGTGAAGCTGTCGTAGATCGACGCGTATTTAATGTCCGAGGGTTTGCAGCCTGCCATCTCGAAGGCGCGCGGGCCGGTCCAGGCTGCACCGGAGTAAACCAGATCGACATCGCCGGCAAACTGGCCTTTGGTGGATTCGCCGGTGCCGGTAATTTTCACCAGCGGGCGCTTCAGACTTTTCGCGATTTCAGGGCTGGCCACGATCACGGCGCCGCCGCCGTCGCTGACCACGCAGCAATCCAGACGATGCAACGGGTCGGAGATCATCGGCGAGTTGACGACTTGTTCGACCGTGACCACGTCGCGCAGCATCGCATTCGGGTTGTGCTGCGCGTGATGCGACGCCGCCACTTTTACCCATGCGAGTTGTTCGCTGGTGGTGCCGTATTCGTACATGTGACGCATGGCGCACATGGCGTAAAGGTTCACCGTCACCGGGCTGTAGGGCATTTCAAACGGCGCGTCGGGCAGGTTCGCACCGCGGTCGCGCACCTGCGTGCCCGAGCTGCCTTCCGAGTTGGGGCGACCGGCGAGTGTGATGAGTGCCACTTTGCACTTGCCGGCAGCAATGGCTTCGGCGGCGTGCGCGACATGCACCAGATATGAGCAGCCGCCCATGTCGGTGGAGTCGACGTGCTTTAACTGCTTCAGGTTCATGTAGTTGGCCATGCTCCAGACGTTGGCGCCCGGCGCATCACCCGCACAAAAATAGCCGTCGATATCGTTCTTGGTGAGACCTGCGTCTTCGAGCGCGCCTTTAGCGCATTCGGCGTGCAATTGCGACACGGAGTGGTTCGGCGCTTTTCGCAGCGGATGCTCGTAAGCGCCTACGATGTAGGCTTTACCTTTGACGCTCATGTGTGATTCCCCTTGTTGAAGCCAGATGAAGCCGAATAGAACAGAATGAAGCGGATTGACGCTATCAGCAATTTAACTCGAAATGGCGAAACTCACAAATGGCCGCACGGCACTGTGACGGCGAAGTTCAATTGGTGAATAATGCGAGCTGATAACTCGTAATCTCTGGAGGCGCGTCTTGATGACCTTGCAACCGAAATTTGCCTTATCCGTCCTATTGCTTTGCCTTGCGGCGAGCGCGGCAGGTCAGGCGCAAAATTGGCCGACCAAACCGATACGCATGCTGGTGGGCTTTCCACCCGGCGGGCCGACCGATGTGGTGGCGCGCATCGTCAGCGAAAAAGTCGCGCAGCAGACCGGCCAGCAGGTGGTGGTGGATAACCGCCCCGGCGCGGCGGGCAACATCGCGGTGGAGATACTCACGCGCGCGGCGGGCGATGGCCACACGTTGCTGTATTCATCGAATGCGATTGCGGTGTCGCCGGGGCTCTACTCGAAGCTGCCGTACGATCCGTTGAAAGACATCACGCCCGTTACCGAAATCGGCGCCGGGTGTTTGATCTTCATGGTGCATCCCTCGCTGCCGATCAAAAGCGTGGCGGAGTTCATCGCCTACGCCAAGGCACGACCGGGGCAAATGAATTTTGCCTCGTCGGGCACCGGCACCAGCACGCATCTGGCGCCTGTGATGTTCTCGCAACGCGTGGGCATCACCACGCAGCACATTCCGTATAAAGGCACCGCGCCGTCGTTGATCGACATGATCGCCGGGCGCGTGCAATTCATGATGGGCGCGGTGCTGACCGCCGTGCCGCATGTGCGCGACGGGCGGCTGCGCGCGCTCGGCGTCACTGGTAAAAAACGCATCGCGTCGCTGCCGGATTTGCGCACGCTCGATGAAGGCGATCTGCCCGGCTTCGTGGTGACCACCTGGCAGGGTTTGTTCGCGCCTGCAAATGTGCCGCCAGCCGTGTTGACGAAGGTGAATGCCGAATTTGTGAAAGCCATCAAAAGCCCCGATCTGCGTCCGAAAATCGAGCAGCAGGACATGGACCCCACGGCGCCGGGCCACGTGGAATTCAACGCGATGTATCGCGCCGAACTCGCGCGCTGGACCAAGGTGTCGAGGGATGCGGGATTGAAGGCGGATTAACGGGGCGCGCAATGACCATCGATCTGATCGGATTTACCCCGCTTGCCGCGCTGGCTGGCGGCGTGTTGATCGGCCTTGCGGCCGCGATGTTCGTGCTGTTCAACGGACGCATCGCCGGCATCAGCGGCATCGTGGGTGGCCTGCTGCGCCCGAAGGAGGGCGACGTGAGTTGGCGGCTGGCGTTTGTGATCGGATTGATCGCCGCGCCGGTGACGTATCAACTGTTTGCCGCGCTGCCTGCGAGCCGTATCGACGCCAGCGATACGGTACTGGTAATCGCGGGTGTGCTTGTAGGCGTGAGCACGCGCTACGGCGCGGGCTGCACCAGCGGTCACGGCGTGTGCGGCTTGTCGCGGTTGTCGGCGCGCTCTTTGGTGGCAACCTTGTTGTTCATGGGCGCGGGGTTTGCGACGGTGTTTGTGATGCGGCACGGGGGCGTGTGATGAACGCCCTGTTTTCTTTTTTCGCGGGCCTGGTGTTCGGCATCGGCTTGATTGTGTCGGGCATGTCGAACCCGGCGAAGGTGCTGGGCTTTCTGGATCTCGCCGGCAAGTGGGATCCATCACTCGCTCTGGTGATGGCCGGCGCCATCGGGGTGGGGCTTGCCGCGTTCGCACTGGCGAAGCGGCGTCACACTTCATGGTTGGGTTTGCCGATGGTGTTGCCCGTAGCACGTCACATCGACCGTCGCCTTGTTATGGGCAGCCTGCTGTTTGGCGTGGGCTGGGGTTTGGCAGGTATCTGTCCCGGCCCCGCGCTGGTACTCGTGGGCGCGGGCGTAGCGAAGGGACTGATATTTGCCGTGGCGATGCTGGCGGGCATGGGTGTCTTTGAGCTGCTGGAGCGATACGCGCAGAGGCATTAAAATATCAATATAAACATATACTTACGTTAATCTGGCGACAGACACTTCGTCGCCTATAATCAGCCGCTTTTCTTACACCATCTCAGGAGATCGAAACAATGCTTATCGTTGACGCGCAGGTACACATTTGGACCAGTGGCACGCCCGTGCACATCCATCGCCAAACCAGTTCGTATACCCAGGACGAGTTGCTGCGCGATATGGATACTGCAGGCGTCACCGGCGCGGTGCTGCATCCGCCCAGCTGGGATGTCAACGCGAACGAGGTCGCGATTGCGGCAGCGAAGCAACATCCCAATCGCTTGTCGGTGCTCGGATTTTTTGATGTGGCGAAGCCGGAAAGCCGCGCGCTGATCGACACCTGGAAAAATCAGCCGGGCATGCTCGGTCTGCGTTTTGCGTTTTTGAAACCCGGCGAAGAAAACCGCATGGTCGATGGCACACTCGATTGGCTGTGGCCGGCGGCGGAAAAAGCGGGTTTGCCGATAGGCTTGCTGGTGCCGAATCGTTGCGCGGCGGTGGCCACGGTGGCTGCGAAATATCCGAATTTGAAAATTCTGGTCGATCACATGGCGCGTCCGCGTTTCAGCGTGGACGACGCGGGGTTTTCGGATTTGCCGGAGCTGCTGGCGCTGGCGAAATTTCCGAACGTGGCCGTTAAAGCCACTGGCGGGCCGAGCTACTCCACGCACGTGTATCCGTATCGCAACATCCATTCCTACATCAAACAAATTTTTGATGCCTTCGGCCCGGAGCGCATGTTCTGGGGCACCGACATCACGCGCATGCCCTGCACCTATCGCCAGTGCGTCACCATGTTTACCGAGGAGATGCCGTGGTTGAAAGGGCGTGATCTGGAGTTGGTGATGGGGCGCGCGTTGTGCAACTTTATTGGCTGGAATTTGAAGGGATAAACAGTGTGGGGGCGGGCGCGTGAGAGTTGTCGGTTGGGCTGAAAAGCCCAACGCCTGTGTGTGATGCGGCGCTCTTGTGTTGGGCTTGTCAGCCCAACCTACCTAATTTCAACCTCAACTTATCAGGGAATACCAGCATGCCTATCACCGGCAAGTGGATTTTTACCGCAGCCATGGATGTCGACGCGGACAAGGACGCGATCTTCAACGAAGTCTATGACACGGAACACATACCGCACCTTTCCAAAGTGCCGGGCGTGGTGTCCGTCACGCGCGCAAAGCTGGATACGTTGCGCGTGAGCATGGGGGGTGAAACCAAGACCGTTGATGCCCAGGGTAAACCGCGCTATGCCTGCATTGTTGAATTGGAAAATCCGGATGTGCTGGTGAGCCCCGAGTGGGCGAAGGCGGTTGATGCCGGGCGCTGGTCTACACACGTGCGGCCCTTTACGCGCAATCGGCAGCACACGTTGCATAAGGTGATGTAGCGAGTGATGTGGCGGCGCGAGTCAGTTTACCTTGATGTCGCCCGCCTTCACCACCTTGGACCACTTGGCGATATCGCGCTCGATGATGCGTGCGAATTCGTCGGGCGACGTATGCGCGGGCGCGCGGCCGTCGGCGCGCAGCTTTTCCTGCACGTCGGGCAGTTTCAACAAGCGCGCCAGTGTTTGATTCAGCCGTGCGACCATGGCGCGCGGCATGCCCGCCGGCCCCCACAGGCCGTTCCATGAGGTGTGTTCGTAACCCGGCACGGTTTCCGCGACGGCAGGTAGTTCGGGCAAATCGGGCCAGCGTTGCGCGGTGGTTACCGCCAGCGCGCGCACCCGGCCACCCTTGACGTGTTGTATCAGCGCCGGGACGGACGACAGAATGAACTGAACCTGCCCGCCGATCAGATCGGAAATCGCGGGCGCGTCGCCCTTGTACGGCACGTGCGTCGATGGCGTGCCGGTCATCTGCTTGAACAACTCGGTGGCCAGATGCGACGCGCCGCCGATGCCGGATGAGCCGTAGTTAAAACCGGCGGGCTTCGCGCGCAGGGTTTCGATGAATCCTTCACGCTGGCTGCGGCGACATTGTTGTTCACCGCCAGCAGAAAAGGCCCGCTGTGCAGCAGCGCCACCGGCGTGATGCCTTTGACCGGATCGTACGGCAGTTTGTAGAGCGCGGCATTAGTGGCATAACTCGTGGCCACGATAATCAAGGTGTAGCCATCGGGATTGGCGCGCACCACGATCTCGGCACCCGTGGAGCCGCCCGCACCGCCGCGATTGTCGATGATGAACTGCTGGCCGAATTCCTGCGTGAGTCGCGCCGCCAGCACGCGCGCGATGATGTCGGTGCTGCCGCCGGCGGCAAACGGCACCACCACGCGCACGGGTTTGTCGGGCCACGCGGTGTTTTGCGCCGGCTGCGAAAGCGCGTTGGTGGCGACAGCGCTGAGTATCAAAGACATCCACACGAGCGGGCGTTTCATGGCACGGTCTCCGTCAATCGGGGCAACGGAAAGCATAGCACGCACCACGGACATAAAAAAACGGCCCCGTTTCCGGGGCCGTTTGTTGCTGTGCGCAATACAACGCGCTGGCGTAACGCGGGTGCTTATTCGTCCTCGCCGTAATGAATCCGGCGATACGGCAGCGTTACCACCGAGCGCGACACGCGCACGTCGATAATCATCGGACCGGGATTGGCGAGCCACTCGGCGGTGGCTTTTTTCACTTCATCCACTGTGCGGCACAATGCACCGCGTCCGCCGAACGCACGCGCCACCGCGCCGAGGTCGGCGGTGGGGATGCATGAGGTTTCCACCGCCATGTCGTGTGCGTCGAGTTTGTAGTACTCGGCGCCGAGACACTCGTTGTTCATGCAGAAAATCAGCAGCGGCACCTTGTAGCGCACCATGGTGTCGAAGTCGCCGATGTGCATCATGGTGCTGGCATCGCCATCCATCAGGATCGCGGGCTTCATGCCGGTGGCGATAACCGAGCCCACCGCGGCGGGCATCATCTGCCCGATGCAGCCGAAGAAATGCCCCGGCATCACGATCGGACGCGGTTTTCTGAAGATGATATTGGTGAAGCCGGCGGTGCAGCCGCTGCCCGCGAACAGGCTGATGTTGTCGGGAATCATGTCGTCGAGCGCAAGGCACAACGGACGCGGATCGAGCGTGCCTGCGTCGATTTTGTACTCGTGACGGTCTTCCCACGCATTGGCGAGTTTTTCCTTCACCTGGCCGGTGCGGTAGCCCAGTTGCTTGAAGTTGCGCTTGGCGAGTTCGGCATCAATCGCGGCCACGCCGGCCTTGCCGTCGGACTGCACGTAGTGATCGGCGCCCCGGCCGCGCGGCAGCAGCACGTGCGCTTTCGGGTCGATGTGGATGAACTTGGCTTCCGGGTAGAGCAGCCCTTCGTGCGTGGTGTAACGGTTAAGGCTCGCGCCCACCGCGACCACGACGTCGGATTCGGATAGCAGATTCATCGCCGTTTTGGTGGCATAGGTGCCGGAGATGCCGATGTGGTACTCGTCGTCGCCCAGCCAGTTCTTGGCTTGCAGCGTGGTGGCGATCAGTGCGCCGGTGCGCGCGGCAAGCTTGCGGATTTCGTCGCCTGCGCCGGCCCACTGCGCGCCGCGCCCGACCAGAATCACCGGACGCTTCGCTTTCATCAGCATGTCGGCGGCCTGCTCAATCGCGGATTGATGCGGCGTGACCGTGCGCTTCGGAATGATGGCGGTGGAGGGCACATAGGGATCATCGTCGTCCCACTCTTTTTGCTGCAAATCCATCGGCACGGAGAGCAGCACCGGGCGCGATTGCGTGCGCGCGATGTAGAACGCCTTGCGCACCGCTTCATCGGCGTCGTCGGCCGTGCCCATGCGCACGAACGCGGCTTCGCAGCCATGCGCGAACGCGGCCTGGTCCAGCGCCTGCGTGTATTCGTCGTCGCTGGTCGGAAATTCGCCGCAGAACGCCACTACCGGCGAAGACGCGCGCGCGGCGGTCACGAACGCGGTAGCCAATTGCGTGGTGCCGGGGCCGCAGGTCGCGGTACACACGCCGGGGTTGCGCGTGGCACGCGCCCAGCCGTCGGCCATGCCCAAGCCCACGCCTTCATGGCGCACCTCGTGCATGATGATGCCGTTCTTGCTGTTGGCGTACTGCCAATACATATTGCCGTCGCCCATCATGCCAAATACGTTGGTGGTGCCTTCGGCCTTGAATGCCTGCGAAAGTCGTTCATACACCTTCATCGTCCATCCTCCTTGAATTGTCCTGCCGGTAAAAAATCACATCAAAAAATCAGGCGGCATCAGGTGGTCTTAGCGCCGCCGCAGCGTTCAGCCAGCTTCTCCGCAAAACTTGTAGTCATGCGCTTAATAACGAGATTCGCGCCGGATTCGATCAAATGCGCGAGCCGACCGTTCAGCTCGCATTCGGCCTTGATGGGCACGGCGGTCATGACGTTATCTGGCGGCGCATCCTGGCCTTCCACCTTGAAATGCATGGTGGTTTTGAACTTGGTGCCGCTGATGCCATCCTTGCCGCGCGCGGTGACATTACCCGATTGATTGGCCTCGTCGTATTCGACCAGCACGTTGGCGTTAAACGAGATTTTGGCCGGGCCGAATTTCACCGCCATCTTGGCGTTGAATGATCCGTCGTCCTGCTTGTCGCCTAGTACCGCGCCCTCCACGCACTCGACCACCGCGCTGGGGTCGGAAAGAATGGCCCATACCGCTTGCGGGGTCGAGGCGACTTCAATACGTTCATTAACTTCAATCATGAATGGGTCTACAGAGTTTATTTTTGACTCGGCGCGCCGCCGCGAGTGACGGGCAGTAGCGCCAGAGATGGGAAAGCTCAGAGTGCCGATGATAACAATACCGGGGCGTCCACAGGAACGCCGGAGGAGCAAATTATATTTTTGTTAAAAAACAATGTGTTACTTATTATCACGCGGTTGCGGATGTGAAATGTATCGCAATACGAACTCGTGTGTTTAGCTTGCGCGGGAG
Source organism: Betaproteobacteria bacterium (assembly GCA_947467315.1). Classification (GTDB taxonomy): domain Bacteria; phylum Pseudomonadota; class Gammaproteobacteria; order Burkholderiales; family SG8-41; genus UBA5216. The sequence continues at coordinate 8,893 of CANIID010000015.1, read as the reverse complement.
GCATTTGCATTCGCGGCGCGCATTCGCGATGATGTTTAAAAACTTGGAGTCCGTCCCATGGCGAGCGCCGCCGAAATACACACTATCGAATCAGTAGAAGACTTCACCGAATTTGCCTACGCCAATGAGTGGACTGATGGTCTGCCGGTGTTTCCGCCGACACGCAAAGTGGTGTCGGCGATGCTCGATTACGTTAAGCGCGATCCGCAGGAAGTGCTGGGCACCGTGTTTCCTGGTGACGGTGTCGCCACCATCGAAAACGTCATCGCCAATTGTGCGATGGCGGGCTGCCTGCCGGAATATGTGCCGGTGGTGATCGCGGCGGTCGAATGCATCGCCGATCCCACGCTGCTGATCACCACCACGCAATCCACCGGCTCCGCATCGCTGTGTACGATCGTGTCGGGTTCCGCGGTGAGCAAGCTCCAGTTCCATACACGCGAATGGGTCTTCGGGCCGAACGGCGGGCGTGCCAACGCCACCATTGGCCGCGCGGTGCGCTTGATTTTGTGGAACATCGGTCGCGCGCATCCTGGCAAACTCATCAAAGGCACCATGGGCCATCCGGCGTCGTGGAGCTATTGCATCGGCGAAGAACAGGAACTCAGCCCGTGGGCGCCCATGCACACGGATTTCGGCGTCGCCGCCGGTGACAGTGCCGTTACCGTGATGAAGGTCGGCGAGCATTCGCAGATCGCCGTGCCCATCAACACCGTGGGCCTGAACGAATCGATCACCCTGCTGGCGCGCAATATCGGCCGCCTGGGCATCACCACCAGTGGCGGAAAACGCGGCTTCATGTTTGTATTGAACCCGTCGCTCGCGCGCTCGTTCGCCGATGCGGGTTATACGCGCGAGAAACTGCGCCACACGCTGGCCGAGCGCGCGTTCAAGTATTCCTACGATTGGCAAAACGACAGCAAGCAGGGCGAATCAACACCGTACGACGATACCGACCACAACGCGCCGAGCGAACGCAAAACCTTTGTGTGTGCCGTGCAGCCGGATGAGATTTACGTCACCGTCGGCGGCGGCGTTGCGCCACAGATGGGGCAGTGTGTGTCGCTGTCGAGCCGCAGTTCGGCGGGGAAGCCGTTTGTGACGAAGCCCATCCAATTTCCAGCGTGACCAGAATTATAAGGAGCCAACCATGATTGAACTCGTCAGTCCCATAGGCCACCCGCGCGTCGAGGCGCAAGCCGCGCGCCGCGCCATGGATACCCCCGTTGGCAAACGCGTGGGATTCATCTGGAACCAGTATTCGGTTACCAAAAACTTCTGGCCGCGTCTTGAGCGCGCGCTGGAAACACAATGCAGCCCGCCTTCCGTGCAGCGCGCCTACAAGACGAATACCTGGACACCACTGGAAAAACCCAAGTTTGAAGCGCTGGCCGCAGAAGTGGATTACCTGGTGGTCGGCGTAGGCGCTTGAGGCTCCTGCACCGGCGCCGCGGTCCGCGACGCATTTGCAGCCTGGAAAGTCGGCATCCCCGCCGTGGTGCTCGTACACGAGCCGTTTGCCATGCTCGCCAAAACGCAGTGCCAGGTGCTGGGTGCAAAAGACCCGCTGGTGCTCGTCTACAAGCAGGATGCGCCTGCGCGCGAGTCTGATGAAGACAGCGAAGCGAAAGCGCGCGATGTCGCCACCGACATCGTGCGTATGCTTTCGTCGCGCGGGTGAGTATGCTGGCGTTGCCACCCTGTTGCTCCTGCGCCTTTGCGCGCATACGGGTCTTTCCAACGCCAAAATTCCATCCCCTCGCCCCGCTTGCGGGGAGAGGGTTAGGGAGAGGGGCGAGGTTTACAACCGGCATCGCCCTGACCCTGATCACGGCAACAATCTGGGCGCAAGACTACCCCACGCGCCCCATCCGCATCGTCACCTCCGAAGCCGGCGGCGGCAATGACTTGCAGGCGCGCCTCGTAGCAAAAGGTTTATCAACCGCGCTCGGCCAGCAAGTGATCGTCGAAAACCGCCCCAGCGGCGTGATCCCCGGCGACATCGTAGCCAAGGCAACGCCCAACGGCTACACCCTGCTGCTCTACAACAACACCTTCTGGATCGGGCCGCTGATCCAGCCAACGCCGTACGATCCGATCCGCGATTTTGCCGCTGTTACCACCGTGTCGGTGTCGCCCAACATACTGGTGGTGAATCAATCAGTGCCGGTGAAATCAGTCGCGGAACTGATCGCGCTCGCCAAGGCAAAACCCGGCGAACTCAACTACGCCTCCAGCGGCACCGGCGCCACCAGTCACCTCGCGGGCGAAATGTTGAAGTCCATGGCCGGCATCAACATCGTGCGCGTGAGCTACAAAGGCGCCGGGCAGGCGATGAACGACCTGCTCGCGGGCCAGGTGCAGGTGGCGTTTCCGACCGCGGGCGCTGCCGCCGCGCACATGCGCGCGGGCCGCGTGCGCGCGCTGGGGGTAACCAGCCTCGAACCCTCGCCGCTGGCGCCGGGCCTGCCGACCGTGGCGGCGTCGATTCCGGGTTACGAGACGATTGCGATCTATGGATTGTTCGTGCCCGCGCGCACGCCGCCCGCCATCGTGAACCGACTGCACCGCGAAGCCGTGCAGGTGGTGAAGTCAGCCGAGGTCAAAGAAAAACTCCAGAGCGCCGCCGTGGAAACCGTGGGTGATTCTCCAGATCAATTATTCGCGCGAGTACGAAGCGACATGGTGCGAATGAAGAAAGTGATCGACGCGGCGGGGATTAGTGCGAAGTGACCACGCTCAGCAGCGGAATTATTATAAGCGTATGTTTTTAAACGAATATTTAGATATATGATAGTACACTTCAATTTGTCGGCAGCTTGATCTCCCGCGTAGTCGGCTGCGTATGCCCACCCTCAAGCACCATCAGCCGATTGCGATGCGGGTCGCCGCACACCATGATGTGCAGGATGTCCGGGCTCGACAGCACGCGCACCAGATCATCCGGGTTGCCCATAAATTCCGGCGGAAAGACGCCTTCTTCCGCGCGTCTGCGCGCGGTGGTGGGGATGATGTTGGTGTAGCGCACCACCCAGTCAAAATCCGCGAGCCGCATGCGGGTGTGTTCATACACATGGCGCTTCACGTCCTGCTTGGAGTAGCCAGCTTGCGCCAGTGATTTCGCCACCGGCGGCGACAGCAGCACGGTGATCATCACCGCCTCGGCATCCGGCCCGCAGCCGGGGAAGTTGAATAGCCGTGTCTTGCCGATGATTTCGCGGCTGATGAGTTCGAGCGCGACTTGCGCGCCGCCGCGATCCGGCGTGTCGTACGGCGCGGGCGCGGCGCCCCAGTTGTTGGTGACGCCGATAGTGACGGTGTTGGCGTTGGGATTAAAGCCCTGTTCAACATGGAACGGCTCCCACGGGCTGTCTTCATGTTCGGCGAGCGCAAACGCCAGCGGATAGCCGAAGGTGCCCATGTAGCTCGCGCCGGGGCGAAAGCCCGCGATATTTCTGACAATGAATCCGATGGCGCGGCCTATCGCCGGATTCGCGCCGCGCGAAATGGTTTGCGCGCCGCTCTCGATGCCGAGTTCTTTCGCGATGGGGCCGTTGACCAGCACGAACGGAAAAATACCCGATGAACTGCCGATGTTGTTGAGGCTGCAACGCTCGTCGCCCAGCGCTTCAACCGCCGCGATCAGCAGCGGCATGTGACGCGGCTCGCACCCGGCCATGACGGCGTTGACGGCGATGTTCCAGGGCGTCGCGCGCAGGTTGGCGGATTGCAGGATGGCAATGGTGTCATCCGCCGCGCGTCCGCTGTGGCGCACGAACTGTTCTACCTTGGCGAGGGTCGGCGGCACGATGGGCAGGCCATCGCTCCATTCTTTTTCTATGAAGTAGCGGTTGATGTCATCGGCCGTGCCGGTGCAGACGATGGCGCGCGGGTCTACGCGGCTGCGCGTTGCGCCGGCGCTGTCGTCGGCGGCTTGCGTCAGGCCGGCTACGATGCGGTCGATGAGCGTGCTTTCGATGTTCTGTTCAATCTGCGCGCTGGTGTGGATGCCCAACGGGCCGGGATATTCGGCGATGTGCAGGTCCGCGATGCCGCCAGATTTGCCGGTGTGGCGTGCCAGATTGGAAAACCCCGTGGCCGTGACCACGACACTCGCGATGCCGAGTTTTTCAGCTTCGACTGCCGGCCGCGCCGCGGCCGGGGAGCAGGTGCCTCAGGCGCCGTTGCCCGAGATTACCGCGACGCAGCCTTTCTCCTTAGCGAGCGTCGCGACATGACGCGCACGTTCCCGCTGCTCTTGGGGATGGTCGTTGCCGGGCAGGTGCGGGAATTCGGTGTACGGAATCAGGTTCAGCCGTGGATAGCGCGCCTTCAGCAGCTTGCGGATCACCGGAAAGGTGGCGTCGCCTTTGAATACGCCGTTCCAAATTTCGCCGACGGTTTTGCCGTTCAAGTCATCGAGACGCGGCGCGGAAAGTTTGACTTCGACGGCTTCGAGTCCTGCGGGGCTGACTGCGTTTAGTTTTTCCATGGTGATGAGTTTGTTGTATAGAAAAGTTGTGTTCTCGCTTTCATAGCATACGTATCTAAATGTCGCCGTCGGTCAAAAGCTCCTTCCCCTGAAGGGGAAGGAGTCTCTTTGCGATTAGGATGAGAGGCTGTTCTCTGTAGCCAGAACAGTTCCCTCCTGTGAATCTACTGCAAACTGAGCTTCAGTTCCCGCGTGAGCCGCGTCCACTTCTCCAGATCGGCCTTGATGAATTGCGCAAATTCAGCGGGCGTGTTGCCGACCGGGTCCATGCCCAGCGCGACCAGGCGTTCAACCACGGCAGACTGTTTCAATACCTTCGCAGTTTCGGCTTGAACTTTATCGATGGCCTCGGCGGACGTGCCCGCCGGTGCCACCAATCCCGATATGCCGCTCGCGGAGAATCCCGGATAGCCCATCTCCGCAATCGTCGGCACATCGGGCACGCCCAGCGAGCGCTTCAGGCTCGACACGCCGAGCGCGCGCAGCCGTCCCGCCTTCACATAAGAGAGCGTGGAGGGAATCGAATTGAATGACATCGCGACTTCGCCCGACAGCAAGGCTACGGCGGAAAGTCCGCCGCTTTTATACGCCACATGCACCAGATCGATGCCCGCTGTTTTTGCGAATAGCTCCACCGCAAGATGCGAGCTTGCGCCGTGCCCGCCCGACCCATAGTTGATGGTGCCGGGCTTTGCTTTGGCCAGGCGCACGAAATCCGCGACCGATTTCGCCGGCAACGACGGATGCACCACCAGCAGATTGGTGAGCGTGACCACCAGCGTGACCGGCGCGAAATCGCGCACCGTGTCGTAGGGCAGCTTCTTGTAGAGACCGGGATTAACGGTGTGGCCGAGATTCACCATCAGCAGCGTGTAACCGTCGGGCGGCGCTTTCGCAGTGACATCGGTGGCGAGCACGCCATTGGCACCGGGACGATTGTCGATGATCACGCGCTGGCCCAGCGCCTCAGACAGCGGCTGCACGATTAGGCGCGCGGTGACATCGGTGCCGCCACCGGGGGCAAAGCCCACGATCATGCGTACGGGTTTGGAAGGGTAGGGTTGCGCATGCACGCCGGTTAGCGTGGCGCAAAGGCCGGCCATGACAACTTTGGCGGCCAGCAGGATCGGGATTTTCATCATGCGCAGTGGCAAACTTGAGCCGGAAACAACACCGGCCGCGGTGAATGGCGGCCGGTGTCGGAGCTACGTTCAGATCTTGCCGAGCGCTTCCAGCAATTCCTTGCTTTCGGGAATCGTGCCGGGGTCATACACCTTGGCGAAACGCACGATGCCTTTGTCGTCGAGCACATAGGCCGCGCGCTTGTCGAACCCTTTTTCTTCGTTCAACACGCCGTACGCCTTGCCGACTGCGGCATGCGGCCAGTAGTCCGACAGCAGCGGGAAAGGCAAGCCGCCCAGTTGTTCAGCCCATGCCTTGAGGCTGGGGACGGTGTCTGCGCTGATTTGCAGAATTTCAACGTTTTGACTCTTGAATGCGTCGTAGTTCTCACGGAACCCGGATACTTGATTTTTTCATCCACCGGTAAAGGCGAATGGCAGAAACGACACGATGGTCTTGCGACCCTTGAAGCTCGACAGCGACACTGTGGTTCCAGTGTGCGAGGCGAGCGTGAAATCCGGCGCGGCTGCGCCTACTTGCACGGACATGGGAAACTCCTTGCGGGTTGGTTGATGGGAAGCGAGAGACTACCTTTGCGGCGGGCTATCGGCAATACGTAGCGCGATTTTTGTTTCTTTTGTTTCAATTGGCGGCGGGGAACGCGGTAATTCGGCGCGCAGACCGTTACAGAGGGATGGCCGGAGTGCATACTTCCACTATCACGCGGAGGACAGGCAGATGACCGGAAATCGTCTCAGAATTGCAGTGCTGGCGGGTGCGATATTGGTGCAAGGTGCGGCGTTCGCACAGCCCGTGCCCAAATACCCGGTCAAACCCGTGCGCATGCTGGGCGGCGCCTTCGGCAGCCCCAGCGACATTCTTGCGCGCATCATTGCGCCCAAGCTGAGCGAACTGTGGGGTCAGCCGGTGGTAATCGAAAACCGTCCCGGCGCGGCCGGCACCATTGCGGCGGCGATTTTATCGAAGGCCGCGCCCGATGGGTACACCTTGCTGCTGATCTCGGCGCAATTCACCATCGGCGCGGCGATGACGCCGAATCTGCCGTACGACCCGATCAAGGATTTCGCCGGCGTCACGCAAATCGGTTACAGCACCAGCGTACTGCCGGTGTTGCCCACACTCGGGCCAAAAACGCTGAAGGATTTCATCGCCTACGCGCAGGCGCGGCCCGGCAAGATTTTGTTCAGTTCCGGCGGCGCGGGCAGCAGCACGCATTTGAACGCCGAGCGATTTAATTTCGCCACGGGCATCAAGGCGGTGCATGTCGGCTACAAGGGCACGCCCGATGCGCTGCTCGAAGTGGCGGGCGGGCGCGTGCAATATTGCCTGGTCGGCCTCGGTTCGGCGCTGCCGCTGATTAAAAACAACCGCTTGCTGCCGCTGGCGGTGAGCACGCCGCAACGCTCACCGCTGCTGCCGGACGTACCGGCGATAGCGGAGGTGGTTGCGGGCTACGGTCGCGACGGCTCGCATTCGCTGCTCGCGCCCGCCGGCACACCCATGGCGATTCGCGTTCAGATCAGCCGTGACGTCGCACGCGTGTTCGAACAACCCGACGTAAAAGAAAAACTGCTGGCGCAGGACTATCACCCTGCACCCACCACGCCGCTGGAGCACGACAAAATATTGCGCGAGCAGATACAGACGTTTGGGGATGTGGCGAAGCGGCTGGGGTTGAAGGTCTAAAAAATACTAATAAAAACAAATAGTTATATTAATTCAACTGAAGCCCGTCAAACGCATTCGCCTGCACCAGCCGCTCTTTCGTCACCTCGGCAATGGTGTTCACACCCAGCAGCGCCATATCGCGATGAATTTCGCCGCGCAGAATTTTGATCGCATGCGCAACACCTTCATCACCGGCAATCGCCGCCGCGTATAAAAACGGCCGTCCGACGAAACAGAATTTCGCGCCCAGCGCGAGTGCTTTCAACACATCGGTGCCGCGGCGGATGCCGCTGTCGATCATGATGGTCATGTCGCCCGCCTCATTGACGATGCCGGGCAGCACGCGCAGCGGCGCAATCGCGCCGTCGAGCTGGCGGCCGCCGTGGTTGGACACGATGATGCCGCTCACACCCGCGTCGCGCGCGATTTTGACGTCGTGTTTGTTGAGCACGCCTTTCAGCACGAGATTGCCTTTCCACAAACGGCGGATTAACGCCAGATGCGGCCAGCACAAACGATCCAGCCCGCCGCGCGGGCGCGCGGCCTCGCGTGAAATCATCGGCGAGCGCGGGCCCATGTTTTCCACGTGCGGCATGCCGTGCAGGATGAGCGTGCGCAGCAGCATGCCGGTAAGCCAGCGCGGACGCATCGCGATGTCCCAGATAAAACGCGGCGTCGGGCGGAACGGCTTGCGAAAGCCGCTGCGCAAACTGAATTCAAGATTCGCGGAAACAGAAACATCCACCGTCACTACCAGGGTTTCGTAGCCGGCGCGCGCGACGCGATCAACGAGCTTGGTGATCTCGGTTTCGTCGCCGGGAATGTAGGCCTGAAACCACGCCAGTGGCCCGGCGGCTTTTACGTTTTCGAGCGGGGTCAGCGCAGCACCCGACAGAATCATCGGGATATTCGCCGCCGAGGTCGAGCGCGCCATCACAATGTCGCCCTGATACGCGCCGAGCGAAATGCCGCCCATCGGCGACACGCCGAACGGCGCATCATAGGTGTGTCCGAACAACGTGGTTTTTTGCGTGCGCTCGCCGGTGTTCACCATGGTTTTTGGCAGGAACGCCAGCGACTGGTACGCGGCGCGATTACCGCGCATGGAGTCTTCGCGCTCGGCGCCGCTTTTGATGTAGCCAAAAATCGGCCGCGGGATGTAGGCGCGGGCGGGCGCTTCAAAGTCGTCGAGCGACAGCACCTTGCGCAGCACGCGAGCCGGCGGGGGTGGATCACTTGCCCGTGTTGTGGACTGATTTACCGGAAGGGTGTCATTGAGTTCTTGCGCGGCGATGGACATGGCGTGGCTCTAATTTGTTCAACAAACAGACAGGTGGCAATCGGTACAAACTTCCAGCATAATGAATTGTAAAACAGCAAGTCCTTTGCGGAGTGCAAAACGGTGGCATGGTCTGGATCACTCCGCAGCGATCACCGTATGAGTTGTGTGAAGGATTTCCATGGCCAAGAATACGCCATTGTTACGCGCAGAAAATCCGCCGCAAAACCCGCAGCAAAACCCGCGACGAGGCGGCGCGTAAAGGCGGTTAAATCCGCCAAGGTTGCCAGCCCCCCCGCTGCGTCGCCCGT
>CANIID010000014.1 GCA_947467315.1 Betaproteobacteria bacterium | reverse complement strand
CCGATTGTTCCGCGCGAAACTCCGGCGAATACTTGCGGCGGATTTGTTCGCTCATGATGCGTCCCGGCGGTATGCAGTTGACGGTGACGCCGTGCGGGCCGACTTCGCGTGACAAGCCCTTGGACCAGGCGTGGATCGCGGCCTTGGTGGGCGTGGCGGCGATCATGGATTCGGGTTCGGATTTGCCGCTGATATTGATGACGCGGCCCCATTGGCGTTGCATCATGCCCGGCAACACGGCGTGTGTGAGCTGGCGCACGCGCACGAAGTTGAGCGTCATCGATTCGTCCCACGCGAGGTCGGGGGTATCAACGTGTATCGCGCCTTTGCTGCCGCCGGCGCTGTTGATGAGGATGTCGATTTTGCCCAGCGCTTTTTCGGCGGCTTGTGCCATGCGTTCGGATGTGCCGGCTTCCATCACGTCGCAGATCATGATTTCGGGTTTCTTCCCACCTGCGGCGATGATTTCGGCAGCCAGTTCATCGAGCAGGTTTTTGCGGCGCGCCACGATGCAGGTTTGCACCCCTTCGGCGGCGAGGCCCTTGGCGATGGCGCGGCCTATGCCTTGGCTGGCGCCGGTGACGAGTGCTGTTTTATCGTTAAGTTGTAAATTCATGGTAAGGCTTCCAGGTTATTCGTCGTCGGCGGATTCGTCTTCATCATCATCATCCGCGCGTATGGCTTTACGCGCTTTGTCTACGGCGTCGCGCAGCGCGGCAGTACTGTGAAAGTAGTCTTCGGTGGTGCCTGCCGCGCGCAGGCGCAGCGACGGTGGATAGATGCGCAGGCTGGCGGCGATGTGATTGACGTCGCGCATTTGATTGCGTGCCTGTAACCAGTGACCGACGCCGCCCGACAGCGCCGGCAAGATGCAGGCGATCAGCGCCGCGCGGCGCGCTGTCAGGTTGGAGGCATGCATCAGATGCAGATACAGGGCGCAGGCAAAGGCGATCGCGCCCAGCCATGCCGTGCGTGTGCTCCATTGCGGAAGCGAAAATACGAACCAGCCGAGTTCCAGTAGGGCTTCGATGGCTACGAATATCGCGGCAATGCCCAGAAAGATCGCGGCATGCCGCAGCCAGCGCCATTCGCCCTGCATCACGCGCGTGAGCATTGCCCAGAAGGCCACCCACGCGCCCGTTGCGAGCACCCCGGAAATCAGCGTGGTGACGACGACAATAGCCAGATCGCGCGGCGCGCCGAGCCAACTGGAGTAGGCCAGTTGCATGCCGCACGCGAGCGCGCCGGCGCCGGCGATCCACGCCGGATCGCCCAGCAGGGATGATGGTTGTAACGCATGGGGTTTTTCGGCCGCGAGATTTTCATGCGTGGTGCGAATCTTGAGATGTGTGCGGCCAATTTGCAGCGTGCCATCGGGGAGTTCGAGACCTTGCGCCTGCTGATGGCGTTTACCGGCAATCACAATGCCGTTGACCGAGCCAAGATCGGTTGCCAGGATTTTACCGTCCGGCGTGATTTCCACGGTGGCATGCAGCGCAGCAGCGTGCGCATCATCCAGTGTGACATCGGCCGCCACACTGCGTCCTATGGTGAACGTGCGTTGCTCGGCGGTGAGGGGGACACGCTCGCGTGTCTGCACGCGACCGTGGCTGCCGAGAATTTCGATCAGTACCGTTTCCGCGCTCATGGGGTGTACTCCATCGTGGCGACGTAACGTTTTATGAAGGCCATGCCGGCGTCAAATTCCAGGCCATACATGTCGAGGTGGCTGGCAAATCCGCGCTTGGAACTGTTCAGGCTGCTCACGCGCACGGTGAAGTCATACAGCCCTTCGAGCTTGCGATAGCCGCGCACGCAGGTCATGACGCTGGCGTCGAAGCCTTTAAGGCGCACGTTGCGGTTTTCACAGGAGAAGGGGCCGACGTGCCGTCGAGAGCCGTAGGCGCCCGTGGCGGTCGCCATTTGAGACAGCCGGTGTGCGAATCGCCACGCATCCAGCTTGTCGGTGGTCAGCACGAAATGGGAATATTTCAGATCGCCACTGTAAAGGCCTTGTTGCACATACAGCCCCGCCTTGGCCGCACAACTGATTTGCACCAACTGCGCGGGCTGTTGCGGAGAGGGGTCACCGGCGGCGTTGCAGTCGATAAAGGGTGCGAGCTTGGCGGGCAGGCGATAGCCGGCGGTGGGCTGTGTGAGCATCTCGCCCTTGAGCCCGTCGAGCAGGGCGCTGGCGTGGGCGCGCATTTGCGCTGTGACGTCATTTTTGAATCCACCCGCGCGCGGCGTGGATTTGCCGGCGCGGTCGAGCAGTGTCTGCGCGTGTTCCGCCGGGACGAGAAAGCTGACCAATTGCTCGAAGCGATAGCCGGAGACATTGACGCCGATCACATCGCCTGCGGCATTGAGGGCAGGGCCGCCCGACATGCCGCCGTTGATTGCGCCGGAGTAATGAATGCGCGGATCGAAAGAGTCTTCGACGCGTCCGTTCGATACGCCCTCGGTGATGGTGAGGCCGACATCCAGCGGAAAACCGATGGCGTAGGCGCGTTCGCCTTTCACCGGCGGCACGTCTTCCAGTTTCAGCGGCGGCGGCGTGTAGCCCGTCGCGCGTACTACGGCGAGATCATGGCGCACATCGACGGCGAGTACGGCGATAGGGCCGGTCTTGCCGTCGGTGGTGCGGTATTCAAGCCGGTATTTGTCGGGAAACTGCACCTGCTGCGCGACCACGTGGTAGTTGGTCATGAACACGCCACCCGCAGCCACGGCGAAGCCGGTGCCGTGAAAAGCCTGTGCGGTGTTGGTGCCGAAAAAACCTTTGATCTGGATGACAGCCGGGCGAACTCTTGCGAGCACGTCGCGGGCGTTTTCCGAGGTGGCTGGCGGGACGGCCTGCGCTGCTACGTTAGGCGTGGCAGGCGCGGCGGGTGTTTGCGGTTGCACCGGCAGCGCGAACAGGGTCAGTGCCGCTGTGATTAGTGCCGGGAAGAAAATCTTTTGCCTGGTTATCACATCAACCTTTCAACCACGTTTTGAACGCAATCCATAGCTTGCGTACCGGTGTGAGCGAAGTACGCTGTTTTAACACGTGGCAGCCGTCGTCGCGAATTTCTTCGAGCAGCGTTCGATAGATTCCCGACATGATGATGCCGGGAATCTGCGGTTTGCGGTCTGCTGCCGGAAGTTTGGCGAAGGCGCTGTCGTAATGGGCGAGTGCGCGCTCGATTTGGAAGGCCATCAGTTTTTGGAAGTTTTCACTTTCGCGCGCGGCTTGTATGTCGCCTTCGACCACGCCGAACTTCTCGAGTTCATCGAGCGGCAGATAAATACGATTGCGGCGCGCGTCTTCGCCCACGTCGCGAATGATGTTGGTGAGCTGGAACGCGAGGCCGAGTTCGGGCGCGTATTCCAGCGTTTGCTTATCCGAGTAGCCGAAGATGCTGGCGGACATCAGGCCGACCACGCCGGCGACGCGGTGACAGTACAGTTTTAGCGTATCGAAATCGGGGTAGCGGTTGTAGTCGAGATCCATCGCCATGCCGTCAATGAGTTCGAGCATGTGCTGTTGCTGAATGCCGTAGGCCGCGATCGCAGGCGCGAGCGCCTGGGTGACGGGGTGTTGCGGCGTGCCTGCGTAGAGCTTGCCGACTTCCTCGCGCCACCACAGGAGCTTGGTGCGCGCCACGCCGGCGTCGCTGCATTCGTCGACCACATCATCGACTTCGCGGCAGTAGGCATAAAGCGCGGTGATGGCGCGGCGGCGTTCGGGCGGCAGGAACAGGAAGCTGTAGTAGAAGCTGGAGCCACTCTGCACGGCTTTTTGCTGGCAATACTCGTCAGGGGTCACGTCGCGCTTCCCGTGTAAGAACCGTTGTAGTTGGCATCGTTGCTGTGCTCGTAATACCGCACGGCCTTTTGTTGGCAGTATTCGTCAGGCGTCATTTCAGAAGGCCGATTTTGCCAGCATCAACAGCCAGTCATGCGGCTTCAACACGGGCCGACGCTGAAATACATCGTAATTGACGGTTTCAATTTTGCGCAAAATGCGCTCGCCACCCGCGATAATCATGCGCATTTCCAGGCCCAGACGGCCTTTGAGTACACGTCCCAGCGGTGCGCCGGAATGCAGGGTTTGCCGTGTGCGATTGACCTGAAACCTCAAGAATGCGCGCCACGTGTCGTTAGTGGTGGCATCGGCAATTTGCGCTTCGGTGATGCCGTAGTGCGTCATTTCGTCCTGAGGGAAGTAAATGCGATCTTTGCGATAGTCGATGGCGACATCCTGCCAGAAATTGATGAGTTGCAGGCTGGAGCAGATCGCGTCGCCCCACGCATTGTTTTGCGGCGTGGCGGCACCATACAGTACCAGCAGCAACCGGCCGATGGGATTCGCCGAGCGGCGGCAGTAGTCGAGTACTTCGGGGTAGTTGGTGTAACGGGCCTTGACCACGTCCTGGGCGAAGGCGGACAAAAGGTCGCGGAAGAGCTGTAGCGGCAAGCCGTGCTCGCGGATGATGTCCGCGAGATCAGCGAACCACGCAATGTCGGGTGGCTTGCCGGATTCAATGTGGTCGAGTTGATGGTTAAAGTTGTCGAGCAGGGCCAGACGCTGGGCGGGTTGCAGGTCGCCTTCATCGGCAAAATCGTCGGCTTCGCGCGCAAATCGGTAGATCAGGCCGACCGGACGCCGAAAGCGCGCAGGCAACAGGATGGAGGCGACCGGGAAGTTCTCGTAGTGATCGACAGCCATTAATGTTGCAAAAACATCTATTTTAAACAGTAACTTGCGTTATAAATCTCAAAAAAATAGCAAGCACTGCGGGGTGTCGTTAAAGTGGCGAGTATATTACAATCGCACTGTTGCGATGGCGGGACGAGCAGGACGATGGCGGTGCTTACGAGGTTCTCAGCGTCGGTGCTTCATGTGGCATTGCAAATTAGGTGACACGGCGGCAACAAAAGCGAAAGTGGCGGAATTGGTAGACGCACCAGATTTAGGTTCTGGCGCCGAAAGGCGTGGGGGTTCGAGTCCCTTCTTTCGCACCAAGAACCACATACCGAACGACCGTAAGACGATCATATAAGGGATGGCAGTTCATGCAAGCGAATCTTGAAACATTAAGCGGTCTGGAGCGGCGCCTGAGCGTAGCCGTGCCGCTGGCGGAAATTGAAACCGAGGTGCAGTCGCGCCTTAAACATATCGGTCGTACCGCCAAAATGCCGGGGTTTCGTCCCGGCAAGGTGCCATTCAAAGTGGTGCAACAACAGTACGGGGCGCAAGTGCGTCAGGAAGTCCTCGGCGCGACTATTGAGAAAAGTTTTGGCGACGCCGTGCGCGAGCAGAATTTGCGCGTCGCGGGCTATCCGAAATTCGATCCGGCGACACCGGCTGACGGTGCGGCCGAGTTTCAGTACAGTGCCACGTTCGAGGTGTACCCGGAGATCAAGGTGGGTGATATCACCGGCAAAGCCATCGACCGCGTTGCGCTCGACGTGGGTGATGCGGAAATCGACAAAACGCTGGAGATCATGCGCAAGCAGCGCGTGACGTTTGATGCTGCGGATAAAGCCGCGGAAAACGGCGATCGTCTGCAAATCAGCTACGCCGGCGCCATTGATGGCGTCCCCTTTGACGGCGGCAAGGCCGACAATCAGAACGTGGTGCTGGGCGAAGGGCGTTTGTTGCCGGATTTCGAGAAAAGCCTCGCGGGCATGAAGTCTGGCGAGACCAAGTCGTTTGATCTGAAATTCCCCGATGATTATCACGGCAAGGAAGTCGCCGGTAAAAGCGCACGCTTTGATGTCAGCGTCAGCGAAGTGGCCGCGCCCAAGCTGCCGCCGGTGGACGGCGAGTTTGCCAAGACGCTGGGCGTGGAAGACGGCGACGTGGCCAAAATGCGCGCCGAGGTCAAAGCCAATCTCGAGCGTGAAGTGAAGCAACGCCTGAAAGCCAAGACCAAAGATCAGGTGATGCAGACGCTGTTGGATAGTACTCCGCTGGTAACGCCTAAGTCATTGATTGATATGGAAATTCAGGCACTTCAAAACATGGCGCGAGAGAACATGGCAGCGCGCGGCATGCCGGTGAAGGACGATATGCCGATGCCTGCCGAGATATTCGAAGCGCAAGCGCAACGCCGCGTGTCGCTGGGATTGATCCTTGGTGAGGTCGTGCGTAACAACGGTTTGCACGCCAAACCGGAGCAGGTGAAAGCGGCCGTGGAATTGCAGGCGCAGAGTTATGAGCATCCGCAGGAAGTGGTGAAGTGGTTCTACAGCCAGCCGGATCGTCTGCGCGATATCGAGTCCATAGTTCTTGAAGAAAATGTGGTGGAATGGGCCTTGAGCGTGGCCAAGGCCGAAGATAAAACCATCACTTTTGACGAATTAATGGGATACAACAAATGATGCAGTACGGCAGTCAATTCGGTAACGCTCACGAGCCGATGGAACGCTCGGAGCCGCAGTCCCTGGGCCTGGTACCCATGGTCGTCGAGCAAAGCGGACGCGGCGAGCGCGCCTACGACATTTACTCGCGGCTGCTGAAAGAGCGCGTGGTGTTTCTCGTCGGCGAGGTCAATGAAGTCACCGCCAATCTGATCGTCGCGCAGCTGTTGTTTTTGGAGTCCGATAATCCCGACAAGGATATTTCGTTCTACATCAACTCGCCGGGCGGATCGGTGTCGGCGGGGCTGGCGATTTACGACACCATGCAGTTCATCAAGCCGGATGTCAGCACGCTGTGCGTGGGGCAGGCGGCCAGCATGGGCGCGATGTTGCTCACCGCGGGCGCCAAGGGCAAACGCTTCTGCCTGCCGAATTCGCGGGTGATGATTCATCAGCCGCTGGGCGGATTCCGCGGCCAGGCGTCGGATATCGAGATTCACGCCAAGGAAATTCTCTACCTCAAGCAGCGGCTCAATGAATTGATGGCCAAGCACACAGGGAAAGACGTAGATACCATTGGCAAAGACACCGATCGCGATAATTTCCTGAGCGCGGAGCAGTCGGTGCAATACGGTTTGGTGGACAAGGTGCTGGTATCCCGCGCGGATGTGGTGGCGGCGTAGGGGTGATGTGTCGTATGCGTATGTGCGTAACCGTTTCTACAGCGTAGCTAGGGGAATCTAAACCAATGTCAGAAAAAGCGAGCGGCGAGAAACTCTTGTATTGCTCCTTCTGTGGCAAGAGCCAGCACGAGGTTCGCAAGCTGATTGCCGGCCCGTCAGTGTTCATTTGCGATGAATGCATTGAGCTGTGCAATGACATCATCCGCGAAGAAATTCAGGGCGATAAAGGTGGCAAGGGCGTGAAGTCCGACCTGCCGGTGCCGCATGAAATTCGCGCCATCCTCGATCAGTATGTGATTGGTCAGGACACGGCCAAAAAAATACTCTCGGTGGCGGTGTACAACCACTACAAACGCCTGAAAGAGTCGGCGAAAAAAGACGATATCGAGCTGTCTAAATCGAACATCCTGCTGGTGGGGCCGACTGGTTCCGGCAAAACGCTGCTCGCGCAAACGCTGGCGCGGCTGTTGAATGTGCCGTTTGTAATGGCCGATGCCACTACGCTGACCGAAGCCGGTTACGTGGGTGAAGACGTCGAAAACATCATCCAGAAGCTGCTGCAAAAATGCGATTACGATGTCGAAAAAGCGCAGCGCGGCATCGTCTACATCGACGAGATCGACAAGATTTCGCGCAAGTCGGATAACCCCTCGATCACCCGCGACGTGTCGGGCGAGGGCGTGCAGCAGGCGCTGCTGAAGCTGATCGAGGGCACCACCGCATCCGTGCCGCCGCAGGGCGGACGCAAGCACCCGAATCAGGAATTCGTGCAGGTCGATACCACGAATATTCTGTTCATCGTTGGCGGCGCGTTTGACGGCCTGGAAAAAGTCATCCGTGCGCGTTCCGAAAAAGGCGGCATCGGCTTCGGCGCGGAGGTGCGCAGCAAGGATGATCGCAAGAGCATCACCCGCGTGCTGCGCGACGTGCAGCCGGAGGATTTGATCAAGTTCGGCTTGATCCCGGAATTCGTCGGCCGCCTGCCGGTGGTGGCGACGCTCGGCGAGCTGGATGAAGAGGCGCTGATCCAGATTTTGACGCAGCCGAAAAATGCGCTCATCAAGCAGTATCAAAAAATGTTCAGCATGGAAGGCGCGGAACTCGAAATTCGTGAATCCGCCTTGAAAGCCATCGCGAAACGCGCGCTGGAACGCAAGACCGGTGCGCGTGGTCTACGATCTATCCTCGAAAATACGCTGCTCAACACGATGTTTGATTTGCCGTCGCTGGAGAACGTCACCAAAGTGGTGGTCGATGAGGGCACAATACTGAGCGATGCCACGCCGCTGCTGATTTATTCGGATCCACCGAAAGTCGCATCCGGCTCGGCTGTTTAGATAAGTATTTGTTTTTAAAGAATTATTTGTGGGGTTGAATGCTGGTTTTAACGCCCCATATGTAGAAAATGCCAGTAGTTGATGTTTGTGGTGATTCATTACGGGCGTAGTAACTTTATAGGTGACAAACCATGACTGAACCGACAACGCCCACTCCTCCCGCACAAGCCGAGCAGCAACCTGCGCTGCCGTTACACATGCCGCTGTTGCCGTTGCGCGACGTGGTGGTGTTTCCGCATATGGTGATCCCGCTGTTTGTCGGGCGGCCCAAGTCGATCAAGGCGCTTGAAGCCGCAATGGAATCGGGCAAGAGCATCATGCTGGTAGCACAACGCTCGGCGGCGAAAGACGAGCCGGGCCCGGAAGACCTCTACGCCATCGGCGCGATCGCGACGATTTTGCAAATGCTCAAGCTGCCGGACGGCACAGTCAAAGTGCTGGTCGAAGGCGGGCAGCGTGCGCGCATCGGCGAAGTGACCGATGTCAAAACGCACTTCATGACGACCGTGACGCCGATCGTGATTCCGGTCGATCAGGATCGCGAAGTCGAGGCCATGCGCCGTACGATGGTGCAGCAGTTCGATCAATACGTGAAGCTCAACAAAAAAATTCCGCCGGAAATTCTGACGTCGATCGCGGGCATTGATGAGGCCAGCCGTCTGGCTGACCAGATCGCGGCACACCTGCCGTTGAAGCTCGAACAAAAGCAGGAAGTGCTGGAAATGTTCGATGTCAAAGCGCGGCTGGATCACCTGCTGAAAGTGGTGGACGGCGAGCTCGACATTCTTCAAGTTGAAAAACGCATCCGCGGCCGCGTGAAGCGTCAGATGGAAAAGTCGCAGCGCGAGTATTACCTCAACGAGCAAGTCAAAGCGATCCAGAAAGAACTGGGCGAGGGCGAAGAGGGCGCGGACAACGACGAAATCGCCAAGCGCATCAAAGCCGCGCGCATGCCCAAAGAGGCACGCAAAAAAGCCGACGCTGAATTGAAAAAATTGAAGTTGATGTCGCCGATGTCGGCCGAGGCCACCGTGGTGCGCAACTACATCGATGCGATCACGTCGTTGCCGTGGCGCAAGAAAAGCAAAATCAGCACCGACCTGACCGCCGCCGAAAAAGTGCTTGACGAAGATCACGACGGGCTGGAAAAGGTCAAGGAACGCATCATCGAGTACCTCGCGGTGCAGCAGCGCGTGGATAAAGTGAAAGCGCCGATCCTGTGTCTGGTGGGGGCGCCCGGCGTGGGCAAGACCTCGCTCGGTCAATCGATTGCGCGTGCGACCAATCGCAAGTTCGTGCGCATGGCACTCGGCGGTGTGCGCGACGAAGCCGAAATTCGCGGTCATCGCCGCACTTATATCGGCTCCATGCCCGGCAAGATTCTGCAAAACATGTCCAAGGTGGCTGTACGTAACCCATTGTTTTTATTGGATGAAGTGGACAAGCTGGGGCAGGATTTCCGCGGCGATCCGTCGAGCGCACTGCTCGAAGTGCTCGATCCGGAACAGAACCACACATTTGTCGATCACTACGTCGAAGTCGAATACGATTTGTCGGACGTGATGTTCGTGGCCACCGCCAACACGCTGAATATTCCGCCGGCGCTGCTCGACCGCATGGAGGTGATCCGCCTATCGGGTTACACCGAAGACGAGAAAGTCAAAATCGCGCAAAACCATTTGCTCGCCAAGCTGATTAAAAATCACGGCTTGAAGACCGAGGAAATCGCCGTGTCCGAAAGCGCGATTCGCGACATCGTACGCTACTACACACGCGAAGCCGGCGTGCGTGCGCTGGAACGCGAGCTGTCGAAAATCTGCCGCAAGGTGGTGAAGGAGTTGGTGAAAGCGGTCGGCGCTGGTGACAAAGCTGACAAGGCTGAGAAGGGTGATAAGTCGGACAAAACCCGCAAGATCACCGTATCCGCGCGCAACCTCGACAAGTATTGCGGTGTGCGTCGTTACAGCTATGGCATGGCCGAAAAGAAAAATCAGGTCGGCCAGGTTAATGGGCTGGCATGGACCGAAGTCGGCGGCGAGTTGCTGTCCATCGAAGCCATCATGATGCCCGGCAAAGGCAAAATGACCACTACCGGCAAACTCGGCGAAGTGATGCAGGAATCGGTGCAGGCAGCGCTATCCGTGGTGCGCAACCGCTCGGAGCGTCTGGGCATCAATCCCGATTTTTATCAGAAGAGCGACATCCACATTCACTTGCCGGAAGGCGCAACGCCCAAGGACGGCCCCAGCGCAGGCGTGGGTATCTGCACCGCAATGGTGTCCATGTTGACCGGCATACCGGTGCGCGCGGATGTGGCCATGACGGGTGAAATCACGCTGCGCGGCGAAGTGTTGCCCATCGGCGGCCTCAAAGAAAAACTGCTGGCGGCGCATCGCGGCGGCATCAAGATGGTGTTGATCCCCGAAGAAAACGTCAA
Organism: Betaproteobacteria bacterium; assembly: GCA_947467315.1. Taxonomy (GTDB): domain Bacteria; phylum Pseudomonadota; class Gammaproteobacteria; order Burkholderiales; family SG8-41; genus UBA5216. The sequence continues at coordinate 23,073 of CANIID010000014.1, read as the reverse complement.
AGATCTCGTGGAGATTCCGGACAACATCAAGAACAAGCTCGACATACAGCCGATCAAGTGGATCGATACCGCGTTGGAACTGGCGCTGGAGCGCAAGCCCCAGCCGTTGCCGGAACAACCTGCGGCGACGGCCGCTGCTGCGCCGGTACCTGCGCCCGCTACAGAAGCCGTCAAGCACTAGCTGGGACGGCGGTACTTAGTCGAGTGCGGGTGCGCAGTGTTTCTTTGCGCGCCGGCCTTGGCTAAATACCCTGAACTACGCTAAAATAGTCGTCTTTGCTGTGCTTCGGGTCGCTCCGGGGTTACGGGTGCTTAGCTCAGTTGGTAGAGCGTCGCCCTTACAAGGCGAATGTCGGCGGTTCGAACCCGTCAGCACCCACCAGGTAAGAGGGGAGAGTCAGTAGAGGAGTGGTAGTTCAGTTGGTTAGAATACCGGCCTGTCACGCCGGGGGTCGCGGGTTCGAGTCCCGTCCACTCCGCCAATAATGCGATAATGAAAGGGCGAACTGCGGTTCGCCCTTTTTAATTAAGAGCGATGCGATCATGTTCGATTGGATACATAACAACAGACGATTCGCGCAAGTGGTATTGGCGATCATTTTTTTGCCGTTTGCCTTTGTCGGCGTGGATTCCTACTTCAAGGGTTCTGACGCCACCGCCCCGGTCGCTACCGTAGCCGGGCAAACCATCACGCAGCAGGAGTTCAACGTCGCGCTGCGCGAGCGTCAGGAATCCCTGCAAAGCATGAGTGGCGGTCGCATAGACCCCGCCATGCTCGACAATCCCGAACTGCGTTTAGGTGTGGCCGAGGGGTTGGTGAATCAGCGGCTGCTGTGGGTGCAAGCCACGCGCGCCAACCTGACGGCTACCGATCAGCAACTGCGTGCAATGCTGGAGCAGGCGCCAGTGTTTCAGGACAACGGTAAATTTTCTCTGGACCTCTACCGGCAATATCTCAAGACACGCGGCAAAGGCGAACTGGAGTTTGAAGGTGAATTGCGCCGCGATCTGCTGATGCGCCAAGTGGATGACGCCTATACCGAATCTGCGTTTCTGCCGCGCACCGTGGTGCAGCGGATGCTGAAGCTGACGGAAACGCAGCGTGAGGTCAGCACCTTTACGTTTGCGCCGGAACGCTTTGAGTCTAAAGCGACCGTCGAAGGTGGCGCCGCGAAAAAATATTACGACAGCCGGCTGGATGAATTCCGTCTGCCGGAGCAGGTGCGCGTTGAATACGTCGCGCTGACGATAGATTCGTTGTTGCCATCGACCACGGTGGATCCTGAAGAGGTTAAAAAATCCTACGACGATGTGGCCAGTAAGAGTCAGGTGCAAGAGTCGCGGCAGGCAAGCCACATTTTGATTACGGCGGATGCCAAGGCGCCCGCCGAGGAAAAGCAAAAAGCCAAGGCGAAGGCCGAAGACCTCCTCAAGCAGATCAAGGCGAAGCCCGCGAGCTTTGCGGATTTGGCCAAGGCGCACTCACAAGACCCTGGCTCTGCTGAAAAAGGCGGCGACCTTGGGTCGTTTAAGCGCGGGGACATGGTAAAGGCGTTTTCGGCGGCGGCGTATGACATGAAAGTTGGCGACATCGCCGGCCCGGTGGAAACGGAATACGGCTATCACATCATCAAGTTGACCGGCATTACCGAGGGAAAACTCCCGTCATTCGAATCCATGCGCGGCCAGCTCGAAACCGATCTGAAACGCCAGCGCGCGGGCAAGAAATTTGCGGAACTGGCGGAACAGTTCAATAACGCCGCGTTCGAGCAATCGGACAGCCTCAAGGCCGCGGCTGATCTTGCCAAAGTGCCTTTGCAGCAAAGCGCGTGGTTCTCGCGCAATGCCGCGACCGATGCACGGCTGAACAATCCCAAATTGCTGCAAGCCATATTCTCGGATGAGGTGCTGAAAAACAAACGCAACACCGAGGCCGTCGAAGTGACGCCCGGTACCCTGGTGGCCGCGCGCTTGCTGGAGCACCAGCCCTCGACGGTACGTCCGTTCGACAACGTGCAGGCCGAGATTTCCACCAAATTGCAGCGCCAGCGCGCTACGCAACTGGCCGCGCAGGAAGGGCGCGCCGCCCTGGAAAAACTGCGTCAGGGCAAAGACGCGGAAGTCACCTGGGGCGAGCCGCAGATGATTAATTTCTCCAGCCAGATCAAAGGCATGAACGAAGAGGTGCGCAAGCAAATTCTGCGCGCGGATGTGGCGAAGCTGCCGGGCTACTCGGGTGTTGAATCGCCGTCAGGCTATACGCTGATACGCATCACCCGCGTGGTCGAGCCCGAAAAGCTCGATGCGGAAAAGGAAAAAAATATCGCGCAAGCCATGCAGCAGGCGGTGGGGCAGGAACAATTCTCGGCGTATCTGGCCAGCCTGAAGCTGAAAGGCGACGTGAAGATTCGCAAGGAGCAGTTGGTCGAGAAGAAAGAGAAAGACAAGTAAGCAGCGGCACTGCACTTCGTGCTACGTGCAGTGCTGCGCGCAGTACAGCCGCAGTACAGTTTTACCCCGCCGCCGTGCCGCCCATGCCGCCCACCACGGTGTTGAAACCTGCATCCACGTAAGTAATTTCGCCGGTGATGCCGCTGGCGTACTCCGACAGCAAAAACGCGGCGGCATTGCCGACATCATCAATCGTCACATTGCGCCGCAACGGCGCGTTTTCCTCGACGAACTTGAGTATCTTGCCAAAGCCGCTGATGCCCGCAGCCGCCAGCGTTTTGATCGGGCCTGCCGAGATGCCATTGACCCGAATACCTTGCGGGCCGAGATTCTGCGCCAGATAGCGCACGTTAGCTTCGAGGCTGGCCTTCGCCAAGCCCATCACATTGTAATTCGGCACCGTGCGCTGCGCGCCGAGATAGGTTAGCGTCAGCAACGCCGATTTGCGATTGGCCATCAGTGGCAACGCACCCTTGGCGAGCGCTGCCAGACTATACGAACTGACATCATGCGCGACGCGGAACGCCTCGCGTGACAGGCCGTCGAGAAATTCGCCCTTCAGTGCCTCGCGCGGAGCGAAAGCGATGGAGTGAACCAGGCCATCCAGAGCATCCCACCGGCTGCGCAAATCGTCGAACAGCTTCGCGATTTGCGCATCGTCTGCCACGTCACAGGGCAGCACCGTTGCCGGGCCGAATTCTGCGGAGCCGAAGTCCTTGGCGAGATCCACCACGCGGGCCTTGATGTCTTCGCCCTGATAGGTGAACGCCAGCGTGGCGCCTTCGCGATGCGCGGCGCGTGCGATGCCATAGGCGATGGAGCGGTTCGACAGCAAGCCGGTAATCAGTATTTTTTTGTCTTGTAGCAGGGCCATGGCGGTTCCTTAGGTTTGCGGCGGATTATAGCAAGCGCCCGGCTGACGGCCACGAAGCGTTTCGGATACACTGGCGCGCGATGACTATTGTTCGCGCGCTCATGGCTGTGTTGCTGGCTGCTGCCCTCGCGGCTTGCGGTGAACCGGCATCGCTTCCCATTGCAGGGCCAACTGGCGACGCTCTGCCGGCGAAAACCTTGCGCATCACGTTCCAAACCGCCGAGACCGGTTTTGATCCGGTGAAGGTTTCCGACTACTACTCCGGCGTGGTGATCGCCGCGATTTTTGACCCGCTGCTCACCTACGATTATCTGGCGCGCCCGGCGAAACTGGTTTCCAACGTGGCGGCAGCGTTGCCGGCGATCACGGACAACGGCAAAACCTACACGCTCACGCTCAAGCGTGGTGTCTACTTCACGCCGGATGCCGCATTCAAAGGTCAGTCACGCGAGCTGACCGCCGCTGACTACGTGTATTCGATCAAGCGCTTTCTGGACCCGAAAAACCGGTCGCCGTATGCGTTTTTGTTTGAAGGCAAAATCGTGGGACTGGATCAGCTTGCGGCGGAAGCCAAAAAATCCGGTCGTTTCGATTACGATGCCGCCGTGGCAGGTTTTGAAACGCCGGATCGCTACACCCTGCGCATCCGGCTGAACGAAACCGATTTCAATTTCTCGCACGTGCTGGCGTTCCCGTTGGTGGGCGCGGTGGCGCGCGAAACCATCGCCGCCTATGGCGACGACACCAACGCGCATCCGGTGGGCACCGGGCCGTATGTCCTGCAACGCTACGTGCGTTCATCCAAGATGGTGCTGGCGAAGAACCCGGCGTTTCGCGACATGCGCTGGCAGGCGACGCCCGGCAACGACCCCGCCGATCAAGATATCGTCGCGCGCATGCAGGGCAAAAAATTGCCGCTGATCGAGCGTGTGGAAATCAGCGTGATGGACGAAGCGCAAAGCCGCTGGCTGGCGTTTCAGCGGCGCGAAACCGATATCGAATACCAGTTGGAGGAGCTCGCGCCCAAGTTCATGACTGCAGCGGGCGACTTAAAGCCGGAGTTCGCGGATCAAGGCATTCGCATGGATCGCAGCGTTGATCCGGAAATCATTTATCTGTTTTTCAATACGCAGGAGCGCATCGGCGATCAACTCAATCCGTTGGGCGGCTTCAGCGCTGAAAAGATTGCGCTGCGGCGTGCGATTGCGATGGCCTACAACGTCGAGGATCAAATCAAGATCATCCGCAAAGGGCAGGCGATACGCGCGCACTACCCGATACCGCCGGGCGTGGCGGGGCACGAGCCGAATTTTCGCAGCGGCATCGCTTACGATCCGCCGCTGGCGAACGCCTTGCTGGATCAGTTTGGCTACACCCGCGGGCCTGATGGCTACCGCCGGATGCCGGATGGTAACCTGTTGTTTTTAAAGTATTATTCTACGCCAACGGAGCGGGATCGCCAGTTCGATGAGCTGATGAAACGCTCCATGGATAAGATCGGCGTGCGCGTTGAAATCCATAAAGACCGCTTTGCCGAGTTGATTAAGCTGGCGAACCAGTGCCGGCTGATGATGAAACATTCGGCGTGGATCGCCGACTATCCCGACGGCGATAACTTCATGCAACTGCTCTACGGCGCCAACGCCGGGCAAAGCAACTCCGCGTGTTACAAATCCGCCGAGTTTGATAAACGCTATGAAAAATCACGCCAGTTGCCCGATGGAGCCGAGCGCAACAAACTCTATCGCGAGATGACGCGGCAAATGGAAGTCGATACCGCGTGGCTGCTCACCGACAGCCGCTATCGCAATGTGTTGTTGCAGCCGTATGTGGTGGGCTACAAAAAACATCCGGTGTTTTCGCACGAGTGGCTGTATATGGATTTGGACGCACGGTGAGCACATGACCGGCTACATCCTGCGCCGTGTGCTCCAGTTCATCCCCACGTTGTTGGGCGTGGTGTTGCTGGTGTTCATATTGTTCAACTGGATCGGCGGCGATCCGGCGTACTTGCTCGCCGGAAAAATGTCGAACCCAGAGCAAATTGAAAACATCCGCAAGCAACTCGGCGTGGATCAACCGTTCTACGTGCAACTGTGGATATTCATCACTCAAATTGTCACCGGTGATTTCGGCGTGAGCTGGGCCACCAATGAAAAAGTCTCCGCGATATTCGCCACGCGGCTGGGACCGTCGCTGACGGTGCTGGTGCCCATGCTCATCATCAGCACATTAATGGCCATGGCGATGGCGCTGCTGGTGGCGTACCGGCGCGGTTCGCTGACGGATCGTGCGGTGATGATCGGCTGCACTGTTGGGCAGTCGATCAGTATCCTGGTCTATATTGTTGTTTTTCAATATGTTTTTGCCTACCAGTTAGGCTGGTTTCCGGTGCAGGGTTGGGGGCAGGATTTCATTACCAATCTGGTGAAATTCAGCGCGCTGCCGATCGTAGTGGGTGTGGCGGTGTCGTTGGCACCCGATACGCGGCTGTACCGTACGTTTTTTCTCGATGAAATTCATCAGGACTATGTGCGCACCGCACGTGCGAAGGGCATGTCTGAGACGCGCGTGATGGGCGTGCATGTACTGCGCAACGCCGCGATTCCCATCGTCACCAATGTGATGATTCAATTGCCCGGTCTGTTGGCGGGCGCGTTTTTGATAGAGCGGTTTTTTTCCATACCGGGCATCGGCCGCGAAGTGTTGCTGGCGGTGGAGCGCAGCGACTTTCCGGTGATCAAGGCGGTGACGGTGTATGTCGCGGTGGCCACGCTGGTGTTTAACCTGCTGGCGGATATTTTGTACAAGGCGGTTGATCCGCGGGTGCAACTCAAATGAGCGCTGCGCAAGTGAGCTCACCGGGACTGTGGGTGCTGGCGTGGCGGCGCCTGCGCCGTGACCGCGTGGCGATGGTGTCGCTGGCGCTGGTGGCGGTGTATCTGCTGATTGTGGCGGCGGCGGCCGTGGGCTGGATTGCCGCGGACTGGCCGCGCGAGGCCGGTGTGAACTACGCGCCGCCAGGCTTTGCCGGGGCGACAGTAGACGCGCCCGCCACCGAGACAATAATAGCTCACCCACCCGCGCAGGCATTGCCCGATGAACCGGCCATCGTTGATCCGTTGGCGGATGTGTTAACCGCATTGCGCAAAGCGCAGGGCGCAGCCCCCGAGGTCCAAGCTCGCGCCGCCACGCTGCCATTGGGCGGCGATAAGTGGGGCCGCGATGTGTTGAAAAAAACCATCAAGGGCGCGCAGACCTCGCTTATTGTCGGTCTGGTCGCCGCATTGTTGGCGGTGTTGATCGGCGCCGTGCTCGGCGCGTATGCGGGCTACTACGGCGGGCGCATGGATGACTTTTTGAATTGGCTCTACAGCGTATTCACTTCCATTCCGTATTTGCTGCTGGTGCTGGCGATAGCCGCCGTGCTGAATCAAAAGGGCACGCTGACGGTGATTCTGATCCTCGGCTTAACCGGCTGGACCGGCATTTTCAGACTGGTGCGCGCGGAGTATCTCAAGCACCGCACGCGCGAATACGTGCTGGCGGCGGATGCCATCGGCGCCTCGCACGCGCGGCGCATGTTCGCGCATATTTTTCCCAACGTAAGTCACGTGGTGCTGGTGCAGTTGTCGCTGCACGTGGTGCTGTTTATCAAGTCCGAAGTGATCCTGAGTTTTCTGGGGTTTGGCGTGGGTGTGGATACCGTGTCATGGGGCAGTATGCTGAACGAGGCGCAGTCGGAACTGATCCTCGGCAAGTGGTGGCAGTTGGCGGCGGCCACTGCCGCCATGGCGGTGCTGGTGACGGCGTTTAGTTTGTTTACCGATGCTTTGCGCGATGCGCTGGACCCGAGGTTGAAATGAGCGCCGCGAACCAAGAGATTTTGCTCGCCGTGCGCAACCTCAAAGTCGATTTTCGCCTCGACGATGGCGCGGTATTGAACGCTGTCAGAGGCATCAGCTTTGACATCCCCGCCCAAGGGACCGTCGCACTGGTGGGTGAATCGGGCAGCGGCAAATCGGTGAGTGCATTGGCGATATTGAATTTGTTGCCCGCCGCCAACGCGAGCGTGTTGCCCGGTAGCGCCATTCATTACCGTGGCCGTGATTTGCTGCACCTCACGCCGCGCGAGATGACGGCGCTGCGCGGCGCTGAAATTTCGATGGTGTTTCAGGACCCCATGAGTTCACTGAACCCGGTGTTCAGCATCGGCTTTCAATTGATCGAAGTGCTGAAAAAACATGTGGGACTCAGCGGTAAAAAAGCGCGTGAACGTGCGATTGCGCTGTTGGATGAGGTGGGGATTCCCGACCCGCACACCCGCGTCGATGCGTATCCGCATCAACTCTCGGGCGGGCAGCAGCAACGCGTGATGATCGCCATGGCGATAGCCTGTGAGCCGCGCTTGCTGATCGCCGATGAGCCCACCACGGCATTGGATGTTACCGTTCAAAAACAAGTGCTTGGATTGATTTCGGAACTCCAGCTGCGACGCCGCATGGCAGTGCTGTTCATCACCCACGATCTGGGCCTGGTGGCGGAAATGGCGGATCACGTGGTGGTGATGCGCGACGGCGAAATTCGCGAGCAGGGCAGTGTCGAGGAAATTTTTTCAGCGCCCAAAGATGCGTACACGCAGGCGCTGCTGGCGTGCCGCCCGCCGTTAAATCGCCGCCCGAAACGGCTACCGGTGGTGGAGGATTTTCTCGACCACACCGCCACGTCTATCGATACCACGGAGCGGGCGCGCGGTTTGCGCGGCGACGAAGCGCTCGTGCTCGAGGTCAGTGCGTTGTCGAAAAGCTTTCACTTTAGCGAAGGCTTGTTTTCCCGGCGTGAGTCCAAGGCGTTGAAAAACGCCAGTTTCAAGCTGGCCAAGGGTAAAACACTGGGCGTGGTGGGCGAATCGGGTTCGGGTAAAACCACTATGGCGCTTACGCTCATGCGACTGACAGCAGCGTCCAGCGGCACGGCGCTGTTCGAGGGCCGCGACTTGCTCCAGCTCACTGCGCATGAGGCCATGCCCTACAAGCGACGTATACAAATCGTGTTCCAGAATCCGTACGCCTCGCTCAATCCGCGCTTGACTGCCGGGCAGAGTCTGATGGAGCCGATGCACATACACGCGATCGGCGCCGACGAGCCGGCGCGCGTGCAAATGGCGATGGCGCTGCTGCGCAAAGTAGGGCTGCCGGAATCGGCGTTCTTCAAGTATCCTCACGAATTCTCCGGCGGGCAGCGGCAGCGCATCGCCATTGCGCGATGTTTGACGATGCAGCCGGAGGTGTTGATTTGTGATGAGGCGGTATCCGCGCTCGACCTGTCGGTGCAGGCGCAGTTGCTGAATCTGTTGCAGGATTTGCAGGACGAGTTCGGCATGAGCTACATTTTTATTTCGCACGACTTGGCGGTGGTGAAATACATGTCCGACGAAATCATGGTGATGAAAGACGGCGAAATTGTAGAGGTGAACAACGCCGATGCAATTTACGCTAATCCACAGAATGACTATACAAAACAATTACTTGCGGCCATGCCCGGTATGAAGGCTACTGCTGCATGATGTTGCGCGCGCTTATCGGATGCGTATGCGCGGTAGCCAGTGCGTGTAGTGGCATGGCGCATGCGGCGCACGCGTACGCGCAGTTCGGCGATATCAAATACCCGCCGGGGTTTTTCAGTTTCGAATGGGCGAACGCCAATGCGCCCAAGCGCGGCGAGATTGCGCTGGTGGCGCCGACCCGGCTAACCAACTTCGACAAGTTCAATCCGTATACCTTAAAAGGCGCCGCGCCGCCGATGCTAAACACGCTGGTGTTCGAGACGCTGATGACGGGCACCTACGACGAACCCAACACCGCGTACGGCCTGCTGGCGGAGGATATCGACGTCGCCGATGACCGGCTGTCGGTCACGTTTCGCCTGAACCCACGCGCGAAGTTTCAGGATGGCACGCCGGTAACAGCGGTGGACGTGAAGCACACGTTTGACACCCTGATGAGCAAGGCTGCCGCGCCCCAATACCGTACGGTGTTTGGTGATGTGAAGCAGGCGGTGGTGACGGGCGAACTCACCGTGCGCTTTGACTTCAAACGCGCGAGTGCGGAGTTGCCGCTGCTGGTGGGCAGCTTGCCGGTATTCAGCAAGGCGTGGGGCGCGGGAAAACCGTTTAACGAAATTATTACCGACAAGCCTATCGCCAGCGGTCCCTACAAGATTGGCCGCATGAATTTCGGCCGCGATATCACCTATGACCGCGATCCCAATTACTGGGCGCGCGATTTGAACGTGCGCCGCGGGATGTTCAACTTCAGCCGCATCACTTTCAAGATCTACAAGGATGGCACGGCGCAAACCGAGGCGTTCAAGGCCGGCGAGTTCGACTACGTGCAGGTATTCTCGGCGCGTGACTGGGCGCGGGCCTATACCGGCAAAAAATTCGACAGCGGCGAGTTGATACGTGCGCATTTGAAATCGAAGAACGCCGGAGATTTTCAGGGTTACATCATCAACACGCGGCGCGACAAATTCAAAGACTCACGCGTGCGCGAAGCGCTCGCCCTGGCGATGGATTACGAGTGGATGAATCGCCAGTTGTTCTACAACTCCTACGCGCGTATACGCGGATTTTTTGTCGGCAGTGATTTCGAGGCCAAGGGCCGGCCCGGCGTGGATGAACTGCTGGTGCTGGAGCCGTTGCGCGACAAGCTGCCGGCATACATTTTCTCCGAACCGGTGCCGCTGCCGCCGTCCACCGCGGCGCCAGGTGGTTTGCGCGATAACTTGCGTAAAGCCAAAGCGCTGCTCGACGCGGCGGGGTGGACGTACCGCGACGGCGCATTGCGCAACGCCAAGGGCGACGCCTTTGTGATGGAGTATCTCGATGGCGGTTCGGGCGGGGAGCGCACCTTTACGCCGTATGCGCAGGCGCTGGCCAAACTGGGCATTGATGCGCGTTACCGCCGCGCGGATTTTGCGCTGATCCAAAAGCGCTGGGACGTGTTTGACTTTGATCTCACCACCGTGCGCATCCGCGGCTCGGAGGCGCCCGGCAGCGAGTTGCTCGACCGCTATGGATCGAAATCCGCCGAGACGCAAGGGTCGAGCAATATGGTCGGCGTGCGGGATGCGGCTGTGGATGCCCTGCTGGATCTGGCTGTCGCATCCAGAACGCGGCCGGAACTGGTCGCGCGCCTGAAGGCGCTGGATCGCGTGCTGCGGCATGGGCACTACGTTGTGCCGCAATGGTATGCCGAAGGGTTTCGCGTGGCGTATCGCGCGGGTAAGTTTGAGCAGCCGTCGGTCGCGCCGCAGTATTATCAGCCCGAAGACTGGGTGCTGCGTACCTGGTGGAGCAAACAATAACCATGTGGGCCTACATCCTCAAGCGGTTGCTGCTGATGATCCCGACGCTGATCGGCATTTTGCTGATCACGTTCACCATCATTCAATTCGTGCCCGGCGGGCCGGTGGAGCAGATGGTGTCGCAACTGCAGGGGCGCGATGCGGGTGGCGAAGCGGGGGCCGCGCCCACGGAAAGCAATTACCGCGGGCGGCAGGGTGTGGATGCCGCCAAGATCGAGGAAATCAAAAAACTTTACGGCTTCGACAAGCCCGCACACGAACGCTTTTTACAGATGCTGGGGCAGTTCGCGCGCTTTGATCTGGGCAAGAGTTTTTTTCACAACAAGGATGTGTGGTCGCTGATCAAAGAGAAATTGCCGGTGTCGATCACGCTGGGGCTGTGGTCGTTCATACTGGTGTATTCGATTTCCATCCCGCTGGGCATTGCCAAGGCGGTGCGCGCCGGAACGCCGTTTGATACCGCGACCACGTTCGTGATCCTGCTGGGTTACGCGATCCCCAGCTTTGTGGTGGGTGTGATATTGCTGGTCTATTTCGCCGGCGGCAGCTTTGTACAGTGGTTCCCGCTACGCGGCATCACCTCAACTAACTGGGCGGAATTGGGCGCATGGGACAAGGCAGTGGATTACCTGCATCATATCGTGCTGCCGGTGTCGGCCATTGTGCTGGGCGGGTTTGCCTTTATCACTGTGCTCACCAAGAACTCAATGCTCGAGGAAATCCGCAAGCAGTATGTGATGACTGCACGCGCGAAAGGCGTGCCGGAAAACAAGGTGCTGTGGCGGCATGTGTTTCGCAATGCCATGATACCGGTGGCCACCGGCTTTCCGGCGGCATTTCTCAGCGCGTTCTTCACCGGTGCCTTGCTGATCGAAACGCTATTTTCGCTGGATGGGCTGGGGCTGCTGTCGTACGAATCGGTGATACGACGTGATTACCCGGTGGTGTTTGGCACGCTGTTCATCTTTACCCTGCTGGGCCTGATCGCGCACTTATTGCGTGACCTGAGCTATCCGCTGCTCGATCCGCGCGTGAAGTTCGATTGACTATGGCTGATACCACAACGCTTCCAAAACCAAAGTCGGCCAAGGCCGAGAGCCCCACCCGGCGTGCCTGGCGGAGGTTCCGTTCGAACCGGCTGGGCTATCGCAGCTTATTGATTTTTATCGTTATTTTTGCCGTGAGTCTGTGCGCGGAATTACTCTCCAACGATAAGCCGCTGGTGGTGCGTTACAACGGGCAGTGGTACTTCCCCATCGTACAGACGCTGCCGGAAACCACCTTCGGCGGTGATTTTCCGAGCCCGACGGATTATCTCGATCCGCTGATACGCACGAATATCACCACGTCCGGCAATTTTGCGTGGTATCCGCCCAACCCGTATCACTACCAAACGATCAACTACTTCGCGAAGAATCCGAACCCGTCGCGGCCGGATAGCGACAACGTGCTGGGCACGGACGACAAGGGGCGCGACCTGTTGGCGCGGCTGCTGTATGGCTTTCGTATTTCGGTATTTTTTGCACTGATCGTGGCCGCGGTATGCACGGTGCTGGGTGTGTTGTATGGCGCGATCCAGGGTTACTTCGCGGGGTGGGTGGACATCGCGATGGAGCGCTTTAACGAGATTTGGGGGGCGATGCCCAAGTTGTATTTGCTGATTATTTTGTCGGCGCTGTTTGCGCCGAGTTTTGCGCTACTGGTGATACTGCTGTCGCTGTTCGGCTGGCTGGGGGTCGCGGCGTACGTGCGTGCGGAGTTTCTGAAGAATCGCACGCTCGACTATGTGCGCGCCGCAAAAGCGCTGGGGCAGAGCGACCGGAAAATCATGTGGCGGCATATTCTGCCCAACAGCATGACGCCCGTGGTGACGCTGATTCCCTTTGAAATGGCGGGTGCCATCGGCGCGCTGACCAGTCTGGATTTTCTCGGCCTGGGCGTGCCGCCGGGCACACCGAGCCTGGGGGAATTGCTGAATCAGGGCAAAGAAAATCTCGACGCGTGGTGGATTTCGCTCAGCACGTTTGGTGTATTGGTGGTGCTGTTGTTGCTGCTGATCCTGATTGGCGATGCGTTGCGCGATGCCTTGGATCCGCGCAAGGTGTTAGAAGGCGATGCACCATGAGCCTGCTGGAAGTGCGCGATCTGTCTATCGACTTCGGCACGCGCCGCGTGGTGGACCGCGTGTCGTTTTCACTCAACGCCGGCGAAAAGCTGGCGCTGGTGGGCGAATCGGGCTCGGGTAAAACGGTCACGGCACTGTCGCTGTTGCGTTTGGTCGAGACCGCACGGCTTTCCGGCGAAATATTTTTCGATGGCAAGGGCGTATTGCAGATGCAAACGGAGGCGTTGCAGGCCATGCGTGGCCGCGACATCGCGGTGATTTTTCAGGAGCCGATGACGGCACTGAACCCGATTTATCCAGTGGGCCGGCAAATCGCTGAGTCGTTGCAATTGCATATGGGCATGGACAACGCGAAGGCGGCTGAGGGAGCCGTGGCTGCGCTGGCACGTGTCGGCATTACTGAACCTGACGTGCGTGCGCGCAGTTATCCGCATCAACTCTCTGGCGGGCAGCGCCAGCGCGCGATGATCGCGATGGCGCTGGCGTGCAATCCGCGGCTGCTGATCGCGGATGAGCCCACCACCGCACTGGATGTCTCGATACGACTGCAAATACTTGATTTAATTGATAAATTAAGATCAGAGTCCGGCATGGCATTGCTGTTGATTACGCATGACCTGAATCTGGTGCGGCGTTTTTCGGATCGCGTGGCGGTGATGGAGCGCGGCGTGATCGTGGAGCAGGGCATCACCGCCGAGGTCACGCAGCGACCGCAACACGCATATACGAAAAAATTGTTGAATAGCCGCCCTGAGCGCGCGGTATCGCCGGTGGGCGAGCGTCGCATTGTGTCCGCGAAGCGCGTGCAGGTGGATTATCCGGTGCGGCTGCCCGGGTTTCAGGGCTGGTTTAAAAAGGGCAAGTTTACGGCGGTGCGCGATGTCGATTTTGACTTGGCGCCGGGCGAGACGCTGGGCGTGATCGGCGAATCCGGTTCCGGTAAAACCACGATGGCGCTGGCGGTGCTGAATCTGGTGGCGGCGCAGGGCGAGATACACATCGGCGGCGCGCCGTGGCTCGGTGCGGATAAGAACGCCCGCCGCGCGCTGCGGCGCAAGATACAAGTGGTGTTTCAGGATCCCTTATCGTCGCTGTCGCCGCGTTTAACCGTGGAGGCTATCGTTGGCGAAGGCCTGGAAATTCACGAGCCGGGATTAAGCGAAGCGCAGCGCCGGGAACGTGTGGTGCAGGCCTTGCAGGACGTGGGCCTGACCGAAAACGGCGAAGTGGCGCCGCTGCTCCAGCGCTACCCGCATGAGTTCTCCGGCGGGCAGCGTCAGCGTATTGCGATTGCGCGAGCGCTGATTGTGAGGCCGCAGGTGGTGGTGCTGGACGAACCCACCAGCGCGCTGGATGTGACAATCCAGAAGCAGGTGCTGGAACTGCTCGGTGAGCTACAGCGCAAGTACGGTCTGAGTTATATCCTGGTCACCCACGACATCGACGTGGTGCGCGCGATGGCGCATCGGGTGATGGTGATGAAGGACAGTTGCGTGGTCGAGAGTGGGTCGTTCGACGACATCGTGACGCGACCGCAGTCCGATTACACGCGCACGCTAGTGGAAGCAGGGCTGCCCGCGTAGCACGTCTAACGGCAGCGCATCGAACAACGGCACCGCAACTAACGGCTGGCCGTGCGTGCGATGGGTTTGCGTGCGGGCTGCTTGGCGGCGGCGGGTCGCTGCGGCACGCGGGTAACCACCCGGGCGGGCGGAGCGGCTTTACGGCCAGCGGCGCCACGCGCCACGGCGTGCTGCGGCCCGCGCACGGCCGCCACCGGAGCAAAGGCCGGCGCGCTGACTTCGGAAAGCGTGGGTTGCAGTTCTCCGCCAGCCGGCACCAGTATGGTCTGCCCTGTGGCGATACGCCGGCGGCCGCCGATGTTATTCACCTGGTTCAGTTCGGCTACGGATATGCCATATTCCGCCGCGATGGTTTCGGGACGTTCTCCAGCCCGTACTGTATGGGTTTTCAGGGAGGCTACCGGCTTATCCTGATTCTGCTGCAGGTTGGCCATGAACACCGCCACCTTGTGCTTGGGCAACAAGACGGTTTCGGTGGAATTGCTGTTAATCACCGGCTTGCTGTGCGCCGGGTTGAGGAACTTGAACTCATCGGTGGTCATTTCGGCGAACTTTGCCGCCACCGCCACGTCGATGTGCCGCTTGACAGTGATGACCTCGAGGTAGGATTCATTCGGCACGCTGGCGAGTGTGATGCCGAAACGCGCGGGGTCGGCGATGATGTTTTTGACCGCCATCAATTTGGGCAGATAGTTGCGTGTCTCCGCCGGCATGTTGGTCAGGCTCGTGTAGTTGGCCGATAGACCCTTGGCTTGGTTTCTATCCACCGCGCGCTGCACCGCGCCTTCACCCCAGTTGTAAGAGGCCAACGCAAGTTCCCAATCCTTGAACATGCCGTGCAGGTTTTGCAGGTAGTCCAGCGCGGCGCTGGTGGCGGCGATCACATCACGTCGGCCGTCGTACCAACTGTTTTGCTTGAGGCCGTAATTCTTGCCGGTGGACGGAATGAACTGCCAGATGCCGGACGCTGCCGCGCTGGAGTACGCCACCGGGTTGTAGGCGGATTCGATGATCGGCAGCAAGGCGATTTCGGCCGGCATGCCGCGGCGTTCGACCTGGGTGATGACGTGGTACAGGAACGGGCGGCTGTTTTCGATGATTTTCGCAAAATATTCGGGGCGGCTGGCGTAGTAGGTCTCCCAGTCGCTGATAAGCGCGCTGTCCAGCGGCGCCATCTGGAAGCCATTGCGGATACGCTGCCAGGCGTCTTGCGGCTGGGTGGCGTCGGCGCCGCGCGAGGCGCCGCCGGCAGTGCGGCGTGGCGTGCGCAAAATTTCGGGAACCTTATCAGCCGGACGTTCTGCGCGCGGCAAAATTGTCGGCTCCGGCGGTTTCGGCGGGACGGTATCCGCAAGGTTGGGGGTTGGCCAGTCTGCAAGGGGCGCGGCACTCTGCATGCCGGACGGTGCGGTAGCTGAAGTTTGGGGGAGTTGGGCGCAACCGGCGCTGAACAGGGCGGCGGTGAGCAAGAACATTGAGATCAAACCAGTCCTGCACGGAAGTTCGGCCATGAGGTATTGCTCCGCTCAAATTAACGCACGCATGGTAACGGCTGCGGCGCTTGGCGTCAATTTAAAAAGTCCTTAAAAATCAAGGGCTTTTTACATTAAATTGAGGCCGTTAAGGAGGTGCTGTCACAAAGACTTAATTTTTAGAAATTATTCTTCCATTCGCGTATCGCGGCGAGCACGCTGACGGGATCGGCCAGCGGTTTTCCCGCGTGCCGGCTGGCGCTGGCAATCACGCCGGCTTCGGCGCAGCGCACGAACGGATTGGTCGCGCGTTCGAGCGCGATGGTGGTGGGCACCGTGGGCGTATCGACTTCGCGCAGGGCTTTGGCGCGCGCCTCCCAATCCATCAGCGCGCTGTTCGCCGGATCGGCGGCGCGGGCGAAGCGTATGTTTGATAGCGTGTATTCGTGCGTGCAATAAGCGCGCGTGGTGTCGGGCAGGCGCATGAACTTGCCTAGCGACTCATGCATCTGCGCCGGCGTGCCCTCAAACAGGCGGCCGCAACCGGCGGCGAACAAGGTGTCACCGCAAAACAGGATGTTCTCGCTGGGGTTGCTGTAATAGGCGATGTGGCTGGTGGTGTGGCCGGGCACTTCCAGCACCTTGAGCTGGATGCCGAAATGCGGCAGCGTGATCGATTCGCCCTCGGATAGCCGCTGCGTGGCGTCGGGCACGCGCGGATCGTGCGGGCCGTAGACGGGAATGTCGCGGCCCGCGATCAGTTCTTTTACGCCGCCGATGTGATCGGCGTGATGATGGGTGATGATGATGGCGGCAAGCGCGAGTTTTTCGGTGGCAAGATAGTCGAGCACCGGCTGGGCGTCGCCCGGATCTACCACGATGGCGTGCGTGGCGTCGCGGAGGGTCCAGATATAGTTGTCGTTGAACGCCCGCAGCGGGACTATTTGATAATGGCTCATGGGGATTCCCTCATGCAATTGCAGCAATTACAGCAAACGCATTATTTGATTTAAACTTCGCACGTGTCAATCGAAAATCCCTCAGTTGAATGGTCCGCCGCCGCGTGGATGCAAACCCCGCTGGGGCGGTATTTGCTGGAGCGCGAGCGCGCCTACATTGACCGCACCGTCACCGATCTCTTCGGTTACAACGCGCTGCAAATAGGCTTTCCGGAAATTGACTTGTTGCGCGCCAATCGCATGCCCCTGCGCGCCACGGTGGACCGTGCCACTGGCGCGCAATTGCGTGCGGACGGCGCGGCGTTGCCGGTGGTCAGCGCCAGCGTCGATCTGGTATTGCTGCCGCACGTGCTTGAGTTTTCGGAAAACCCGCACCAAATCCTGCGCGAAGTCGAGCGCGTGTTGGTGCCCGACGGGCATCTGGTGCTCACCGTCTTTAATCCTATGAGCCTGTGGGGCGCGTGGCATTCCTTTGCCCAGAGCGGCAGTTATCCGTGGCGCGGGCGGTTTATCCACTTGCTGCGCTTGAAAGACTGGCTGGCGCTGCTGGGTTTTGAGATGGCGGGCGGCGCAATGGGATGTTACGTGCCGCCCTGTGCCAGTCAAAAATGGATTGACCGCTTCAAATTCATGGAAGCCGCAGGCGACCGCTGGTGGCCGTTCAGCGGTGCGGTGACGTTTTTGCATGCGATCAAGCGGGTGCACGGCATGCGCGTGATCACGCCGCGTTGGCCGCAGCAGGCGCGTAACAAGCACCTGGTGGCGGCACCGCAGAAACAGGAAGATCAACTGGCCGCGCGGGAACGCCGGAAAGTAGAAGGTACAATAAGAAAATGAGCGCAGCGAGCACAATGACTATAACGGACAGCGTGGTAAAAATTTATACCGATGGCGCCTGCAAGGGCAATCCCGGTGTCGGCGGCTGGGGCGCGTTACTGGAAATCAACGGCACCGAAAAAGAGTTATTCGGCGGCGAGCGTCTCACCACCAACAACCGCATGGAAATGTTGGCTGTGATCCGCGCGCTGGAGGCGTTAACGCGCCGCTGCACCGTGCAACTGCATACCGACTCCAAATACGTGCAGCAGGGAATTTCGGAGTGGATCCACGGCTGGAAAAAAAACGGCTGGCGCACCTCGGCCAAAAAGCCGGTGAAGAACGACGACCTGTGGAAAGCACTCGATGCGCTCGCGCAGCAGCACGACATCCAGTGGCTGTGGGTGAAAGGGCACGCGGGACACCACGGCAACGAACGCGCCGACGAGTTGGCTAATCGCGGCGTGGAAAGTGTCGGAAGCGTCGGCCAGGAGCGCTGAGATGCGGCAAATCATTCTCGACACCGAAACCACCGGCCTCGACCCGGCGCTGGGCAATCGCATCCTCGAAATCGGCGGCGTGGAAATTGTTGATCGCCAGCCGACCGGCAAACATTTTCATCGCTACATCAATCCCGAGCGCGAAAGCGAAGAAGGCGCGCTGCAGGTGCATGGCATCACCAGCGAGTTTCTCGCGGACAAACCCAAGTTTCGCGAGATCGCGCAGGAGTTTCTCGATTACGTGGCCGACGCGGAACTGGTGATTCACAACGCGCCGTTCGACCTCGCCTTTTTAAATCACGAGCTGCGGCTGCTCGACATGAAGCCGATGAAGGACGTTTGCCCCAGCGTCATCGATACCCTGAAAAAAGCGCGCGAACTGCATCCCGGCAAACGCAACAACCTCGATGCACTGTGCGAACGCTATCAAATCAATAACGCGGGCCGCACGCTGCACGGTGCATTGCTCGACGCGCAGTTGCTGGCGGAAGTTTATCTGGCGATGACGCGCGGGCAGGGCAGTTTGATGATCGATTCAGGCCCGGCCACCTTGGTGCGCGTGGAGGACAGCGAGCGTGGCGCAGTGGAAATTACGGTACTGCGCGCGAGCGCGGAGGAACTGGCTGCGCATGAGCAACAGGTGGCCGAGATCGACAAGGCCAGTGGCGGCAAGTGCCTGTGGAAATCTGTTTAAAAACAAATAGTTATGCAATCCATGGGCGATAAGCGCAGTAATCAGGCGGTGTTTTTCTTCGCCCCGGTACTACCGGCACTCCCAGTGCCACGATTGGCCCAATAGCTCGGCGAGGCTTTGAGCTTCGCCAGGGCTTCTGCGGTTTCGGTGCCGGGCGCCATGGATGCCGAGGTGCCCGGCATCACCTGATGGTGGTCAATGTTGAGCAGGCGGATAAAACTTTGCTGGCCGTGGGTCAGCCCAATGGCGCAGCCGAGCTCGACGATTTGCGGTTCGGTGAAATGTTTGTGCAGACGCGCCCAGAAGGCGTCATCGGTATCGAGCCGCCATACGATGGCTTCGGCCAGGGTGAGCGCGGCTTTCTGGCGGTCGTTGTATTGGGTGGATTTTTCAAACTCCACCAGATCGTCGTAGTGGGTTTCTTTCAGCCCTTCGGCGGCGCCTTTGATCGAGCGCTGATTGCCGCAAAATTCGCAGATTACCGAGCGTGAGACGTAGACGCGGCACAGTTCCTTGATGGCATGTTCGAGCACGCCGTTCTTGAAAATATCGCGCCATGAATTGGCAAAAAACCAGAAGCACGCCTGTACATGCGCGCGCACGGCCGAGCTTTCCGGACGCGGCGTGCCTTCGCGCGCGCAACGCTCCATCTCGACGCGCATTTCGGGCGTCATTTGTTCGAGGGGAATATAGCTGATGCGGGGTTTGGCCATGAGGGATTCCTTGGGAATGCGTGATGTGATTATTTTACTACCGTCGCAGCAGACGGATGCCCGCGTGCAATGGCTGAACGCAGCACCAGCGCCAGCGGTAAAGTGAGTAAGACTACACCGCCCGCGATGGCGATGGTTTTTTCAATGCCGATAGCGTCACCCAGTAAGCCATAGCCGATGGGAGCGATGATGCCGCACACTGCGCCGGTGGTGTAGACCAGACCGAAAGCACGCGGCAGTTTGTCGGATTCGACCAACTCGCCGACGGTGCCGTAGATCACCGACGAGGTGCCTTGTAACGCAACCCCCACAAAGGGCAGCAGAAAAAACGTCGCCATGCCCGGCAGCGCGAGCGTGGCGAGTATGCCCGCGCCGGTGGCAATTTCGGTGACGACGATGGTGCGGATGACGCCCAGTTTTTCGGCCAGCACGCCGCAGAAATATTTCCCCGCCATGCCGCCGATCAACACCAGCGGCACCGCCAGCGCCGCCCAGCCGTCGGGCACGCCTTTGGCGATCAGCAGGAATGCAATGAACGTGAGGAAGCCGGTGCGCGTCATGCTATCGACGATATCCACCATGCACAGCGCCGCGAAGGCGGGTTTATTGCGGATGCCCCAGCCGTGAATTTTTGGTTTTGGGTTCGTCGATGCGTGCGCGTGCGTATTGGCAATCCACACGAACACGATCATCGCGGTGACGAGGGCCGCGACACCGAACCCCACCACCGGCGCTTGCCATGAAATCCCCGCCAGCACACACAGGCTGACGATGCCGCCGAAGACGAATTTGCCCACGTCACCGGCGAAGTTATAGGTGCCGAGCGCGGTGCGTCGGCCTTCGCCCGGATACGCATGCGAGATGATGGTAGACGACAAGGGATGCTGCACCGCCGAACCCATGCCCGCGAAAAACAGTGCAATGAGGATCATCCAGAAGCCGTTGGCGTAGCCCAGCGCGATAAACGCCAGTCCGGAGAGCAGGGTGCCCAACGCCAGCAAATTGCGTTCGCCAAAGCGCTCCGCGATCAACCCGGCGGGCAACTGAAACGCCGCCATCGCCACGCGATGCGCGGTGCGAATCATGCCGACTTGCGCGAGACTCAGTCCGAAAGCCTGCGCCAGCAGCGGCAGCAATACGTAGCTCACGTCCGACAGGCCGTCATGCACGATATGCGCGCCGCAGCAGGTTTTCAGGGTGCGGCTGGGATTGCTGCTGCTGGGGCTGGCGCCGGACATGGATGCGTTATAACACGGCGCGCGGCAGTGTAGAATCGCACTTTATTTTCGAACGGGCCGTGATATGAAGTGGATCGTTGGCGGGTTGATACTGGCAGTGGTGGGCGCGGTGTATTCCGGGCGCGTGCCGATGGTGTGGGTGGTGTACAGCTTCGCGGTGATGTTTTGCTTTTGGGGCCTGGCGCTGTTTTTTGCCTACAGCCGCAGCAAGCATTCTGGTCTGCTGTTGCTGGGACTGACCTTCGTGTCGGCTGGCGTGCTGGCGGTGGTGATGACGCACTGGTGGCCGCTGGTGGCAGGCTTCGCCATCTCGTGGGTGTTGCGTGCCATGGGTATGGATCCGCCGGCGGAAGAGATCACCGGCGAGCCGACGCAGACGCAGACTCAGGTGCAGGATTCGGCGCCCGGCGGCGATAAAAAAACCTGAGCCTGAGACGCAAAGGCGATGGGTATACCTATACCATCGCCGCGTGGATGCGCCGGTTGTAAGCGTGGATGGTGCGCCGGATGACTTTGAGTTTGGCGTGATCGTGCGCCGCCAGCGCATCGACGCGCTGTTTCTTGAGTTCGCGGATTTTGGCCTTGAGCGCAGCCTTGTCGATGCCGCGCGCTTCGTGATGCGCATGCATCGGCAGATTCAGCGCCTTGCACAACGCGGTGATCAGATGATCCTTGTTCAGTTGCGTGTAGCCCTTGAGCGATTCGTGATTGGCTTCTTCGGCCTTGGCGATTTCGCGCAACTGCACAACGGTCATGTGTTTCAGTTCATCGTAAGTGTGGCTCATGAAGGTGATCCTCCTTGTTGACGAATTAAAAAACGCAAAAATTATTGTAGCGCGGAGTGTGACCGGTTTTTTGTCGCCAAGGCTGTATTATTGTAACTGTTTGTTTTTATTGAATTATTTTAAACATCCCGCCACGCCACGCACCAGGTCTTCAAAGTCATTCAAGCCGTTTTGGCGCGGCATCGCCGCCACGTGCGGCGTAAGGATCACGTTTTCAAAGCCCAGTAGTTCGTCATCGGCGCGCCCCGGCTCTTCGTATTGCGGGTCGAGCGCAAAACCGCCGAGCTGGCCGGATCGCAGCGCCGCGAGCAGCGCGTCGCGATTCATCACTTGCGCACGCGACACGTTGATGAGTTTCGCGCCGGGCTTCATCTGTGCGAACTGGGCGTGATCGAGATAGTTGCGTGTGCCGGCGTTGGCGGGAAGCTGAATGCACAGCCAATCGCTTTCCTGCAACAACGCGTCGCGTTCGCGATATTCGACGTGCCATTCGCGTTGCTCTGCGTCGCTCATGGGTGTGCGCTGCGTGCAGATCACGCGCATGCCGAAAGCGTGCGCGCGTAACGCGATCTCGCGGCCGATTTCGCCGAAGCCGATAATGCCCAGCGTCGTGCCATAGAGAATGCTCAGTCCCGGCACGCGCGGCCAGCCGGAGCCTGGCGTGTAGCCGCTGTCGAACATCTTCGGTTGGTAGCCGGCGGCCTGCAATTGCGCGATGCTGATTTTGCCGTGCAGGCGATGCAGTTTTTTTGACAGCGCGAGCATCAGCATCAGCGCATGCTCGGCGCACGAGATGTTGGCGCGGCGGCGCAGGGGCAGTACCGTGATGCCGCGCGCTGCGCAGGCGGCGACGTCGATACCGCGCAGCAGCATGCCGTATTTCTGCACTACCTTGAGTTTGGGCGCGAGGGCAATTTCATCCGCGCCGATGTCGAGCGATTCGCTGACCACTGCGCCCGCCTCGGGCAACTGCGCGCGCAAGGCATCCTGATTCGCCACCAGCCGCACATCGGCCGGGTAGAGCGGCCCGGCCATCGCGCGCAAATTCGCCAGCCAGCCGGCGAAATCCGGCAGGTCATGGGCAAAAAAATCCGCGAGGGCGGCGAGGCGTTGCGGCTCGATGGTGGGATCGAGAAACGCCTTCAACATGCGCGGGAAGGGGTCGTCTTCGACGACGATGACGGGACGGGTGGTCATTTAAGTGGCCTGAGAAACAGATGGAGTATGAAGCACGGTTCGAGCGCGGATCAAAACAGCATGTCGTCAAACGCATCGCGCCGGCGGGATTTGCGCAGGGTCTTGAGCCACGCCTTGACTTGCTGGATATCCGCGAAGGCAAGCAG
Organism: Betaproteobacteria bacterium; assembly: GCA_947467315.1. GTDB lineage: Bacteria > Pseudomonadota > Gammaproteobacteria > Burkholderiales > SG8-41 > UBA5216. The sequence continues at coordinate 152 of CANIID010000014.1, read as the reverse complement.
GTCTCTTTTCACGTCGCGGATGGCGCGTTTGATGCTGGCGATTTCGGCGGCGAGATTGCGCATCACGCTGTCGGGCGACAACATGGCGTACGGATCGAGCAGCGCCTGCCCCATATAGCCGCTTTCGACGCGCAGGATTTCGTGTTGCAGCT